>CALCHX010000153.1 GCA_937906875.1 uncultured Gemmatimonadota bacterium | reverse complement strand
CCGTACCCTCGTCAGCCGCCTGAAGCGGCCAGGTACCCGCCAGGCGGTGGATGTCGGAGGGCGCGAGAGTGGAGGAAATGCAAGCCTGATCGTCAACTGACGCCGGCTTCAGGGCGATCCATCATCCGGCCCGGAGGCGTCGTCGGAGGAGGCACCGGGTCTGTCATTCAGCAGGCGGAGCAGGAAGGCCGCGACCAGTATCGCAATGCCCGCCCACTTCAGGCGCTCGTCCCCCACCCGCACCCCCACCGCCCAGATGCTCACGCCTGCGGCGGCGACAATCAGCTTGACGCGGGTAAGCCGGGTCATGCGAGCGGGGCCACCGTCAGGCAGAACCGGGCAGTCCGAGTCGGCGTGCCTCGTCGGCGGGAACATCCAGCTCCAGGCGAAGGAGCGCGGTGGAGAACACCTTCCCCTGGGCATCGGTCTTCAGCGAGATCGTTCCGCCACCATCCAGCGCGCCGTGGAGCAGAAAATTGAGGGCGTGGAGATTGGGAAGTTCGAAACGGTCGACCCCGCCGCTGATCACGCCGGAAAAATGGGCGGCGACGCGGTCGCTGGTCAGCAGGCGGGCGAGTAGTGGATACCACTCCGGCCGCAGCGCGATGACGCCAACGTTGGCCATGTCACCCTTGTCGCCGGATCGGGCGTGGGCGAGGTCGAGCAGTCGCACCTTCACGAGGTCACCTCCACTATCGTCTTCACGACATCCTTGTCGATGAGGGCCGGCCAGTAAGCGACAATTTCCTCGACCTTCGGTCGGCCGCCGGCAAAGCCAGTCACACTGGGCGGACCATTGAGCACGAGCGGCGCCAGCTCGCGGGTGAATCGCTCGACGGCGGCGCGGTCGGGTCCGCGAACGCCGAAGCGGAGTTGCACTTCGGGGAGGTCAGCGCGCCAGGGCGCAGTATCGATGCCTGACAGGGGGCCGTGTGTGGCCGACGCCCCCACGTACTCCACCAGAACGCTGTCGAAGGACAGGCCCAGCCGATCCAGCCGTTCGCGGAGGACTGTGGCGGCCGCCTCGGCCTTGTCGAGCGCGTCCGGCCAGGCGTAGACCAGCGTACCGACGGCCTTGTAGCCGGCACGATAGGCGATCGACACCTTGAGCTTGTCCGTCGCCGGAGTGCCGCCAATACCATGCACCCGGACACGATCGGGACCGGCCGGTTCGAGCCGGATGCTCGTGAAGTCGGCGACGACGTCAGGGGTGATGTACGACGTCGGATCGCCCATCTCGTAAACAAGCTGCTCGGTGACTGTCTGCACCGAGATGCGGCCGCCCGTGCCGGGATGCTTGTAGACGACGAAGCTGCCATCGGCGCCGGCCTCCACTATCGGGTAGCCCACGTTGGCCAGGTCGGGAATGTTGCGCCAGTCGTACAGGCAGTTGCCGCCGCTTGCCTGTGCTCCGCACTCCAGGATGTGGCCGGCCACGATGCCTGCGGCCAGACGGTCCCAGTCATCGGCAGCCCAGCGGAATTCATGCCGGAGCGGAGCCATGGTGAGCGCCGTGTCGGTGGAGCGGCCGGTGATGACGACCTGCGCACCCTTCTCGAGCGCTTCCACGATCGGCTCGGAGCCGATGTAGGCGTTCGCCGAGAGTACACGGTCGCGAACAGTATCCAGCGATTCACCCGTCTCCATGTGGGTCAACGTGTGACCCTGTCTGATCAACTCATCCAGTTGCGGCAGCAGGTCGTCGCCGGTCACGACGCCCACGCGAAGCGTGGCGCCATGAGAGGCGGCCATCTTCAGCAGAGCTTCGGCACAGGCCGGCGGATTGACACCACCAGCATTGGCGATCACCCGCACGCCGCGCTCGGTGATGGCCGGCAGCATGCTCTCCACCGCACCGATGAAGTCGCGCGCATAGCCCATATCCGAGTCGCGCTCTCGCTGCTTCTGGAGGATCGACATGGTGACCTCGGCCAGGTAGTCGAGCATGAGGTAATCCACCTCACCGCCTTCCACCTGCCGACGTGGGGCATCGAGGGAATCGCCCCAGAAGCCCTGGCCGCTGGCGACTCGTACCGTCGCTCGTCCCGTTCGCGTTTCGCGCCCTGACATCGTGCTCACAGCACCTCGCTGAGTCCTGCGGGAAGTTGAAACGGCCCGATATGTGGGCCAGGATTCTGAAGCGAGGCACGAAGGGCCATGGCAAGCACCTCACGTGTATCCTCGGGATAGACAATGGCGTCGATGTATCCGCGCGCGCCTGCATACCGGGCATCCAGCTGTTGCTCGTAGTCGGCGCGCATCGTTTCCACCGCCTCCATCACTGCGGCGCTGGCCTGGCCGTTGCCACGGCGCGCGGCATCCAGCGCCGGGCCGTGGACGGCGTTGACCGCTGCCTCGCCTTCCATCACACCCATCCGCCCCGTGGGCCACGAGAAGATGAAATCCGGATCGAAACCCTGGCCCGCCATGGCATAATAGCCAGCCCCGGAAGCGTGATTCACGGTGAGCACCAGCTTGGGCACACGCGCCGTCGCCATGGCCTCGACGAAACGAGCGCCGGCACGAATGATTCCCTCGTGTTCCGCCTCGGCTCCGACCATGAAGCCGGAGACGTCCTGGACGAAGAGAATGGGGATACCCTGCCGGTCGCAACGATCGATGAAGTAGGCGACCTTCTCTGCACTCTCGGCGTAGATGATGCCTCCGAACCTCGGTTTCTCTCCCGGCCGACCCTTGATGAGCCCGCGTTGGTTGGCGATGACGCCAATCGGCAGGCCGTCGAGGCGGGCGTCAGCGCAGATCATCTCGCGCGCCAGCTCACCCTGAAACTCACGCAGTTCGCCTCCGTCCACGAGGCTGCTCAGCACCGCACTCATGTCGTAGGACATGCGATGGTCCGACGGCAACAGCTCGTACAGGTCGACCATGGCCGGGGCCGCAGGAGTGGCCGCGAGTCCGGCCAGCCGCGTCTCGCGCACCACCCGCGGGAGGAGCTCCACCAATTCACGAAGCCGGGCGAGGCAGGCTTCGTCGTCGGGTACCATGTAGTGAGCGACGCCGCTCACTTTCGTATGCGTGGCCGCGCCTCCCAGCGTCTCCCCGTCCACTACCTCGCCCGTGGCACCCTTCACCAGGTTGGGCCCGCCGAGCCCCATGAAGGAACTGCCTTCCACCATGACTATGGTGTCGGATAGCGCCGGCAGGTATGCGCCGCCGGCTATGCACTGCCCCATCACTGCAGCCAGTTGCGGGATCCGGAGGTACCGCCGCATGATGGAGTTGTAGTAGAAGATGCGCGCTGCACCGTACTGCCCCGGGAAGACGCCGCCCTGGTAGGGGAGGTTCACGCCCGCCGAATCCACCAGGTAGATGATGGGGATACGGCAGCGCATGGCGATCTCCTGGGCGCGGAGGATCTTGGTGATTGTCTCGGGCCACCACGATCCCGCCTTGACCGTGGCGTCGTTGGCAACGATCACCACCTCACGCCCGTGCACCATCCCGATGCCGGTCACCACCCCCGCCGATGGTGCCTGCCCGTCATAACGATCGTGAGCGACGAGCAATCCAACCTCAAGGAACCGCGAGTCGCTGTCGCACAGCCCGGCGACGCGTTCGCGGGCCGTGAGCTTGCCCTGTGCGTGCTGCTTCGCGATGCGCGCCGCGCCGCCACCCTCGCGAAGCCGTGACTCCAGCTCCCTCGATTCCGCGGCAAGCTCCGCCAGTCTGCTACTCACGCCTGTTGCTCATTCCGGGCGGCGAACCACTGCTGGATGAATTCCACCAACTGGCCGGTGGAGGTTCCCGGGCCGAACAGCCTGCCGGTCCCCAGCTTCTCCAGTTCCTCCATGTCCTCCTGGGGAATGATGCCGCCTCCGGTGAGAAGGATGTCATCCCGTCCCTGCTCGCGGAGCAATTCGAGGACGCGAGGGAAGAGCGTCATGTGCGCTCCCGAGAGGATGGACAGGCCGACAACGTCGACATCCTCCTGGACCGCGGCCGTGGCAATCATCTCCGGCGTCTGGTGAAGGCCAGTATAGATGACCTCCATTCCGGCATCGCGCAGCGCTGCGGCGACCACCTTGGCACCGCGATCGTGGCCATCCAGGCCAGGCTTCGCGACGAGCACACGGATGGGACGGGTCATGACGATTTCCTGATTGGCATTCGGCCACCAGCGAGGGGCCGGTTGGGTGAGGCTGCGCAGTTCCAGGCGGAGGCGGTTGCTGTCAACCTGCAAAGTTACGCAGCATCACCGGGGGACGGCAACTCATTCCTTGCGGGCGACGAGCGTCATCTGGGTGGAGCGACGATGGAGTGGCCGGTCATGCCAGCCATCGTACGCTTCCAGCACGACGAGTCCTGCCGAGGCACAGAGGGCTGCGAGCCGGCTCGCTGTGTACAGTCGTATGCGGTGTGACCGCTCGCCGGCACCATTCGGGCCATGCCAGGTCGAACGGATCTCGAGGAAACCGGAGAGCGGGTCGAACTCGCGCTCATGGCCGATCATGGTGCCGTCATCCGACTTCCACCAATCACGGGCGAGAAAGCGTGCCATCACGCCGTCCCGACTCCCGCCATTCCAGACGAGCATCCCGCCGGGCTTGAGCACGCGGGCAAACTCGTTGATCACCTGTTGGTCGTCGTCGGCCGAAGCGAAGAAGCCGAACGACGTGAACAGGTTCAACACGGCATCGAACCGACCGGTCCATCTGGCGGGCAGGCGACGCATGTCACCGCGGGTATAGCGAAGATTGCGACCGGTGCCGCGAGCCCTGGCGATGTCCAGGAGGTCCGCCGAGTAATCCAGCCCGTCGACATCGAAGCCATTCTCGGCAAGCAGGTGCGAATGTCGCCCCTGTCCGCACGGACAATCCAGCACCCTCGACCCCACTGGCAGGCCGAGCAGCTCGGTCAGTCGGGCGACCTCACTGCGGTCGCTCTCGAGGTTGAACAGGGGCTCGTACTCGAGCAGGTACTGCGCATCGAAGTAGTTCGCCCACCAGTTGGTGAGAGATGGCGCCGGAGCGGCGGCGCCGGAGCGCTTGCCCGATGCAGACCTGCCCGAGGCGCTTGTGCGCTTGCTCGCCTTCGATCCGTCCGACGCATCGGGGCGCTTGACCGCCTTCGACCTGCCCGACGCGCTCAGAAGAACACCGGTTCGCGGTACGCGCCGAAGACGTCCTCCATGGCTGCCCGGATCTCGAACAGGGTGCAGTAGGCACGAGCGCAGTCCAGGATGTACGGCATGGTGTTCTCACTGCCACGGCAGGCAACGCGCAGGGCTTCCAGTCGGGTGGCACAGAGCGCGTTGTCGCGAGTGGAGCGGAGCGCTGCCAGCCTTTCACGCTGATCGCGCTCGGCCTCGGCACCGACCTTCAGGACGGGGATCGAGAGTTCATCCTCCTCAGTGATGAACTCGTTGACCCCCACGATAACCTTGCGGTGTTGCTCGATCTCCCACTGCTGGCGCGAAGCCGAACGGGCGATCTCACGCTGGAACCAACCCTGCTCCAGGCCGGCGACGACGCCGCCGAACTCGTTGATCCGGGTGAAGATCTCCTCCGCCTGGCGCTCGAGTTCGTCGGTCAGGGCCTCCACGTAGTAGGAACCGCCCAGGGGATCCACCACGTTCGGGACACCACTCTCGAAAGCCAGCACCTGCTGTGTACGCAGGGCCACCTGCACCGCGTGCTCGGTGGGCAATGCCAGCGTCTCGTCCATCGAGTTGGTGTGCAGGCTCTGGGTCCCGCCGAGTACGGCGGCCATCGCCTGATAGGCCACCCGTATGACGTTGTTGACGGGTTGCTGGGCGGTTAGCGTCACCCCGGCCGTCTGCGAGTGGAAGCGCATCATCCAGGAACGGGGGTCGCGTGCCTGGAAGCGGTCGCGCATGTGACGAGCCCAGATCCGGCGCGCCGCACGGAGCTTTGCGATCTCCTCGAAGAAGTCGTTGTGGATGTCCCAGAAGAAGGACAGACGCGGAGCGAAGTCGTCCACGGCGAGGCCACGCTCGACGCCGCGTTCCACATAGGTGAATCCGTCAGCAAGGGTGAAGGCCAGTTCCTGGGCGGCAGTGGCACCGGCTTCACGAATGTGGTAGCCGGAGATCGAGATGGTATTCCACTGCGGCGCGTGGCTGGCCGACCACTCGAAGGAGTCCACGATCAGGCGGAGCGCGGGCTCGATCGGGAAGCACCAGGCATGCTGCGCCATGTACTCCTTCAGGATGTCGTTCTGAACCGTACCGCGCAGCTTCTCTGCCGAAACACCCTGCTTCTCCGCGGCCGCCACGTAGAACGCGTACAGGATCACTGCCGGACCATTGATGGTCATCGACGTCGACACCTCATCGAGCGGGATGCCGTCGAAGAGGAGCTCCATGTCGGCCAGGCTGGAGATCGCAACGCCGGTCTTGCCCACCTCACCTTCAGACCTCGGGTGGTCCGAGTCGTAGCCCATGAGCGTCGGGAAGTCGAAGGCCACCGACAATCCTGTCTGACCCTGCGAGAGAAGGAACTTGAACCGCTGGTTCGTATCGCTGGCACTTCCAAAGCCGGCGAACTGGCGCATCGTCCACAGCCGCCCGCGGTAGCCGGTGGGGTGGACACCGCGAGTGAATGGGTGAGTACCCGGGACCTCGGTCGCCGCCGAGGTGGTGAGGGTATCCAGCGCCGTGTACAGAGGAGCCGGCTCGAAAGCCGAGTTGGCAAAATCGATCTCGCGCTTGGTTCCGCGCTCGTATCGCTCGCGCCACATGGCTACTTCGGAGCGTAGTCGCTCGAGTTCCTCTTGCTGGGCGAGCGTTGCCCGGCTGTCGGTCGCGGTCTCGCTGGTGAGGTCGGTGGACATCGTCATCGGTCGATCCGGGTGATAAGGTCGCCACTACGGGCGAGTAGGGCATCGGCCACGTTGAACGGCGTGAGCTCGCCCCGTTCGAGCGCGGGTAGCTGCGCATCCAGCCAGCTATTGGTCTCCGGGTCCTGCCAGAGACGCCGGCTGATACGGTGCTCCGTCGTCTCGATTACCCGCTCGCGCATCCGCTGTAGCCGGCGCTCATGCAGCACCCCGCTACGCTCAAGATAACGGTGATGACGGTCCAGTGCCTCGTACAGCTTCGGTATTCCCTCGCCCTGGGTGGCTATGGTGCGCAGGACTGGCGGCGTCCATTGGTCGGCGCTGTCATCGGCGGCGGCCTCGCGAGCCACGCGCGACGGATTCAGCTTGCGCTTGAGCTCGGCGCTCTTCAGGTCCACGCCATGGTGCGCCGGCAGTTCGCCCCGCGTCATCCCCGAGCGCATTCCCAGCATCACCTCGATGTCGTTCAGCATCCGGTCGGCGCCGGGCCGGTCGGCCTTGTTGACGGCGAAGATATCGGCGATCTCCATCAGGCCTGCCTTGAGCGTCTGGATGGCGTCCCCGGATTCCGGCACGAGCACGACCAGCGTCGTGTCGGCGGTGCGGGCAACGTCCAGCTCGCTCTGTCCAACGCCCACAGTCTCGATCAGTATGCGGTCGAATCCGTACGCATCCAGGACGTCGGCCGTCTCCCGGGTCGCCCTCGAGAGGCCGCCCAGCGACCCACGGGTGGCGAGGGAGCGGATGTACACGCCATCGTCGAGCGCGACCCGTTCCATCCTGATCCTGTCGCCCAGAAGCGCGCCACCCGTGAACGGCGAGGTCGGATCCACGGCGATGATGCCGACGGTAAGGCCGCGGGCCCGGAAGGCTTCCGCAAGGGCGGTGGTGAGCGTGCTCTTGCCGGCGCCGGGCGGACCGGTCATGCCTATTCTACGCGCTCGACCCAGTCTGGGCTGGAACGACCCGAGAAGCGTTTCGAAGCCGTCGCGATGATTCTCGACGATGGAGACTGCGCGAGCCAGGGCCGCCGGCTTTCGTTCGTCGAAATCAGCCAGCAGGCGGTCGAGCATGGACGAACGGGAAGAGGCAGTGGTCATGCATTGGCGGATGGGGAACGCGAGGCGATGCGTTCGTTGGTCTCTGGCCCTCGGCGGGACATTCCTGCCGGTCAGCCGGCTGACGGTTCGGTGGACGGATGGGGATCGTCATGCTCGTCGCGAATGTCTCCCACCAGCTCCTCCAGAAGGTCCTCGAGAGTAACGAGCCCGAGGGTGCGGCCGTCGGCGTCGCGCACCAGCGCCAGGTGAAGCTGCCCGCGAAGCATTCTGGAAAGCAACTCGTTGCAATGCGTGTCAGGTGCGGCAAAGGCCAGTCGGCGCCATGTCAGCGGGCGATCGTCGGCAAAGGCCTTGATCAGGTCGAATACGTGAACCATTCCGACTGGATTGTCCAGGCTGCCTTCATAGACGGGTACGCGACTGTAGCCTGACTGGGCGACCTCCTGGGAGAGCGCATCGCGTGAGAGCGTGCCGTCAACGGCGAAGATTTCCTCGCGCGGCGTCATGACGTCCCCGGCAGTCTTGTCGCCAAACTGGACGACGCCGCTGATGATCGCCGCTTCGTCGCCGGCACTCACGCCCTCCAGCTCTCCCTCACGAAGAAGATCCTCGAGCGCGTCACGTGGTTCCTGCACCGCCTCGACGTCGGAGCCGGAGGAACGCACCGCGACCCGCCGGACGGCAAGGGAGAGCGGGCCGAGCACGAAATCGGTCAACTGGAGCGCTGGAACGAGATATGGCAACAGCGACACCGCCCACCGTCGGCCAACGGCGCGAGGCACGATCTGTCCGAAGATCAGCAGGACCACCGCCGCCAGAACCACGCGGCCGGAGTCGCGCCAGAAACTGCCAGTGGTGACCATCCCCAGTGTCAGACCGGTAAGCACCGAAGCGAGGGCGATGGCGGTGCCCGCGGAGAGGACCAATCGCTGCGGACCTTCCAGATACCGCTCGATCGCCACGCTACCGCGAGCACCCTGCTCCGCCCAGTGCCGGAGCCAGATCCTGCTGACTGAACGAACCGCGGTGGAGGCCGCGGTCAACCAGCCGATCACGAGCACGGAAAGGATGAGAAGGGGAGTCGTCGTCATGTGTCTTCCCCGTCCGTTCCCGACGCCATGCGCTCGAAATAGATGCGCTCGATCTTGCGCCGCACGACGCGCTCGACGACGACGCGGAAGCCGTCGATGGAAAAACTCTCGCCGGGACGCGGGACCCGACCGAGCTGGTTGTATACCAGTCCACCGACGGTGGTTATTCCCTCCCGCTCGAAATCGTGGCCCAGTTCCTCGCTGAGTTCCTCCAGGGTCACACGCCCGGCGACCCAGTAGTTGCGCCCTTCCTCGCAGACGATTTCCGGTTCTTCCTCATCGTATTCGTCGCGAATCTCGCCGACTATCTCCTCCAGCACATCCTCGATCGTCACCAGGCCAGCGATGCCCCCGAATTCGTCGGCGACGAGGGCAATATGCTGTCGTTCCGCACGGAAGTCGCGCAATTGGTCGCCGATCGTCTTGGTACGCGGGACGAATGACGCCTGTCGCATGAGCGATGCCCAGCCCGCCTCAGGTTCCTCGTCGGCCAGGATCGCCGGAAGCAGGTCCTTCGCGTAAAGAACACCCAGGATATCGTCCAGCTCCTCCTCGTAAACCGGGAAGCGTGAGTGCTCCGAGCTGCGCACCCGATCTACCACCTGGGACCAGGGCATGGCTGCCTCTATGCCAACGATGTCCACCCTGGGCACCATCACCTGATGCACCTCGGTGTCGCCGAGTGAGAAGACGCCGTGCAGGAGTGCGGCCTCATCGTGCGTGACGTCTGCCTCGGTGGCCACGACCTGACGGAACTGCGCCGCGGCGACCTCCCTGCTCTCATCGTCGATCGCGGGAGCAGGGAGCGCGCTCGCCGTCCCCCGGTCGAGCGCCGAAGCGAGGGCGGTGACAGGAGCGAGCAACAGTTCAAGCAGCCTCACCAGCGGTCCCAGGCGAGCGCTGACCGCTTCAGCGTGCGAGTCGCCCCATGCCCTTGCCGCCGTCTCGGTGACGAGGACGAGGGCGAGTGCACCCATAATCACGAACGCGATCTCGGCCGTTCTCACACCCTCGTCGCGAACCAGCAATCCGGCCAGGACACCGACAGCCAGTTGGGAGAGTAACCGGGTGAAGCCGAGCGTACGACGGGCACGGTCGTGTTCAGCAGCTGACGCGGTCGACTCTGCAGGGCGGGCGGAATTGCGCTGCAGGGCCATCAACGCGCCATCGGCGACGGCGGCCAGGGCAGCGATCAGCGCGACAGAGGCGATTGCTACTACTGCCAGGAGCGTCACGGCTTGGGGGACGCGAGAAGGCGGCGGACCAGGGATTCCTGGCGACGCCACATCGGCGAGTTCACCCGATCGCCTTCCTCAGGGTGTTCATGACCGAGCACGTGCAGTACTCCGTGTACCACGACACGCGTCAGCTCGGCACGGCCGGCCTCCCCATGCTCGCGGGCATTCTTCCGGACGATTGCTGGCGCGATATAGATGTCACCCACCACAGGAGCTCCATCCACCTCGCGCGTGAGCCCGAACGAGATCACATCGGTGGGTCCACGGTGCCGAAGATGCTCCCAGTTGAGTCTGGCTATGGCCTGCTCGTCGAGGAACGTGATGGACAGCAGCGCGTTCCGGACTCGCTCGGCGCGCAGCACCGTGCGCGCTATCGTGGCGACCCGTTCACGCGAGAGGGCGATTCGCACGCCTTCTGTGGAGACGTCGATAGCCAACGGCTCCCGTTGACCCCTTGCAGGTGGAGGGGGACTGTCTACAGGGAGAGCCGTCATTTCGACGCGAACTCCGCCGTCACGCCGCCGCTCGAGGAGGGGTAGTCGATGCGGCTGTGATACATGCCCGTGAGCACGCGGACGAACTCCTGCTTGATGAGCTCGATCTGGCGCAGGGTCAGCGGGGCGTCCCGAAGTTGACCCTGCTCCATCCGCTGGCGGACGATGTGATCCACCAGGTCGCGGATCTTCTGTGCCGTCGGGTCGCTGAGGACTCGCATCGATGCCTCCACTCCGTCGGCAAGCATGCAGATGGCCGTCTCGGCACTCTGGGGTACCGGGCCGGGATACGTGTACTCCAGGGGATTGGGAGCAGCGCCATCGCGTTCGCGAGCCTTCTCCATGAAGTATGTGATCTGTCCGGTGCCGTGGTGTTCCGTGATGAAGGCCCTGACGGCCTTCGGTACGCCATGCTCCTCGGCAAGCTCGAGGCCGTCACGGATATGGTGGCGGATGATCGATGCGCTCTGCTGCGGCTTCAACTTGTCGTGAGGGTTGCGACCCTTCGACTGGTTCTCCACGAAGTACTGGGGCTTTCTCAGTTTGCCGATATCGTGGTAGTAGGTTCCAACTCGTGCGAGCAGTCCGTTGGCGCCGATCGCGTTCGCTGCGGCCTCCACGAGGTTGGCCATTGCCACCGTGTGTGCGTATGTCCCTGGCGCCTCCAGGCTGAGCCGCTGCATCAGCGGTCGGTTCAGGTCCGACCATTCGAGCAGCTTGAGATACGTGTCGATGCCCGTGAGATCCTCGGCCGGCGGAAGCAGGATCATGGCGAGTGAGACGGAGACGACGGCGTTCAAAGCGCCCCAGCCCGCCGACAGGGCAATCTCGCTCACGTCACGGTCCAGGGTGAGACCGAGTGCAACAGCGGCCAGCAGGTACGCTCCCGCTATCGTCAGGATTGAATAGTAGGACTGATTGCGACGTCTGATGATGCGCACGCTGAAGGCTGCGGCCACGCCACCAAGGACGGCGAAGTAGAGCGCGTTGGTTCCCCGGAACACGTTCTGGGCGCCTATGAGAAGCGCCACGGTCATTGCCGCAATGAGGCTGAAACGGGAATCGAAGAGCACGCTGAAGAGAACGGCCGCGAAGGCGATCGGAATAAGCTCCGCTCGCACCGCCACCGGATCGCTGCCAACACCTGCCGCGGCGAGAAGGACGATGAGTACCACTCCGGCTATCACCAGCACCACTCGCGACGACGAATAGAGCTGTGGGCGGAATAGCCGGAGGGTGACGCCGAGTATGCTGATCAGCAGCAGATTGAGAAGCATGGCGCCGGCAACCCTGCCTGGCTGCCGCTGTCCGTCCGGCGCCGCCCGCAACTGGTCGCGCAGGGCGCGCATCTTCTCATAGTCCTCCCGGCCAATGACCTCATGCGCACCGACGATCTTCTCGCCCTGACGGACGATGTACTTGTCCGGGCTGACGGCGCGGCGAAGTTCCTGGCGCATCCGCTCGGTACCTGCCCGATCGGGTACCACTGTGGGATGGAAGAAGCTGCCCAGGAGTTTCAGGAAGAGTCCGTCGGCGACGGGGTCGTCTGCCGATGCCGGATGAACCAGTCGCGCACGAGAGAGGAGGCTGGCGAAATTGAGTATGCTGTCGGCGGACACCGTGCGCTCGCTTCCATCCCGACGGAGGAGGAGGTTTCCCCGCACGCTATCCAGCGCGCCGGCTGGCGCCACACCCTGGCTCAACCAACGATCCAGCACGGTACTGATGGCGTCGACGACAGCACGCCGCTGGCTCGGAGTTGCCAGGTACGCGGCCTCGGCTGCAGTGAGGCGTATTCCCTGGGCGGCCGCACTCTGCTGGACCGCGGCAGCGCGATCGCCATCGCTCGGCGCCGCTCCGGAAACGGCCCGGATTCGTTCGGAAAAGAGCTTCAGGTCCGCACGGGCACTGTCCAGCGCCGCCGGCACATAGACGAATGTGGGAACCACTGAACGCGCCGCCTCGTCACGCTCCAACGAGAGCTCGAGTTCACTCTTGGGGACGCGGAACTCGAACGGTGCGATGACGTTCTCCGGTGCGACCGCCCCCACTTCGAGCACCGGGAAGTTCACTGCCGGTGACGCCGGGAAGAGAAGGTAGGTCACCATTGCGAGAGCAATGGCCACCACCACCCTGGAACCATGGACGATGAGCGGGCGCTGCTCGTCCAGTCTGGCCAGTAGCTGTGGCAACGACCACCGCGCGGGTGCAGACATCAATCTCCTGCGTCGTGAGCGTAAGCGCGGATGATTTCACGCACCAGGCGATGTCGCACGACGTCGGCGTCGCTGAGGTAGTGGAAAGCTATGCCTTCGATGCCCGGAAGGATGCGTTCGATCTGTATCAGGCCGCTATCCTCGCGATTGGGGAGATCGATCTGCGTCTTGTCACCAGTGACGACGACCTTCGAGTTAACACCCAGGCGCGTGAGGAACATCTTCATCTGGGCGCCGGTGGCGTTCTGCGCCTCGTCCAGGATGACAAAGGCGTCGGCCAGGGTGCGACCGCGCATGTAGGCCAGAGGTGCAATCTCTATGGTTCGTGTCTCGAGCGCCTTCTGGACACGGTCATCGGGCATCATGTCCTCCAGCGCATCGTAGAGTGGGCGGAGATATGGGTCCACCTTCGCCTGCATGTCACCAGGAAGGAAGCCGAGGCTCTCTCCCGCCTCTACCGCCGGGCGAGCGAGGATGATTCGCCTGACCCGTTTCCGGGTCAATGCGTCGACAGCAGCGGCTACCGCGAGATATGTCTTGCCCGTTCCGGCCGGTCCGATGCCGACCACGATATCGTGATCCAGGATGCCCTGCAGGTAGGCAGCCTGGCCAACGGTCTTGGGCTGGATGAGCTTCCGTACACCCGGGAGGGCTATCCTGGGGGCACTGTCCATGCCCGAGGCCGAGCCGGCTGACGGAATCGGATCCAGCGCCATGCGAAGGACATCGTCAGGCTCCAGCGGCAGGCGTTGGCGCGACGTGTCTATCATGCGCTGGGCCACGGACTCCGCGCGTACGATGCTCTCCGCGCTCCCCGTCAGGGTGAGTGCGTCACCGCGCAGCGAAACACGCACCCCTGTCTGCCGGGCGAGTTCGACCAGGTTGGCGTCATTCACGCCGGCCAGCGTCAGCAGGTCGGCACCCTCCACGTTCAGCCGTGAGCTGGTGTCATCATCAGTCATGCGCCACCTCACGTAGAGCCAGGTGCAGATCGATGAGATCGGCCTCCGGCACCCTTGACGGAGCACCCTCGAAGAGAGCGCGCGCGGCAGTCGTCTTGGGGAAGGCGATCACGTCGCGCAACGAGCTCGCGCCCGCCAGGAGCATGGTTATCCGATCGAAACCGAGGGCGATGCCGCCGTGGGGGGGGGCACCCGCGCGCAGAGCCTCGAGAAGGAAGCCGAATCGGCTGCTGGCCGTCGCCTCGTCCATGCCCAGCAGCGCGAATACGCGATTCTGCAGTTGCGGATCATGAATTCTGATGCTTCCTCCGCCGAGTTCGGTGCCGTTCAGAACCACATCGTAGGCGAGCGCACGGGCCGACGTCGGCTCGCTCTCCAGCGTTGCTGCGTCCTCGGGTCTCGGCGCCGTGAACGGGTGGTGCATGGCGGACAGCGCACCCCGGCCCGGATCACGCTCGAACATGGGGAAGTCGGTGACCCAGAGGAAGGCGAGCCTGTCACTGTCCACCAGCCCCAACAGCTCAGCGGCCGCCTGACGAACGCGGTCCAGGGCAGGATTGGCAAGATGATCCGGAGCCGCGACGTACAGGCCCAGCTCTCCCTCAGCCAGACCCAGCCGGGCGCCACCCTCCTCGTCGAGAAACCGCGCGATGGGACCTTCCAGCTTTCCACCAACGCGCTTGATGCGGAGCAGACCGCCCACGCCGGCTCCCTTGGCCAGGACCTCCAGTTCATCCACTTGCTTTCGCGACAGCACCGCAGCGCCAGGCAGGCGCAGTCCACGCACGCGACCGCCCGCATCGAGTGCCGATCGCGTAATGGCAAAGTCCGAGGCGGCGAACGACGCGCTCACGTCTCTTATGGTCAGGTCATAGCGCAGGTCCGGCCGATCCGAACCGTAGTTCTCCATTGCCTCGGCGTACGTCATTCGCGGAAATGTCGCCGGGATCTGGACGCCGGCAACGCTCCAGAGCCTTCCCAGCAGGGCTTCGGTAAGCGCGAGGATGTCTTCCGGCGCCACGAAGGAGGCCTCGATGTCGATCTGGGAGAACTCCGGCTGCCGATCCGCCCGCAGGTCCTCGTCCCGGAAGCAACGAGCGATCTGGAAGTAGCGGTCGAAGCCGGAGACCATCAGTAGCTGCTTGTAGAGTTGCGGCGACTGCGGCAGCGCAAAGAACTCACCCTCGTGGACACGGCTGGGGACCAGGTAGTCACGGGCTCCCTCAGGGGTCGGCTTGGTGAGGATCGGCGTCTCGACCTCCAGGAACCCGATGTCTGCGAGAAAGTTGCGTGTCGCCTGCAGGAGTCTGTGTCGGAGAATCAGGTTGGCCTGCAGTTCGGGATGTCGAAGGTCCAGGTAACGGTGCCGCAGCCGGAGTTCCTCCGCCGGCAGCTTCTCGCCCCTTCCACGAGCCACCGGAAGTGCTGGCGTTGCTGCTGGTCCAACCACCGAAATGGTCGCACCCCGTACCTCGATCTCTCCGCTCACCATCTCCGGGTTCACGCCGTCTGGCGGACGCGCGACTACCTCGCCCTCGATCCAGACCACACTCTCCACGCCAACCCCGGCGGCAGCCGCCAGCGTCTCCGCGTCTACATGGCGTGGATCGAACGACACCTGGACCAGACCACCCCGGTCGCGGAGGTCGAGAAAGAGGAGGCCTCCCAGGTCGCGCGAGCGATGAACCCAGCCTCCAAGGCGTACCTTGCGTCCGACGTCGGACAGGCGCAACGCGCCAGCGAGGTCAGTACGCAATGTGGTGGCGAAGTGAGCGGACTGCGTCAACTAGTGAGACTCCCGGCGCCGGAGCGCCATGATGAGGGATGAGACCGCCAGGCCGATCGAGGCACCTACACTGTCAGCCAGCCAGTCGGCCACATCGGCCGAGCGGCCCGGTATGAAGAGCTGATGCCACTCATCCACCGCAGCCAGCGCCATGATCCCCAACAACACCAGCAGGCGGGCAGCCATGGGTCGCTTCTCGGGTGGCCAGGCGTGATGGGCGAGCACTGCCAGCACTCCGTACATGATGGCGTGCGCAACCTTGTCGCCGCCTGGAACCTGCGGAACGCGTGGGTTGGGAACGGATGTGAGGGTGAAAACCACTGCGGCCCAGGCAACCACGGGGAGCCAGCGTGGAACACTCACCCCGCCTCCGATTCGGCCACGACCCGCAGGAACGCCTCCTCGTCGTCTGCCTGGCGAAGAGCTTCCCGAAGTGGTTCACGACGGAGGAGCCGGGAGATGCGACCCAGCGCACGTACATGGGCGCTGGCAGCGGTCTCCGGACCGAGGAGCAGGAAGAAGAGGTCGGCCGGCTCTCCGTCCAGGGAATCGTAATCCACCGGTTTGGCGGCCACACCGGCGGCCATCATGAGTTCACCGACCAGTGGGGTCTTGGCGTGTGGGATGGCGACGCCTCCGCCGATCCCGGTACTGAGCACGCTCTCGCGCGCCCGCAACGCCGCCATCACCGCGTCCTGGGTGTCGGCATCGAGGTCGGGGAGCGCGGCGGCCAGAAGCTCGCGCATCACGCCCTCCTTCGTGGTCGCGATCAGCGGAACTCTCACCCGCGACGGTGACAGGAGGTCAGTGAGCAACACGACGGGGCTTGGCGGACATGATCGGAGGAAGCTAACCCACCAATGGGAAGGCGGGAAGTCGGCACACGATGGACGATAACAGGATATCTTTCCATGGATATGGATCAGATGCGACCGGGAGCGGACTCTCCCTCGATGGCAGCCGGTGTCAGCCAGGCGCCCCAACGCAGCCTGGGAACCGCGTCTGACGAGGTTCGCGAGAACCTTCTCGACCTGGTTCCGGCTGATGCCGAGGCGCGCCTGCAGAGTTTCGCGGCCGAGTCCGGCGAGCCGGCCTACCGCGCTGCGCAGGTGGTTCGTCGACTCTGGCTCAACCCGGTGGACAGCTTCGCCGAGATGACCGACCTGCCAGTCACCTTCCGCGCGCAACTCGACGCTCACTTCGTATTACCCCGTCTGAAGCTTGCCGCTCACCAGCGCTCCACTGACGGTACGCAGAAGTTCCTCTTCCGGCTCCACGACGGCCAGACCATAGAGACGGTGGCCATCCCCGACGGTAACCGGCTCACCTTCTGCATCTCGTCCCAGGCTGGTTGCGCGTTGCAGTGCTCGTTCTGCGCGACGGGTCTCATGGGTTTCTCGCGGAATCTCTCTCCGTCTGAAATTGCCGGACAGGTCCGTGAGCTCGCTCTTCTCGATCCGCCTCTCAGGCCGACGAACATCGTCTTCATGGGCATGGGTGAGCCGCTCATGAACTGGCGCGCCGTCGGTCCGGCCCTGACCATCCTCAACGACCCGCGCGCTCTGGGCATTGGAGCTCGGCACATCACCGTCTCCACGGTCGGAATCCTGCCGGGCATAAACGCCCTCGCCGAGCGACCGGAGCAGTTCCGGCTCGCCATCTCCGTGCATGCGCCATCGGACGAGCTTCGCCGCGAACTGATGCCTGTGAACACCAGGTACCCGCTGGCCTCCGTAATCGATGCTGCGAAGGCGTTCGACCGCCGTGTGACGTTCGAGTACGTGATGCTGGGAGGAGTCAACGACAGCCCGGATCACTCCAGGGAGCTTGCCGCATTGGCACGGGAGTGTCGCGCCTTCGTGAATCTGATCCCGTTGCATCCGGGCGGTGCCGGCAACTTCACGCCGACCAGCGAGGCACGAATAGCTGGCTTCGCGCGCGAACTGCGCGCCGGCTCGGTGGAGGTCGCCGTGCGCAAGAGCCGCGGGATGGATATCGCCGCGGCCTGTGGGCAGTTAAGGACGGAACGGACCCGGCGGAGGGCGCCACGTAGCGCCGAGGAGCACGCTGACGTCGACGTAGCGTGAACTGTCCGGTCTCAGCTCGACGGTAGCACCGCCGACGGCTCTCGCCACCCTGTACGCCCATTCCTTGTCGCCGCTTCGATGAAGAACCAGCGTGCTGTCGCGCAACTCGCCGGAATTGCCGATGGCGACAACGTCGAAGCCGCGATCGCGCAACTCCATGGTGGCCCTCCTGGCCAGGCCCCTGACTCTACTCGCGTTCAGGACTTCCACCCGCACCCGCACGCCGTGAGGAGCGCGTGAACTGTCGTCGGCTGCTGCACCGGGAACGGCGCCGCTGTCCGGCAGGACGGCCGCCGCCGCGCCCACTGGTGAACGCGTCAGCAGGTAGGTACCGCCCATCGCGGCCACCACGCCGATGGCGGCTACCCAGAATCGCCAGCGGCCGCTCATCGACAGCGATTCCATAGCTCCACGGTCGGCGCCATCAGGGGCTTTCCGTCCCTGATCGACCACTCCAGTCGGAGACGCAGTACCTCCCGGAAGACGCCTTCGAAGTCGTTGGGCAGCTGCCGGGCCAGGAATGCGCGTTGCTCGACATCGAACCGCCGCCCAGGCTCGAGGTAGTCGGCCATGAACAGCGCCTTTCCTGGTCTGTCCCATTCAGGCGCGCCTGTCGTGTGCCATGTTATGGCATCCAGAAGTGGCCCACGTCGTTCACCGTCGGCAACCAGGAGGTTGGCGGTCGCAGGACCGTGGAGCAGCGCGACTGGAGATTCGAAGTCCTGCGTGGCAGCGCGGAGCAGACTCTCGGGAGCATCCCGCAGCGCGTCGTGCCAGCGACCAGCATCACGCCACATGTGGCGCTCCCGTTCGTCCAGTTTCATTGCTCCGGCCCATCCCTCCAGCAACGTCGCAACTCGCTCCATGTGGGCCAACCTCGACGCCGTCACCACAGCCCAGGACGGTAGCCATGCCGGCGTGCCCGGGCTGTGCAACGCCGCGGTTGTATGCGTCGACTCGCCGCCGGCGCTCATTCGGTCCCCCTTCGCGCGTAGGCTTCCAGCACGGCGTGGTTCCGCACCTGGGTGCGGAGGACATAGTTCCATCCGGTGAGCTCACTGCCACGCCCGACTGTCGACTCCACCACACGGGAGTACGGACCGATGACACATTCGCTCCCGATCACCGTCGCACCCTCGAGAGCAACGTTGGGGTAGATGACGGTGTCGGCACCGATCCGCACATCCACCTCGACCAGCGTCGTGGAGGGGAGAAGGAAGCTCACCCCACGCGCCTCGTGCCACCGCACCAGGCGATCCCGTATGACCTCGCCCGCTGTCGCCAGGGCGTGCCGATCGGTAACGCAGAGCACCTCGTATGGGTCGTCCAGCGGCACCCGTACGGCCGCCGCCGGCCGGAATGGGTCCTGGGACGAGGCCACGGCGGGGCCCTCCCCCGCGACGGCGACGGCCACAGCCTCCTCCTCCCGTGAGAAGAGTGCCGCCAGCTCCGACCGTGCCATCTGCAGCAAGCTGTCTATGGCTGGCGACGTCAGGAGCGCGGCAGAGCCGTCCACGAGTACAGTGGATCCCGGAGCGGTGATGGCGGCACGCATGGCGCGTCGCTCATCGCCCCTCTTCACTGCCTTGAAACGAACCTGGGCCGGCAGGTCCGGCGGCCGACCGGTGAACTCGGCCCGGTGGAGTACCAACACCTCGCTGGGCGGAGTACTCGCTCCGAGCAGGGAAGAGACGACATGCCACAGCATCGGTCGCCCGGCGAGAGGGTGCAGATAGAGACTCACCCGTGAGCGGAAGGCCTCCCCTTCATCGAGGGCGGCGACGACGCCGCGCCATGTCATGTGGACCGCTCGCTCGACACCCAGTTGCGCTCGCACGTCGCCTCCGCGCCTGAACGCAAGGATGCCTCGATCTCACCCAGTTCTCTCTGCCAGAAGTCACGGTTCCGCAGTTCAGGATGCGGGATGGTCAACCTGTCGTCGTCGATCTCCACCTCGCCATAGCGCACGATGTCGCAATCCAGCGTGCGCGCCGTCCACCGTTGTGACTCACGCACGCGGCCGGCCCGACGCTCGATCTCGAGCAACGCGTCGAGCAGGGAATGGGGCGTGAGAGTGGTGGCCACTGCGAGCATCTGATTCAGGTATGATGGCTGTTCAACCGGCCCGATTGGTTCCGTCTCCTCCACTACCGAGCAGGCGAGTATTCGCGTTCCGGGAAGAGCTTCGATGTCCGCCCGCGCGGTGCCGAGCATGCGCTCACGATCGCCAAGGTTGGACCCAAGAGCGACGTAGGCGATGACTTCACTGAGTGACGACGAAGCGTCCCCCCGTCCGTTCATGTGTGCGAGTCCAGGACCACGGCGGTACGCTCCAGCCGTATCTCGGCGCATTCCAGAGGGCCCGGGAGCGCGACATGCGGTTTCCGGGCCACGATTTCCACCCTGGAGACGCCGCCGAGCGCGAACACGTCACTGGCCAGCTCCTCGGCCAGATCCTCGAGGTAGCCGGCACCGCGGGCAACGACATTGGCGGTCAGGTCATGGAGCACGCGGTAGTCCAACCGGGCGTTCCCCATGGTCCACACCGTCAGGTCCACCTCGAGCGGCTGTGGCAGCTCGCGCTCGTGTGGCAGGATTCCGATGAGCGTGTGGAAACGCATTCCTCGGAGCGAGACGGCAATCCGGGTGGTCGACACGGGCAAAACGTAGGATGGGATCAAAGAGGTGTCAATTTGGCGAACGGCAGCTCCCGCGGGCCTGCTCAGGCAGTCGTGACGGTTTCGTCGATGGCCTCTCTCAGCGAACGGACAAGCGACACCGCCGCCTCCACACTCTCTCCGGCAGCACGAACTATCGCGCTGCCAACCACGACGCCATCGGCCAGACGGGCGACGGCCGCCGCCTGCGCGGGAGTCGCGATGCCGAAGCCGACGCACACCGGAAGGTCGGTGGCTGCGCGCAGACGGGTGATGATGTCGCCCAGTCCCTCGGGCAGATCGTCGCGTGCCCCGGTGACGCCGAGGCGGCTGATGAGGTAGACGAATCCGCGACCGTGCTGGGCGATCTCGCGCATCCGCAGATCGGATGTAGTCGGTGCTACGAGGTGTACGAAGTCCAGTGGACCATTGGCCAACCAGTGCTCCACCTCGCCGTCGGCGCCCACCGGGAGGTCGGTCACGAGTATGCCATCCACGCCCGAGTCGGCGGCACGCTCCAGCAGCTCGGGACCGGCAGAAAGTACCGGATTCAGGTAACTGAAGAGCACCACGGGCACGCTCACGCTGGCCCGACGCACAAGCTCGAGTGCGCCAGCAAGGGTCATCCCACCTTCGAGGGCTGTCTGGGAACTGGCCTGGATGACGGGGCCGTCGGCCATCGGGTCGGAAAACGGGACGCCCACCTCGATCACGTCGGCGCCGGCCTCGGCGATGCCCTGGATCAGGGCCAGTGATTGCTCGACGTCAGGGTGCCCGGCCGTCACGTAGCAGACGAGGGCAGTCCGGCCCTCCTGGCGCAGCGAGGCAAAGCGTTTCGAGAGCCTGCCAGTCACAGCGGGTGCGGAGGCCAAGGGCGGGAGGGCGACCGGCGGATGACCGGGAACGTCAGACGAAATAGTCACTGATGCGAATACCGTAGCGAGCGGGGTCTGCCGAATTGATGATCGTGCGGGCGAAATTGCCTGCGCTGTCTCGTGCGGCCAGATCCAGAAGATAACCGGGGAACATCGGGTTCCCCAGCGCATCCGAGACGACACGGACCATCGGTCGGGAGAGCACTTCGGGACCAGGCGGCGCTGCGTGCACGATCGCCAATTCGAGCGAGTCAAGCACGACCAGCGAACCGATCGGATAGATACCGAGTGTATTCACGAGCGCCTTGACCACTATGGAATCGACGCCGCGCGCCGGATTCCGGCTCATCTCGCGCAGTACCTCGGCAGGTGTATGCGGCACATCCTGATAACTTCGCTGCGATGTCGCCGCGTCGAACCCGTCGGCGACCGCGACTATCCGACTGAAGAGGCCCTGCTGGCGCGCCCGCACCACCCGAGGGTACCCGGAACCGTCCACCTTCAGGTGATGTTCAAAGGAAACGCGCATCGCCCGCAGCGGTAATTCGCCGGCGCCGTGCTGCAATTCGAACATGGCCAGCACTCCCAGCCAGGGATGAGCCTGTATCAGCGCCCAATCGTCCGCTTTCAGGCCACCTCGTCTGGAGATGAGTTCCAGTGGTAGCCGTGTCTTGCCCAGGTCGTGCAGCACAGCGGCCAGTCCCAGGTCGTAGAGCTGCATCTTGGACAGCCCCAATCGTTTGCCGATCGCGACCGAGAATATCGCCACGTTGACGCTGTGGGTGAACGTATAGTCATCGAAGTCGCGCAGTGTCGTGAGTCCCATGAGTGGGGTCTCATCACTCAGTATCTGGTCGACAATGCCCTGTATGGCGCGCTTCAGGCGACGGAGGCTGGGCGGGCGGCCAACGCGCATCGACTGCAGTACATCACGGGTAACGGCAACAGATCGCGCGTACAACCGCTTCGATACCACCTTGACCTCCACCAACTGACCCGCGTCCGCTGGTTCCTCCGCTACCGGTCCGAGCTCGAAGCAACGCAGGCCGGCGAGTTGCAGCCGTTCGACCAGTTCCTCGAAGCGACCCTCATTCGCGGCATCGGCAGCGCGCCGGAGTTGTAGCAGCAGGGCGAGCCACTCGCGAACACGGGCCTCGCCGCTCGCCGTGACCCGACCGACACCATTCTCGTGGAGCACGGCGAGCACCTGCGTGAAAGCGGCGTAGCTGTCCAGTTCCAGTCGCAGTCGAACGTCGTTGACGAACAGCACCTGACCCGAGGCGCGGAGTGTGACCTCGTGGTCGCGGGCGACGAGGTCGTCGGCCGCCCGCACGAGCTCGGCTAGAGCCCGCTGGACAACCGCATTCTCCACCGGGTACAGCCGGATCGCCCTCACGGCGCCGTGAAGCGCGACGATGAGCGTCTTTCCGGTCCGACGAACGAAGCTGTCAGCGCCCGGCAAGCCCTCTCGCAACCCGGCCGGTGGCCGGTCTTCACCCCCGGTACCTCGACGTGGCACCTCTGACGCCGGGTTGGATGGGCTCCCGGGCACCGTTCAGCGAACTCCGCGCATGGCACGCTGGATCGCTGTGCGCACCACCGCTTCCCTCTCCCCCGTTGCCCGCCGGAGCACCGCCTGTGCACGCCCGCTGCCCACCCGGCCAAGGGCAATCGCGGCACAAGCGCGAACCGTGGATTCAGCCCGGCGGCCAATGAGCGATTTACCGTTCAGCAGGCTGTCGAGAAGTGCCACACCCTCATCACCGCAGAGCGCGCCATAAGCGTCGAACACAGCCATCTGCTCGGTGAGGTCACGATCACGTAGCCGTTTGCCGCGCACCAGCGCCTCCAGCTGAGGAAGAGCTCCGCGATAGCCCCGAGCACTCATCGCCCTCAGGGCCACCAACCTCAGGTCGCGACTGTCAGCTTCCACCAGGCCAGCCAGCGCCTGCAGTGCGGCCGGTGTCGCAATCTCGGCAAGCGCCTGCGCAGCCAGTACACGAAGCGCTCGGTCATCGCGTTCGAGGAGGCCCCTGAGAGCCGGTACCGCGCTCTGCGCCCTGAGCTGGGCGCTCCGGCGTACTGCCTCGCTGGCAACTGACAGCTCGTCACTGGCAATCAATCGCACCAGCTCGGCCGAACTCTCCTGCGCCAGCCGGTCGGCGGCTGCGCGAAGTGCCGTCCGCAATCGCGCGCTCCGCACCCGTTCCAGCCAGCGGAAGACCGTCTCCAACGCCTGCGGTCGAAGCTGCCCGAACAGTTCCTGAAGGTCATTCTCGGACGACGGTGCGGAGCCGGAATCCAGAGCCTCCAGGAGCTGTCCCAGCGCCGCCGGCGTGCTGAGTTCCGTGGCGAGCCCGCGGAGTCGCTCCAGGTGAACGGGTTCCAGAGCTGGCGCGCGCGAGCAAGTCACTGCTGTCTCGCGGAGCAGGTGTGCCACTGCCCGGTACTCGCCGGCGACGAGAGACTGGATGAGCAGTTCCTCGAGCGCCGCGCAGACCTCGTCCCGCGCCTGCCGTGCCGGCACCAATTCCAGTACGTCGAGCAATTGGTTCGCCACGTCAGCTCTGAGGTCGTGGGCATATTCCGCCGCCAGTTGCTCCTGCAGATAGGTCAGCTCGTGCTCCACCAGAAAGTGCAGCGAGCCGTCGAATTCCTCCAGCCTGACGACAGCCGCCGGACCCGCGGTGGTCCTATCCGATTCGCCGTCGTCCGTTCCGCCCAACCGGCCCGTCGACTCTCCTGTCGTGAAGCTGGGGACCTCGTCGTCGTCGGCCTGCTCCACATAGCGGTAGCGCAGAAATGAGAAATCGCGTTCCCAGAGCAGGCTTATGGCGTCGTCGTCGTTCGCTGCCGCACGCCGCAACTGGCCGAGCACGGCCAGGAAATCCTCCACCTCGGCTCCCTCGAAGCCGGGTAGAAGTCTGAGCTCGCGGACCCCGTCCTTGTACAACAGCCATGGAAGCGTGTCGGCCGTTCGCTCGGCTTCCACGAACACGGGACGGTCATCGAGTAGTAGCGCCCGCTCGGTCACGGCAAGGGTGAGCTCGGGCAGAAGCTTCCACACCGATTCCATGGATCTCCGAAGCAGACCCAGCGCCCGCTGATAGGTGGGGTTGTTGGCGAGGTAGAGCTGGTGCGCGCGGGATGCCTTGCCGAGGTGCCTGAGCATGTCCTCGACGCTAGCCGGCGCGCCGCGGTCGTCAGCGGCGAGCCAGCCATAGGCGCCCGACACGCGCGGCGCATTCATCCGTCAGCAAGCCCCATGGTGCTGAGTTGGGCGACGTCCTTGTCACCGCGACCGCTCACACAGAGAAGCACCGGCTCCTCGGAGGTCCAGCGGCCGCGCTGCTGGGCTATCCAGGCAACCGCGTGTGCCGTCTCCAGCGCCGGGATGATGCCCTCCAGCCGACTGAGCATGAGCACCCCGTCCAGAGCGGACCGGTCATCGACGGCGACATACTCGGCGCGCCCGGTTTCCAGCAGGTGGGAGTGCTCCGGACCCACACCGGGATAGTCGAGTCCGGCGGAGATGGAGTGCGCGGGATGTATCTGACCAGCGTCATCCTGAAGCAGGTAACTCATGGCACCGTGAAGAACTCCGGGACGCCCACGGCTCAGCGAGGCGCTGTGACGTCCAGTATCCAGCCCCTCGCCCGCAGCTTCCACGCCTACCAGTTGGACCTCGGCGTCATCGACGAACGGATGGAATATGCCCATGGCGTTGCTGCCGCCGCCCACACAGGCCACCACCGTCCGCGGCAGGCGACCAACCGACGCGAGCATCTGCTGACGTGCCTCCTGACCGATCACCGACTGGAAGTCGCGTACCATTCGTGGATAGGGAGCGGGACCGACCACCGAGCCGATGATGTAATGGGTGTCGGAGACGGTGGTTACCCAGTCGCGGATAGCCTCGGTCGTGGCATCCTTCAGCGTACGAGTGCCGCTGCTCACCGGCCGCACCGTGGCCCCCAACAGGCGCATGCGGAAGACGTTGAGTTCCTGCCGCCGCATGTCCTCCTCGCCCATGTACACGACGCACTCCAGGCCGTAACGCGCGCACACCGTTGCGGTTGCCACACCATGCTGGCCGGCGCCGGTTTCGGCAATGATGCGTCGCTTGCCCATGCGCATGGCCAACATGACCTGCGCCACCGTGTTGTTGATCTTGTGTGCGCCGGTGTGGTTGAGGTCTTCTCGCTTGAGAAAGACCGGCGCACCGACCAGTTCGGAGAACCGGGGCGCCGTGCTCAACGGCGACGGACGACCCACATAGTCGCGCAGCTCGGTGTCCAGACGATCGCGAAAGGCAGGGTCGGCCATTGCCTCCCTGTATGCCGCCGTGAGCTGCTCGAGCGCGGGGATGAGGGTCTCCGGAACGTAGCGGCCGCCGAAGGCGCCGAAGCGATCGCTCGCCGTGCTTGTCAGGAGGTCGAGGGAGGTCATGTAGTGATGTCGGTGGAGAGGACGGATCGGGCAAAGGCGCGCATGAGCCGCGGATCCTTGACGCCAGGGCTGACTTCGACGCCTGATGACACGTCGACGATATCGGGCCGGAGAATTCTCATCGCGCGCGCAACATTCCCGGGACGTAGTCCGCCGGCCAGGACGAGCCGGCGAGGGCGACCCCGGGCTTCGAGTGAGGCCGCAAGGGCCGGCCAGTCCGTCGCGACTCCGGTGCCGCCCAGTGCGCCGTGGACCAGGGAGTCAATGACCACGGCGTCAGCGCAGGCTGCGAGATCCTCATAGTCAATCGGAAGGACCCCATCGGCTACCCGCATGACGGCCCACAGCTCGACCGCCCGGAGACTGCGAAGTTTCTCGATCTCGTCGCGGCCACGCGCAGTATGGAGCTGCACGACGTCCAGCTCGATCGATTCCACCTGGGCTGCGATCCGGCCGAGCTCCTGACTGCCAAAAACACCCACCCGCTTCACATGGCCGGGTACGGCGGCGAGCACTTCACGCGCCCGTCCTGTGTCGAGCAGACGCGGCCCGCTCGCAAGGATCACACCCACGTAGTCCGCGCCGAGCTCGACTGCGAGCTCGGCGTCCCGGGCGCGGGTGAGGCCGCAGAACTTAACGCTCGCCACGGCCCAGTCGGGTGACGCCGACGAGGGCGCGCACGGCCGCGACGCCTTCAGGGGCCGCGGAGAGACTCGAACCCACCAGCACGGCATCGGCGCCACAGCGGGCCGCGTGATCCACCCCGCTCCTGTCGGAGATGCCACTTTCATAGACGGCGGGCACCCCGGGCGGAATCAGCGGAATGAGCCGCTCGCTCACCGCGGCGTCGATCGCCAGTGTTTCCAGATTCCGGTTGTTGACGCCGACAACGTTGGCGCGGGACTCCAGGGCCCGCTCCAGTTCCGCCTCGTCTCGCACCTCGATGAGCGTCTCCAGGCCTTCGTCACCGGCTGCCACTGCCAGCGACCGGAGAAGCGTCGGAGAGAGTCCGCGGGCAATGAGCAGCACCGCTGACGCTCCGAGACCCCGCGCCTCCACGATCTGTAGTGGAGAGACGATGAAGTCCTTCCGCAGCAGCGGCCTGTCGACGACCGCGGCCACGTCGGCAAGGTCCGCCGCGGTTCCGCCGAAATGCGACGTCTGGGTGAGCACCGACAGCGCCGCGGCTCCACCGTCGACGTAGGCCCGGGCACGCGTCTCGAGGTCGAGCGCCGCGTTGATGTCGCCCCTGGATGGAGACCGACGTTTCAGCTCGGCAATGACGGCCACGGACTTCCCGCTCGCCAGGGCAGCGCCGAATGCTGGCGGTGCCGGCGAGGCAGCGGCATGACGGCGCAGAAGGGAGGCGCGGGAGCCGAGCAGTCCGGCTCGCTTTTCCGCGTCGGCGATCAATACGCCCAACATCCCTTCAGGTGGCTTCCAGCTTGTGAGTGCTTGCACTTCGGTCATTCTTCGGTTAACGTGGACTTCGGCCGGTGTTCGGGAACGTCAACCGTCCAGAACTGAAGCTATTCTCTTCCTACGGGGCGTGCCATGCCGCTGACGAAGCGCCAGCGCGAGATTCTCGACTTCCTTTCTGACTATGTGGCTGACCGCGGCTACGCGCCCAGCTTCGAGGAGATCGCGCACAAGTTTGACTATAGCTCACTCGCCACTGTTCATGAGCACCTGAGCAACCTCGAACGCAAGGGCTACATTCGTCGGAGCTACAACGAGAGCCGGGCGATCGAGATCCTGCCCAGCCGGCACTCCCGGCAGGCAGTCGAGTTGCCGCTACTGGGTACGGTGGCGGCCGGACTGCCCATCGAGGAGCTGGCTACTGGCGAGAGCATCGCGGTTCCGGACAGCTTCGTCCGCCGATCGGGTAATCACTTCGCCCTCCGCGTTCGTGGCAACTCGATGGTCGACGAACAGATCCTGGATGGCGATTTCGTGGTGGTGCATGAACGCCAGAGCGCTGACAACGGCGAGATGGTGATCGCGCTGACGCACGGCAGTTCGGCAACGGTGAAGAAGTTCTATCGGGAGCGGGATGGGCGAATACGTCTTCAGCCGGCGAACGAGACGATGGCGCCCATCTATCTCCACGAGAACGACATAACCATTCAGGGTATCGTTGTCGGGGTGCTCCGCCGGTATTGACGCTGGAAGGATCCTGACTGGAACCATCGGTCGTCCGTGGCCCACCGTCAACCCGTCTGTTCCAGCCGCTCCTACTTCGTCCAGCGGTGGCGAGCGGCGGCGGCAGAATAGGCGGTGCGCATGCGGTCCAGGGCCGTGGCGCCCGCACCGTCGTGAAGCGCCTCGTTCGCCAGCCTGAGGCCGGCTGGGAAGTCCTCCACGACAGCGGCCGCATACAGTGCCGCGGCCGCATTCAGCGCCACCGCGGCGCGCGCGCCGGCGGGCCCTCCACCAGCCAGCACCTCCGCTACCAGGGCGGCGTTCTCGGCCGGCGAGCCGCCGGCGAGTTCGGCGGGTGTGACATCCGGGAGGCCGAGGCTGGCTGGATCTATGAACCATTGGCTGATGACTCCCTCACGCACCTCCAGGACGAGCGTCCTGCCCAGAGGAGATATCTCGTCCAGCCCCGGCTGACCGTGCACGACCAGCGCGTGCACCGAGCCCAACGCGGCGAGTGCGCCGGCCAGCAGTTCCACCCTGTCGGCATCAGCCACGCCAATGACCTGTCGACCGGCAGAGGCCGGGTTGGCCAGCGGTCCCACGATGTTCATCACCGTTGGAACCGAGAGTTCGCGCCTGACCGGTCCCACGTGTCGCATGGCCGGATGCATGAGTGGCGCGTACATGAAGACGATTCCTGCCTCCTCCAGCACGTCCGAGGCTACGACGACCGACGCCTCGATGTCCACGCCCAGCGCCTCCAGCACGTCGGCGCTTCCGCACCTGGAGGTGAAGGAACGATTGCCGTGCTTGGCGACCCGCGCCCCGGCTCCGGCAGCGACGAGGGCCGCCGCCGTACTGATGTTGAAGGTGGAGAGAGCGCCACCGCCCGTACCGCAGGTGTCCACGAGGCTCGCCGGATCACGTGCCGGCAGCGCGATCATCGCGGCACGCATCGCCATCGCCGCTCCGGCCACTTCATCGGCCGTCTCACCCTTCACGCGCAGGCCGATGAGGAGCGCGGCAATCTGTGCCGGGCTCGCGCTGCCTTCCATCACGTCGGTGAAGGCAGCAGCGGTCTGCCTCTGGCTCAGCGAGTCGCCACCAGCCAGCCTTCGGATCGCGTCCCGCAATGCATCAGCAGCCACGAGAGGCTCCATCGCCACCCTGGCGCTCAGGCTGCATGCAGCGAATCCAGCAACCGTTCGGGCAATCGAGCGTGACAGGCCACGAGCGATATGACCAGCGCCAGCAGGCGCACCCGCTCCACGTCCGCCTCACCAAAGATGCCGCGCTGGGCGCGATTGGTGAGGTTGAGCACTCCTATCAACTCTCCGTGGTACTGGAGAGGGAAGCTGATGAAGCTCCCGGTAGTGAAATACTGATCCCGGAGGAGGGGGTGGGCCTGTGCTTCATCCACGTCCTGAACCAGAAGTGGTTCCCGGGACTCTGCCACCCGTCCGGCCACCCCCTCGCCAAGCATGATTCTGACTCCGTGGATGACATGGGGGGCGATTCCCCTCGCTGCAGCGAGGTACAGTGAGCCGGGCTCCGGCGCCCGGAGGACGAGAGAGCATCGCTGCGCCTGCATGTCGTCCCCTACCAGTGCCAGCAGGCCGTCCACCAACTGGCGCGGGTCCAGGCTCTCGGCGTCAAGGGTGAGAACCTTGTCCAGAAGGTAGAGCGTGCGTGTGCGCTGACGGAGCGCCTCGCTCCGCCGGTGGAGTTCCATGTGCGCCTGCTCGAGCTGGCCGATGGCAGCGGTGAGTTGCTCCTCGAACTGTTGCGATCGACGCGTCGCCCGACGCACCTCCTCAGCCGCCGCAGCGGTGGCCCGTTCCGCCGCCAGCTCGGCGGGAGACCGCAGTTCTGGCGCACGTTCCGCCTGATCACGTGCCTCGAGCAGGGCGCGCTCCAGCTCACCCAGGCGGCGCACGTATTCGCCGTGGACGCGCTGGGTGACATCCTCCAGTGTGCGCACCGCTTCCTCGCGTGCCTCCCGGTCGGCAAAGCGGCTGAAGGCGAGTTCGAAGAGGGCGACGGCAGGGCTGAAACTCTCCATGGTACGCGTGCCGAAGACCTTTCGTGACTCGCAGAGTGCCACGACGGCATTCAACTGCCCATCCACACGCAGGCCGCGCAGGGCCAGCAGGGAATCCGGATCGGGCAGCGTCCACCCCAGCAGTCGGAGCGAGTCCAGCGAGTGGTCGCCAAGGTCGACGAAGTCTCCAGCAGCTCCCACGGCCGCGCAGACGGCTGGCGGCAGGTGGTCCAGCCGCGCCTCGAGGAGCTGACGGACTATCGCGTTACCACGCGGAGTGAGCCGGTCGCGAAGCAATCCGCGACGGCCGTCGTAGCGGAAGAGGGTCACGGTGGCCGTGCGGTCGACCTCCAGCAGTGCCTCGTTGAGAGCAACGAGCGCACCGTCGAGCGAAGGCGCGACGTTCAGCGAATGCGACAGATTGGCGAGCGTTCTGGTGCTCATTTGGGCCGTGGCGCTAAGCGGGCCGGTCTGGCCGGAGGAAGGCGAATGTTTAGTCGTGCGTGCTGCTAAGTCAATCGCTTCCGCCACGCGGCGAGAGCGTCCACGAACTCCTTGACAGCATTGACGGCTCCGGTAAGTTGCCCGCCATGTCGTCGCGCAACGTAAAGCTCGTCCTGCACTACGACGGCTCCGCCTTTGCCGGCTGGCAACGGCAACCCTTGCAACGCACTGTCCAGGGTGAGATGGAATCGGCGTTGCGCAAGCTTTGCAATCTCCCGGTCGCCGCCCAGGGAGCCGGTCGGACCGATGCAGGGGTCCACTCCCGTGGACTTGCCGTGGGAGTGAAGGTGCCCCAACGATGGACGCCTGAGACCCTGAGGAAGGCACTGAATGCCGTCCTGCCCGACGATACATGGGTAGCCGAGGCGCACGAGATGCGCGCCGATTTTCACGCCCGCTTCAGCGCCGTCGCCCGTCGCTACAGTTATCACGTGGGGCTCGATGATGCTGCAGCGTCCCCCTTCCGCCGACGTTACGAGTGGGCCTTCCGACGCCCGATCGACAGGGCATCGCTGGACTCGTCAGCGGCTGTTCTCGTTGGGGATCACTCCTTTCTCGCGTTCGCCGTCCGCGGCACCGCTCCCGCCACGGACGACCATCGTTGCGTCATCTCCGATGCGCGATGGACTCTGACCGATGGTTGTCGACTGGTATTCCATGTCGAGGCGAACAGGTTTCTCCACCACATGATCCGTTTCCTGGTCGGCACCATGCTCGACGTAGCCACCGGCCGTCGCGACAGCGAGGACATCGCGGCGCTGCTTGAGGCACGGGACAACAGCAGCGTCTCCCCTCCCGCGCCGGCGCATGCGCTCTTCCTGGAGCACGTCAGCTATCCGGCTCACCTCTATCTTTCCGGCACATGAAGATCTTCCTCGCCACGGCGGAATTGGACCAGGTGGCCTGGGCTGCTGGCAACGGACTCGTCGACGGAGTTCTGACCAGCCCTCAGGCTCTCCACGGCGCCGGCGCCGTCACTGACCCCCGCGGCCTCATACAGGATCTCTGCCGCGCAGTTCGAGGACCTGTCATCGCTTCCGTGGAGTCGATGGGGGCCGATGAGATGTACCGGGACGGGCGCGAACTGGCCCGACTGAGCGATCAGGTCATGGTCGAGGTACCTCTGGTGGACGACGGGGTCGGGACGATCGGCCGGCTGAGCGCCGACGGTGTCCGTGTCGCGGCCAGCCTGGTCTTCAGCCCGGCGCAGGCGCTCCTGGCGGCCAAGGTCGGGGCGTCGATGGTGACCTGCCTCGTGGCCCAACTGGGAGCCGACGGTCGACACGCGGTGAGCGTGATAGAGGAGCTACGAGCTGTGCTCGACATCGCGGGCATGGAATGCGACGTTCTGGCCGCCGAGGCGACCGATGCGTCAGAGTTCGCGACGATGATTCGCGCCGGGGCGGACGGTGTGGCGGTCACGCCTGACGTCCTGCGCTCACTCCTCATCCACCCGCTCACCGATCGTGGGTTGGATCGCTGGCTCGGTAGCCTCAGCCGGCTGCCCAAGGGGAGGCTCACGAACGGCTGACGGTCGGCGGCCAGCGGCTGCGCTGACGGGCGAGCGCGGCTCGACAGGGCATGGAATTCTGCTGTAACCGGGGCTTTATTGAAGGATTGGACGAGCCCTTCCGCCGCCAACGCACTGCCCTCGGTATACGATGCCCGCCAACGACCGCTATTCGTCTCCGCTCGCCGAGCGGTATGCCTCGCAGGCCATGCTCCAGCTGTGGTCGTCCAGCCACCGTTACGGACTCTGGCGCCGGCTCTGGCTGGCGCTCGCCGAGGCAGAGCGCGAGTTGGGGGTCGACATCCCGGCGGAGGCCATAGCGCAGATGCGTTCACACCTGGATGACATAGACTTCACGGCAGTGGCGGCCTATGAAAGGCGGTTCCGCCACGACGTGATGGCGCACGTGCACGCCTTCGGAGACGTCGCCCCCGCTGCCCGTCCGTATCTGCACCTCGGCGCGACCAGTGCCTACGTGACCGACAACGCCGACCTCATACTCATGAGGCGAGGGCTGGAGTTGCTGCGAGCCAAGGTGGGCAGCGTCATCCAGGCGCTCGCCGTCTTTGCCCGTGAGTGGCGTGCCGAGCCGACCCTCGGCTACACCCACATCCAGCCTGCGCAACTGACCACGGTCGGCAAGCGAGCCACCCTGTGGATGCAGGACTTCGTGCTCGACTATGAGGATCTCACCCATCGCATCGACACCCTCCCCTTCCGTGGGGTCAAGGGAACGACGGGCACCCAGGCCAGCTTCCTCCAGTTGCTGGAGGGGGACCATGGCAAGGTGCGACGGCTGGACGCGCTGGTCACGGCGGCCATGGGTTTCGGTACCTCCCTGCCCGTAACAGGTCAGACCTACACCCGGAAGCTCGACGCGCAGATCCTGGGCGTGGTGGCCGGGGTGGCCAGCAGCGCCTCCAAGTTCAGTGGTGATATCCGGCTGCTGCAGGCGTTCGGCGAGATGGAGGAGCCGTTCGAGGCGGAGCAGATCGGCTCGTCGGCCATGGCCTACAAGCGCAACCCGATGCGCTCCGAACGTGTTGCCGCCCTCGCCCGCTTCGTCCTCACGCTCGAGCCCAACGCGAACCTCACCCACAGCGTCCAGTACTTCGAGCGGACGCTGGACGACAGTGCCAATCGCCGGTTGGCGATCCCCGAGTCCTTCCTCGCCACCGACGCCATTCTTGTCCTCTGTGCCAACGTGGCGAGCGGGTTGGAGGTGCACCCGGCACGCATCCGCCAACGCCTGAACGAGGAGTTGCCGTTCATGGCGACAGAGGAGCTCATCGTTCGCGCGGTGAATGCCGGTGGGGACCGCCAGGAGGTGCATGAGGTCATCCGGCGGCACAGCCTGGAGGCTGCGCGCGCCATGAAGCACGAGGGCGCCAGGAACGACATGCTCACCAGGCTGGCTGCCGATCCAGCCTTTGGCGTGGGCATTGACAACCTGCAGGAAGTCGCGGATCCGTCGCGCTTCGTCGGCCGATCCGCCCAGCAGGTGGACGAGTTCCTGGCCGAGGTCGTCGAGCCGTTGCTGGCCGGAATCGACCTGCACCCAGCGCAGGAAGCACTGCGCGTATGAGAACGGTCGTCGACAGCTCGCTACCACTCCCCATCCTGAATCGAGGGAAGGTCCGTGACGTCTATGCGGTGGACAGTGAGCGGATCCTGCTGCTGGCCACCGACCGCGTGAGCGCCTTCGATGTCGTCTGCACAGAGCCTGTTCCGTACAAGGGCGCCGTGCTGACCCAGTTGACGGCGTGGTGGCTGCGTCAGTTGGAAGGTGAGATCCCGCACCACATGATCACCGCCGATGCCCGGAAGATCATCGCTGCCGTTCCGGTTCTGAGCGGTCACCAGGAAGCGCTGGAGGGCCGTGCGATGCTCTGCCGCCGGGCCGCGGTGGTACCCATCGAATGCGTGGTCAGGGGCTATATTGCTGGCTCTGCCTGGAAGGAATACAGGGCACACGGCACCCTTGCCGGAGAACCTCTGCCGCCCGGACTGAGGGAAAGTGATCGGCTCGATCCGCCCATATTCAGCCCGGCGACGAAGGCTGTGACCGGCCACGACGAGAATATCCCTGTCAGCCGGATGATCGAGATCCTGGGCGCGGAGGAGACAGCCCGGCTGGAACGTTTTGCCCGCCTGGTCTACGAGCGCGGCCATGAGATCGCCAGGCGGCGCGGTATCATCATAGCCGACACCAAGTTCGAGTTTGGCCGGAGCGGGGGCGAGCTTCTGCTGGTGGATGAGGTGCTCACTCCGGACAGCTCACGTTTCTGGCCAGTGGAGGGCTATGCGCCGGGCGCACCGCAGCCCAGCTTCGACAAGCAGCCACTGCGCGACTGGCTCGACGTCCAGCGAGCCGCCGGACGTTGGGACGGCAACGCACCAGCCCCTGCCCTGCCAGATGATGTGGTTGCCTCGACCAGTGCTCGCTACCTCGATGTCTTCCGCCGTCTGACTGGCTCCGATCTCCTCAAGCCGCATCCGACATGAACTTCGCGCGAGAAGGGACGTTGCTGATCTCCGTTGCGGCCCTGCTCGCCGCCGCTGCATTTGCCGGCGCCGTGAAGAGGGGCTCGTGGCCACTCTGGCTGCTGGCGGTCGTCCTCACGGTGGTCGCGTTATGGGTCGCCTATTTCTTCCGCGACCCGGAACGAACGGGTGAGCGCGGCCAGAACCTGGTGATAGCGGGCGCCGATGGGAAGGTGGTCATGATCACGGAAGTGGACGAACCGACGTACATCCACGGCCCCGCCCTGCGCATATCGACCTTCCTCAACATCTTCAACGTCCATGTCAACCGCTATCCTGTGGGCGGTGTCGTGGAATATGTCCAGTATTCACCTGGACGGTTCTTCGACGCCAGGAATCCCCGGGCTAGCATGGAGAACGAACAGATGTCGGTCGGGATAAATACGGGAAGTCAGACAGTTCTCGTCCGCCAGATAGCCGGACTCATAGCCCGGCGACTCGTGACCTACAGCCGCGAGGGCGAATCGGTGGAACAGGGTGCGCGGATGGGGCTCATGCAATTCGGTTCACGGCTGGACGTGTTCGTGCCCTCTGGCAGCTCACTCAGGGTTCGTGTGGGCGATTCAGTAGTGGCCGGTGAGACGGTGATGGCCGAACTTCCCGCGGCACCGTGAGCCCGGATCGGGGAAACCGCGACGTTCGTCGGGCGATCGTGGTCCTGCCGAACGCATTCACGCTGGGCAACCTGTTCTTCGGCGTCTACGCCATCGTTGCAGCCTCGCGAGGCGACCTCTTCCAGGCCGGATGGTACGTCGTGCTGGGCGGTGTGTGGGACGCGCTGGACGGACGGATAGCCAGGGCCACACATACCGGCAGCCGTTTCGGCGAGGAACTCGACTCGCTCGTGGACGCGATTTCGTTCGGCCTGGCTCCCGGGTTGATCATGTACTTCGCCGTGCTCAATCGCGGCGGCTGGGACTGGATCTGGGTATTCCTCTTCGCCGCCTGCGCCGTGATCAGGCTGGCGCGATTCAACGTGGAGCAGGCGGGAACCAAGAAGACGCACTTCCACGGTCTGCCCACTCCGGCGGCCGGACTCACGCTGGCCACGTATTACATGTTCAGCCAGACGCCGTGGTATACCGAGACGGCGATAGGTGACCTGCCCTGGCACGTCGTGCTCCGATTCGTCATGGCGCTTCTGGGCTTGCTCATGATCAGCGACGTGCCGTATCCCGCTGTACCGACGGTGAACTTCCGCTCGAATCGCGGCAGGTTGGGCGCGTTGATCATCCTCGGCGCGGTGCTCGGATTGATCTTCCTGCCTACTCACTTCTTCTTCCCCGTACTCCTCAGCTACGTCGCCTACGGAGTCATCAAGTACTTCATCGTCGGAGTCATGGAGCAGGAATCCGGGGATGACGTGTTGATGGAGGAGGAGGACGACGTGGGTGGCATTCGTTCGGTTCCACTGGGCGATCCGGAACCGCGAAGCCGTCCACAGCAAGGCACCGAAGATGCGCCGCGCCGGCGGCGCCGGAAGCGCCGACGCAGTCCCGCCACCAGAGATATTCCCCCCGAGGATTCCTCGTCATGACCAGTTTCACTGTCGCTGTCCGTATCGTGCCGCGCCGCGGCCTGCTCGATCCGCAGGGCAAGGCCGTCGCCGATGCCCTGCATTCGTTGGATTTCGCCGGCGTCCAGGACGTGCGTGTTGGTCGCTACATCGTCGTGTCCCTGCGCGCTGACAACGCCGAAGCTGCGGAAGCGGATGTCCGGCGGATGTGCGAGCAACTGCTCGCCAACCCCGTCACCGAGGACTTCGAGCTGGAGAACGCCAGGCCGCTCGCGGCCGGCGCTACCTCGTGAGCCGCATGAAGTTCGGAATCGTCACATTTCCGGGGTCCAACTGCGACGCCGATGCCTACCACGCCGTCGCCGAGACGCTGGGCGAGCAGGCTGTGCGACTCTGGCACAAATCCCACGACCTGGAAGGGGTCGACATCGTCGTCCTCCCCGGCGGGTTCAGCTACGGCGACTACCTGCGCGCCGGAGCCATCGCGCGTTTCAGCCCGATCATGCGCGAGGTCACTGCTCACGCCGAGCGCGGTGGCATTGTCCTCGGCATATGCAACGGCTTCCAGATAGCTTGCGAGGCCGGACTTCTTCCCGGTGCGCTGATGCGCAACGATACTCTCCGGTTCGTCTCCAGGCGTGTACGACTGCGGGTGGAGAACGCGAGTTCCATCTTCAGTCATCGCTATCGCGTCGCCCAGCTCCTCGACATCCCGATCGCCCACGGCGAAGGACGGTACGTGGCCGACGAGGACGTCCTGGAGCGCCTGGAAGGCGAGGGGCATGTTATCTTCAGGTATGTGGACGAGAATGGCGATCCGACCGAATCAGGCAACCCGAATGGATCGGCACGCAACATTGCCGGCATCATCAACGCCGGCGGCAACGTGCTGGGCATGATGCCGCATCCCGAGCGCGCGGTAGACCCGCTTCTCGGCTCCACAGATGGACTGGCCCTCTTCCAGGGCCTTCTGGACCGCGTCAACGCCTGACGCTCACCCGACTCACTGACAATCCGCCGGCCGCGACGGAGATCATCAGCATGGCAAACGACGAGAAGCCAAGCAGGAACGAGGACGAGTACTTCGTGAGGCTGGATGCGGAGTTGATGAAGCAGCGTCGCCTGGAACTGGACGCCGCCCGCGAAGCCGCCGAGCGCGCTGCCTGTTTCATGAAGTGCCCCAAGTGCAGCAGTGAGTTGGCCGAACGCACCATGCACCAGGTCAAGGTGGATGTCTGCACCAACTGTGGCGGGGTCTGGCTGGACGCCGGCGAACTGGACCTGGTGCGCGACGCACGCCGCTCGGGCGTGGCGCGCTTCGTCGACGACCTCTTCGGCGTGGAGCGCTAGTGTCAGTCGTGCCCCGCCCCGGCGACCCGGCCATCACACCGGCACTGGTCGCCGAGCATGGCCTCACCGCAGATGAATACGATCGCCTCCTGACTCTTCTGGGTCGGGAACCGACCTTCACCGAGCTGGGGATCGTCAGCGCGCTGTGGAACGAGCACTGCTCGTACAAGCATTCACGCCCCGTCCTCAAGACGCTCCCGACCAGGGCGCCCTGGGTACTCCAGGGACCAGGTGAGAATGCTGGCGTGATAAGCGTGGGCGACGGTTGGGCGGTGGCGTTCAAGATCGAATCGCATAACCATCCGACAGCCGTCGAGCCGTACCAGGGCGCGGCGACCGGCGTGGGCGGAATCCTGCGTGACGTGTTCACGATGGGTGCGCGCCCGATCGCGCTCCTCAATTCGCTCCGCTTCGGCGCACTGGACTCACCTCGCGTGCGTTACCTGTTCGCCGGTGCGGTCAAGGGAATCGGGGACTACGGCAATTGCATGGGCGTGCCGACGGTCGGCGGTGAGGTGGTCTTCGATCCGGCTTACGAGGGCAATCCGCTCGTCAACGCCATGTGCGTCGGTCTTCTCCGTGAGGACGAACTCATTCGGGCGGAGGCGCAGGGGATCGGTAACCCGATCCTCGCCGTGGGAGCCCGCACGGGACGCGACGGCATCCATGGCGCATCCTTCGCCTCGGAAGACCTCACCGAGGCCAGCGAGGCCAAACGACCGCGCGTGCAGGTGGGCGATCCGTTCACCGGGAAGCTCCTCCTGGAGGCGAGCCTGGAGTTGATCAACAGCGGACACATCGTCGCCATCCAGGACATGGGTGCTGCCGGCCTCACGTCCTCGTCCGCTGAGATGGCGGCGCGTGGAGATGTGGGAATCGTCATCGATACCTCTCGCGTGCCGGTCCGGGAAGAGGGGATGACTCCTTACGAGATTCTCCTCAGCGAGTCACAGGAGCGGATGCTCGTCGTCGCCATCCGTGGCCGTGAGGAGCAGGTGCGCGAGATCCTCACGCGGTGGGACCTGGCGGCCGAAGTGGTTGGCGAGGTGATCGCCGAACCGGTCTATCGCGTCATGGAGGGCGAGCGGGTGGTGGCCGAGTTTCCCGGCTCCCGCCTCGTGACCGACTGCCCCGTGTACTACCCTGAGGCGGCCGAGGATCCGGCCATTGCCGGGTTGCGCGAGCGCGATGTCCACGCAATCCCGCCTCGCGCGGAGGAGAGCGATCCGGCCTGGACCCTGGCGCGACTTCTCTCTTCCCCCACGATTGCCAGCAAGGAGTGGGTCTACCGGCAGTATGACACGACGGTGGGAACGAGTACCGTCGTCGGACCAGGTGGCGACGCCGCGGTGATCCGGTTGCGCGACACCCGGAAGGCGATCTCACTGTCCACCGACGGCAATGGTCGTTATGTGCACCTGGATCCGCGAGTTGGCGGCCGTATAGCCGTCGCCGAATCGGCTCGGAACGTCGCCTGCAGTGGTGCCCGACCGATGGCCATCACCAATTGCCTGAACTTCGGCAATCCGAAGCGTCCGTCGGTGTTCTACCAGTTCCGCGAGGCCGTGGCCGGCATGGGCGAAGCCTGCACCGTGCTCCAGACACCGGTCACAGGCGGCAATGTCTCGTTCTACAACGAGAGCCCCACCGGTGCGGTGTACCCCACGCCCGTGGTCGGCATGGTCGGCCTGATTGACGATGTCTCATACGTGACGCCCAGCGGTTTCCAGCGCACCGGCGATACCGTGGTTCTCCTCGGCGACCCTACCGACGAACTGGGCGGCAGCGAGTATCTCGCGTGGATCCACGGCGTCGTGGCCGGCGCGCCACCGGCCTGTGACCTGGAGGCCGAACGGGCTCTCGTGGAGGCCTTGCTGGAGGCGATCGGAAGCGGCTCGGTGACCTCGGCGCACGACTGTAGCGACGGCGGCCTGGCAGTGGCGCTCGCCGAGTGTGCGATGGCCGATCGGGAGCGGCCTCACGGCGCCACGATCGACCTTGGAGCATGGAGCGACCTCTCCTGGCGCGCGCTGCTCTTTGGTGAGGCGCAGGGTCGGATCATCGTCTCCACCGCCGACGCTGACGCAGTGCTCGCAGCAGCAGCACGACATTCGGTGCCGGCGCGAGTGATAGGAACCGTCGATGGCCCTGATGCTCCGCTCAGCGTGAGCGCGGGCAACAGACGGTTTGTCGCGCCGCTCTCCGATCTCGCCGCGGCCTACCACGGAGCCATCCCGTCGGTGATGGATCGCTCCGCACAACCGCCCACAGCGCAGCCGGTGGCTACCGGCGCCTGAACCTGCATATACAAGGACCCAATGTGTGGCATATTCGGCGTTCGAGGCGCGCCTGACGCCGCTTCGCTCGTCCATCTGGGACTCTACTCGTTGCAGCATCGTGGACAGGAGTCGGCCGGTATCGTTGCCGTCGACGAGAGCGGGGCGGCCCACGCCGCACGCACCCTGGGGCTCGTGTCCGAGGGATTCGGCGCCGCCGAGCTGGCGCCACTCTCGGGTCACGTGGCAATAGGGCATACCCGCTACAGCACTTCCGGCTCATCCACCATCGAGAACGCGCAACCGGTGCTGGCCCGTTACCGCGGCGGACACATCTCGCTCGCGCATAACGGCAACATCACGAACGCTACCGAGCTCAGGCGTGAACTGGAGGCCGATGGAGCGATCTTTGGCTCCACAATGGACTCCGAGGTACTCGTGCACCGGTTGGCCCGCTCCCGCGCCGATCGTCTCGAGGACAAGATGGCCGACGCCCTCCAGGGGGTTGAAGGCGCCTTCTGTGTGCTGGTCCTCATCGACGACGTTCTCCTTGCCGCTCGCGACTCGCGCGGCTGGCGACCGCTGGCGCTGGGCCGGATGCCGGACGGGGCACCCGTGGTGGCCTCGGAGACCTGCGCGCTGGACATAGTGGGCGCAGCCTACGAGCGCGACGTCGAACCTGGCGAGATCCTCCGCATCGACGGCGACGGCATACACTCGAGCCGCTTCGGGGAGCGGATGGACTCACGCCGCTGCGTCTTCGAGTACGTCTACTTCGCCCGACCGGATAGCCGTATCTTCGGCGGCTCGGTGGATCGCGCCCGTCGCAGTCTTGGCCGCCGTCTGGCGCTCGAGGCACCGGCGCCCGGCGCCGACCTCGTCTTCAGCGTCCCCGACTCGTCCAACTCGGCGGCCCTCGGATATGCCGAAGTCTCAGGCCTGTCGTACGAACTGGCGCTCATTCGCAACCACTACATCGGACGCACCTTCATCCAACCCACCCAGGGCGGAAGGAACGCCAAGGTCAAGATCAAGTACAACGCGGTGCGCGAGGTGCTCGAGGGAATGAGCGTCGTCATGGTGGATGACTCGATAGTGCGCGGTACCACGACCCGCGGACTGGTGGCCATGATTCGTGCGGCGGGGGCGCGGGAGGTCCACATTCGCGTCTCCTCGCCGCCGGTGACCGGGCCGTGCTATTACGGCATCGACACTCCCAACCGCGAGGAGTTGATTGCCGCGCACGAGGACACCGAAGGCATAGCGCGGATCATCGGTGTCGACTCGCTGGCCTACCTGTCGCTGGACGGCATGCTCGGTGCAGTGCCTGACGGTCCCGGCGGCTTCTGTCATGCCTGCTTCTCGGGAGACTATCCCACGCCGCCTCCCACAGACCCGGACAAACTCCGGTTCGGGTGCGGCTGCTGAGCAAACCCTGAGCGCGTGAGGCGCCCTTGAAATCCCAACAGGTCTTCTTCTTCGGTGATGGCAAGGCAGACGGCAACCGCGAGCAGAAAGAGACGTTGGGGGGCAAGGGCGCCAACCTGGCGGAGATGACGAACCTGGGCGTGCCGGTACCACCCGGGTTCACCATCGCCGCCCAGCTCTGTCTCCGCTACCTGGAGAACCAGGCCATTCCCGACGACATCCGCGAGGAGGTCGCCCGGAACCTGACCCGCCTGGAGGAAGTCTCGGGCAGGAAGCTCGGCGACGCGGCCGCCCCCCTGCTCCTCTCGGTGCGCTCCGGCGCTGCCGTGAGCATGCCTGGCATGATGGAGACCGTCCTCAACCTCGGCCTGAACGATCGGACCGTGCTGGGGCTGGCGCGGAAGAGCGGGAACGCCCGTTTTGCCTACGATTCCTACCGCCGCCTCATCCAGATGTATGGCGACGTGGTTCTCGGCGTGAACCTGGATGACTTCGAGCATCTGCTCACCGCCAAGCGGCTCACCACCGGCGCGCGCAGCGACGCCGAGCTCGATGAGGAATCGCTGCGCAACCTCGTCGAGGAATACAAGAGCCTCGTCCTCAAGACTACCGGCGCCCCATTCCCCATGGACCCCCAGGAGCAATTGTGGGGGGCGATCGAGGCCATCTGGCGTTCGTGGACGATCAAGAAGGCCGTGGACTACCGCCGCGTGAACAGGATCTCGGATCAGCTGGGCACCGCGGTGAACGTCGTCACCATGGTCTTCGGCAATATGGGCGAGGATTCCGGGACCGGCGTCGCATTCACGCGGAATCCCTCCACCGGAGAACGCAGGTTCTACGGTGAGTTTCTCGTCAATGCCCAGGGCGAGGATGTCGTGGCCGGAACCAGGACACCGCTTCCGATAGCGGACATGGCCAGACTCCTGCCGGCCGCCTTTGAAGAATTGATGGCGATCCAGGATCGATTGGAGCGGCACTACCGCGACATGCAGGACCTCGAGTTCACCGTCGAGAACGGGCGCCTCTACCTGCTCCAGACCCGAACCGGCAAGCGGACCGCCGCAGCGGCCGTGCGGATCGCCCGCGAGATGGTGGCCGAGGGGCTGATCGATGAGCTCGTCGCCCTGCGTAGGGTGAGACCAGAGCAACTGGACCAACTGCTGCATCCCGTGCTGGACGTGGAGGCAGCCGGAACTCCAATCTGTCGCGGCCTTCCGGCGAGTCCGGGCGCGGCCAGCGGGCAGGCGGTCTTCGACGCCGATGTAGCAGAGAGCCGCGCCAACGCTGGCGAGGCAGTCGTCCTCGTACGGGCTGAAACCACTCCCGAGGATTTTCACGGAATGGTACTGGCGCGGGCCATCCTGACCGCCCGCGGCGGCATGACCAGCCACGCCGCCGTGGTCGCCCGTGGGATGGGCAAGTGCGCCGTGGTTGGCGCCAGTGAGATGGAGATCGACGTCCAGCACCGCCGGTTTCGGGTGGGCGACACAGCGGTCTCGGAGGGCGACTGGATCACTCTGGACGGCGCCACCGGACAGGTGTACCTGGGCAACCTGCCCACGCATCCCAGCGAGGTGGTCAGGGTGGTGGAAGGGACACTCGACCGCGAGGACGCGCCGGTATTTCGCGGCTTCGACGACCTGCTCGGTTGGGCCGACCGCGAACGCCGGCTGGGTGTCCGGGCCAACGCCGACACACCACACGATGCGCGGATCGCTCGGGGTTTCGGCGCCGAAGGCATCGGGCTGTGCCGCACCGAGCACATGTTCTTCGAGGGAGACCGGATCCACGCCGTCCGTGAGATGATTGTCGCCAGGGACGAAGCGGGCCGACGGCGTGCTCTGGCCAGGCTTCTCCCGATGCAGCAGGCAGACTTCGAGGATATTTTCGAGGTGATGGACGGCCTCCCGGTCACCATCCGGCTCCTGGACCCGCCGCTTCATGAGTTCCTGCCGCACGGCGGAGAGGAGACCAAGCTGCTCGCCCGGACCCTCGGTATGCAGCGCGCCGAACTCAACCGCATCGTGGAGGGTCTCCGCGAAACCAACCCGATGTTGGGTCATCGCGGCTGCCGGCTCGGGATCACATTCCCTGAGATCACCGAGATGCAGGCGCGAGCGATCTTCCGGGCCGCCCTCGCCGCATCCCGACGGGGAATTGCCGTTCACCCCGAAGTCATGATCCCACTCATCGCATCGGTCGAGGAATTCCGGAATCAGCGGACGATCGTGGATGCGGTAGCGGTCGAGACCTTCGGTGCCAACGGAGCCGTACCCTACATGGTCGGCACCATGATAGAGCTGCCCCGAGCCGCACTTACGGCAGGGGCAATAGCCGCCGAGGCCGATTTCTTCAGCTTCGGTACCAACGACCTCACCCAGACGACCCTGGGGCTCAGCCGCGATGACGCGGGTCGCTTCCTGCCTCAATACATCGACCTTGGCATATTTCCCAACGACCCCTTCCAGGTGCTCGATCAGGAAGGCGTGGGCCAGCTCATCACGATGGGCACGGTTGCGGGACGGGCCGTTCGCTCCTCTCTCAAGGTCGGAATCTGCGGCGAGCACGGAGGGGAGCCGAGTTCGATAACCTTCTGCCACCGAACGGGGCTGGACTATGTGTCCTGCTCTCCCTACCGGGTACCAGTTGCCAGGCTGTCGGCAGCGCAGGCCGCTCTCGACGACTGAGCGATCCTGTCGAACCTGCGGAGCGCGACGTCGGGCACTGCTTCACGAAGGCTCCGTCGTGGGTCCGATCATCCGTCCTGTCAGCTGCTACCCGTTGAGTGGAGAGGCGCTGGACAGAACGGGATTGAAGTCGTCGCAGAAGACACGAAGGGCCGGCACCGCTCATGGCGGTCCGGCCCTTCGTGCTCAGGTAGTGGAGGCGCGGGGATTCGAACCCCGGTCCGAGACTAGATCAACCACAGCGTCTACGTGCGTATCTCTCTGATTGAGGTCTCCAGACGCTGGCCAGTGAGCAGCCCACGGCTGGACAAGTCTTCTATTGTTTCACCCGGCGACGGAAGACGCGCCTACAGGCTATCCCGAATTTGCGTTACCCAGAGAGCCGCCTCGGGCGAGCTTCCCTTTGGGCACCGCCGGCAGAACTCAGTACTACGAGTTACGCGGCAAGGGCCAAGTTGTTGTTGGCAGTTGGAATTTTCCCGAGTGTTTTACCAGGAACCCGAGGACCTGGGCACGCAGCTACGGATTCACCAACCCCGTCGAAACCGGTCGCCCCCTGAAGTACCCCCCAATCTACAAAGAAACGTCGACAGAGTCAATCGGGAGTGTCTATTCAGTGCTGCATGTCGTGTGTTATAACAGCATGCCAGACCATCACTTGGATGCTGCCCGTTGATGTCTCTTGTCAATCTCTGTCACGTAGTATCCTGGCTGCCGCCATCGCTGCCCCGAAGCCGTTGTCGATGTTCACGACCACGACGCCCGAAGCACAGCTGTTGAGCATGCTCAGCAGCGCCGCCACCCCGCCAAGACTTGCGCCGTAGCCAACGCTGGTGGGGACGGCGATCACTGGCTGACGCACCAGGCCGCCCACTACAGAAGGAAGCGCGCCGTCCATACCCGCCGCGACGATTATGACGTCGGCGTCGCGGAGCGCGGCCGACTGGTCGAGGAGCCGGTGGATACCGGCCACACCGACATCGGTCAGGCGATCGACCTCGCACCCCGCCGCGCGGGCCGTCACTGCCGCCTCCTCGGCCACTGGCAGGTCACTCGTCCCTGCCGTCACCACCAGTACCCGGCCCAGCGCCGCTGGCGGCGTGGATGCGGCAAGGTACACGGTGCGTCCGAGTTCACTCGTCTCTGCCCCCGGCAGGACGGCCGCCAGGCCCGACCGGACATCCGGGCCTGCCCTCGTGACCAGTAGACCGTCGCCCCGGGCGGCGAGCGCCATCGATATGGCCACCACCTGATCGGCGGTCTTGCCCTCCGCCAGTACCACCTCCGGAAAGCCCTGGCGAAGGGCCCGGTGATGGTCCAGCGTCGCGAACTCCAGCCGCTCGAAGGGAGCCGAGCTGAGTTGGTCGAGGGCTGCCTCTATGGAGACTGCTCCTGAGGCCACCTCGGTGAGCAACGAGGCGACCCGTTCGCGCCTCACGCGGCGGCCACTTCCAGCGTCTCCGTCGGCGACGGGCCAGGATCACCGAGGTGGATACCGCTCTGCAGGTAGCTGCCGAAGATATCCTCCACCTCGTCGAAGCTGTTGACGGCATGCAACTGCCGGCGCAGGTCGGCGGAGTTCGGAAGTCCCTTGACGTACCAGCCGAGATGCTTCCGGAACTCGATCGCGGCACCCCGTACGTCGGCCTCGTATGACTGCGCCATGCGCGCATGCTGGATGGCGATCGCGAACCTCGTCTCGACGGATGGCGCTGGCGGCATGGGGAGGCCGGAAAACAGCGCCCTGGCCTGGTTGAACATCCAGGGCTGGCCGAACGAACCGCGGCCGACCATGACGCCGGCACAACCGGTCTGCTCATGAAGGCGGAGCGCGTCATGCGGCGTCTTGATGTCGCCATTGCCGATTACCGGGATCTCCAGCGCGTCGGCCATTGCCGCGATCTCGTCCCAGCGGGCGCTGCCGGAATACATCTGGGTGCGCGTGCGGGCGTGGAGCGCCAGCGCACGAGCGCCAGCGTCCTGGCAGCGGAGGCCGATGGCGACGGGATCGCGCATCTCCTCGTTCCAGCCGCTACGCACCTTGACCGTGACCGGCAGGCTGGTGGCGCTGGCAACGGCGCGAATCACCTTCTGCACCAGGTCGAGATCGCGCAGACATCCCGAGCCACCATTGCGACGCACCACCTTCTTGACCGGGCAGCCGAAGTTGATGTCCACGAAATCCGGCTGGAAGACATCGGTGACGAATGCCGCCGCCTCACCCATGGCAGCCGGATCGGCGCCGAATATCTGGACGCCGATAGGATGCTCGCTCTCGCTGAAGCGGAGTTTCGCAATCGTGGCCTCATTCTCGCGCCTGATACCCTCGGCGGAGAGGAACTCGGTCACGACGACGTCGGCACCGTGCTCCCGGCAGAGCCGCCGGAATGGCGACTCGGAGACTCCAGCCATGGGAGCCAGGAAAAGGGGTACCGCGTGGGGTCCGATCGGGTAGGGAAACCGCATATATTGAAGCTAATGCCGCCGCGAATGGCGTGCAACGCAACGATTTGACACCACTTGCCGGCCCGCGTAGCTTCGGGGGTTCCGCCCGGCCGGCGGCTGTCCAGCCACACGACAATTAGAGGACTAGATGGAACTGCGCGAGTTCTTCTCCGAAGACGCCGTAAAGCTGGAGCTAGAGGGAACCACCAAGGACGAGGTGCTCAAGGAGCTCATCGCCCTGCTCCGGCTGGACGAGAAGTCCGAGGGAATGCTGTTCAAGATGCTCAAGCGCCGGGAGAACCTCGGCTCCACCGGAATCGGACGCGGCATCGCGATTCCACACTGCCGCTCGCTCGTCGTCAACAAGCTGCGAGTGGCCTTCGGTCGGAAGACCGAAGGCGTCGACTTCAAGGCAATCGACGAGAAGCCAGTGCACTTCTTCTTCCTCATCGTCGCGCCGCCGCTCGAGGTCTCCAACCAGTACCTCCCGGTGCTCGGCAAGATCGCGCAGTTCAGCAAGGAGCCCGACGTACCGCAACGTCTGGTGGGGCTCACGGAGCCGCGTCAGTTCATGCAGTTGCTGGAGGAAAAGGGAGTCTGACCGACGCTCGCCGTCGTGGGCGCGCGCTACCTCGGTGCCGGATGACGCCTGTCCGGCATCAGAATAGTTGAATCAGTAACCTGCGAGGAGAGTTGAAGATGGGTGAGTCAGAGAAGAAGCACGGAACGGGGTCCACGACGGGAGCCGGAGCTCCCGCTCCGAGCGACATCAACTCGCTCTCGGTTGGCGCCGACGGCCCGATCCTGCTCCACGATGTCCACTTCCTGGAGCAGATGGCGCATTTCAACCGGGAGAAGGTTCCCGAGCGCCAGCCCCACGCCAAGGGCGCCGGCGCATTCGGCGTCTTCGAGACGACGGAGGATGTCTCCGCATACACCCGGGCATCTCTCTTCCAGAAGGGCCGCTCCACCGAGATGCTCGCGCGGTTCTCCACCGTGGCCGGCGAATCGGGCAGCCCCGATACCTGGCGCGACGTGCGGGGCTTCTCGCTCAAGTTCTACACCGACGAGGGGAACTACGACCTGGTCGGCAACAACACGCCGATCTTCTTCGTCCGCGACCCGATGAAGTTTCCGCACTTCATCCGGAGCCAGAAGCGACTGCCCGACTCAGGGCTCCGTGACAATCACATGCAGTGGGACTTCTGGGCGAACACTCCGGAGAGCGCCCATCAGGTCACCTACCTCATGGGTGATCGAGGCTTGCCGCGTACCTGGCGCCACATGAACGGGTACGGCTCGCACACGTACATGTGGATCAATGCGTCCGGCGAGAAGTTCTGGGTGAAATACCATTTCCATACCAACCAGGGAATGGAGTTCTACACCAACGCCGAAGCCGCGGAGATGGCCGGAAAGGACGCCGACATCCATCGCCGCGACCTGTTCGAGGCCATCGCTCGTGGCGAGTATCCGAGCTGGACGCTGTCCGTACAGATCATGCCCTACGCCGAGGCTCGGGACTACCGTTTCAATCCATTCGACCTCACAAAGACGTGGCCGCACGCGGACTATCCGCTCATCCGTGTGGGGACGATGACGCTCAACCGGAATCCCGAGAACTTCTTCGCCCAGATCGAGCAGGCCGCCTTCTCGCCTGGCAACACAGTGCCGGGGATCGGTCTGTCACCCGACAAGATGTTGCTGGGCCGCGCCTTCGCCTACAACGATGCGCAGCGTAACCGGATCGGCACCAATTTCCACCAGCTACCGGTGAACCAGCCCAGGGTGCCCGTCAACACGTACATGTTCGACGGCCAGATGGCCTATCACCACAGTGGTAACGCGCCGGTGCATGCCCCGAACGATGGTGGTCGAAGCTGGGCCGACGAGACTGGTCCGGTAGCCGACGGCTGGGAATCGGATGGCGACATGGTGCGCGATGCGTACACGCTGCGCGCCGACGACGATGACTTCAGTCAGCCCGGCACGTTGGTTCGCGACGTCTTCAGCGACGAGGAGCGCGATCGCTTCGTCGACCAGGTCGCTGGAAGCCTGCTGGGTGGGGTCCGTGAGCCCGTGCTGAGCAAGGCGATCGCCTACTGGAAGAACGTGGACGCGACCACCGGCCAGCGGATCGAGGACAAGGTGCGCGCGGGTAGCGCACCGCGGCCAGCCGAGGGGATGGGCGAGGGCTGAACCAGCCTATCCGGGAGCGAGAACGGGGGAGGATCCGGAACGTCGGATCCTCCCCCTTCTTCTCGTCCGTATCCTGGGTTGGGCAGCAGCGAATCGGCTGACCTGTCGGACAACCACCACACCAGGTGGCAACGAATGTCCGTAGCAGCAGGCATGCGACAGTGCATCCGGTCCCATGGATGCCTGGCGGCGGCAGTACCGTCCCACCACGTGGCACGGGATATCGGCCGCCGGTAACCATCGCGCCAGGCGATCCAGCGACAGTTGTCGCCAGGGCCACCCATAGAGCCTGCAGTTCTTGACATCGTCGTCGAACCTACACTAGTTTGGTCTAGGCATTGACCAACATGGTGTCTCCCTTCCGCCAGGACCACCGCCCGGACCAGCATGCCCGATTCGAAATCACGCGACCTCTTTCCCGGCGCGCTCGAGATGATGATCCTGCGCCTGCTCAAGCAGGAACAGATGCACGGTTACGCACTCGTGCAGCGCATACAACAGGCATCCAACAACCTGCTCCAGGTGGAGGAGGGGTCGCTCTATCCCGCGCTGCAGAGACTCCTCAAGGAAGGACTGGTGGACGCCGAGTGGGGCGTGTCGGCCACCAATCGCCGCGTGCGCATCTACCGTCTCACCCCGGCCGGCGCAAGACACCTGACGCGGCAACTGTCGAGCTTCGCCCGCATGTTCCAGGGCATCAACCTCGTACTCGAGATGGGGGACGCGTGACCCTGATCGATCGGTTGCTCCGCCGCCGTCGGATCTACGACGACCTGTCGAGCGAGATGCAGGCCCACCTCGAGGAAAGGATCGACGATCTGGTAGCGCAGGGTATGTCGCACGACGACGCCTCGGCAGCCGCACGCCGCGCGTTCGGCAACGTCACGCGCCTCACGGAGGAAGCGCGTGACCCATGGCAGTGGCCCATGATCGAGTCGTTCCTCATGGACCTGCGCTTCGCCCTCCGGCAGCTCCGGCGATCGCCGGCATTCACCACGATCATCGTGCTCACGCTGGCCGTGGGTATCGCGTCCACGACCACGGTATTCAGCTGGACCCGCACCATCCTGCTGGACCCGTTGCCGGGGGCCGGCCACCCGGAGCGCGTGGAGGCGCTCGAATCGACGACGGAATCGGGACGGCCGATCGGCACTTCATGGCTCGATTTCCGGGACTACGGAAAATACCTCACATCGTTCAGCGGGCTGACCGCCACGTATCCCACTTCGCTGGCAGTGGGCGACGCGAAACAGAGCACGCTCCGCTGGGGGGAACTCGTCTCCGCCAACTTCTTTGACGTCCTGGAAGTGCGTCCCGCGCTCGGCCGATTCTTTCCCGCCCGGCTGGACAGCGTACCGACACCGGTGGTGGTGATCAGCTACGACTTGTGGAAGAGCCGGTTTCGGGGTGAACAGTCGGCGATCGGCACGAGCATGGAAATAAACCGGTATCCGTTCACCATCATCGGCGTCGCGCCACGGGGTTTTCACGGCTCGATGCCAGGTCTGGACCTCCAGCTCTGGATCCCCGCGACGACACTCGGCCAGATCGTGCCGACCGGCGGCTGGATGCTGCAGGATCGTGCTACACGCATGTTCCGCGTGCTGGCACGCATCGCACCCGGTGTGGACCCCGCCGTGGCCCGCCAGGAAGTACAGAGATTCGGCGCCTTGATGGCCAGGGCCAACCCTGTCGAGAGTGAGGGAGTCGGCGGAGTGTTGCTCCCGCTCTGGCGTTCGCATCTCGGAGCGCAGGACAGCCTGCGAGCACCCCTTCTGGTGCTCCTCGGCGCTTGCGGGCTGGTACTGCTGATTGTCTGCGCGAACATGGCGAATCTGCTGCTGGCCCGCGCCATGGGCCGCCGGCGGGAGTTTGGACTGCGGCTGGCGCTGGGGGCTCCGCGCCGGCGGCTGGTGCGGCAACTGCTCACCGAAACGTCGTTGCTGGTAGTGGCCGGGTCGGCACTGGGCCTGGTGTGCAGTGTCTGGCTGGCGGAGGCGCTCCCCTGGATGATCCCGACGTTCGCCTCACCAACGTTCACCGCACCCCGGTTTGACGCCGGGGTCCTGATGTTCACCGGCGGACTGGCGGTGGCGGTAACGATACTGGCCGGCATCGCCCCTGCTCTGCACGGTACGAGCGGACGGGTGGGCGAAGCTCTGAACGACGGGGGAAGTCGGGGAGCGGTCGGCGCTGGCGCCCAGGTGGCCCGGCTACGTGGCCTTCTCGTGGGGGGTGAGATGGCCCTCGCCGTCGTAGCGCTGGTTGGTGCCGGACTCTTCCACGCGAGCTTCCGACAGGCCAGCACCGTTTCTCCGGGGTTCTCCGCCAACCAGGTGGCGATGGGCTCGGTGAGTCTGGCCCTTGCCGGGTACGATTCGGCCAGGGCGTACGGGTTCATGAGCCGCGTATCCGATAACCTCCGGCAGCAGCCAGGTGTGACGGCCGTGAGCTACACCGATTACGTGCCAATGAGTGTGAGCGAGGGATCGTGGGAACCTCTGCGCGTGGAAGGCTACGCGCCGCAGGCTGGAGAGAGCATGAAGGTGTACCGGGCCGCGGTTGGGCCGGACTTCTTCAAGACAATGCAGATCCCGTTTGTCTCCGGCCGCGAATTCCGGATCGACGACGATTCCGCGCATGCGCCGGTGATGATCGTGAACCGGGAATTCGTCGCACGCTTTCTCGGCGGTCGTGCGTCGATCGGAATGAAGGTGAACGGCTGGGGCCGATGGTTCACGATCGTCGGTGTCGTGGAAAATGTGAAGAATTACAGGCTCACAGATCCTCCGACGCCCTATTTCTACGTTCCGATGCGGCAGGTTTATCGCCCTGAGTACGGATACACGTTCGTCGTGCGATCGACGCTTCCGGTCGACCAGGCAGCCGCCGACATCCGGCGCGCCGTGAATGCAGTCGATCCGACGGTGCCGGTGTTCAATACGATGCCGTTGGAGGCCTACATCGAGGTACCGCTTCGCGTGCAGCAGGCCGCGGCGCAGATGCTGGGTCTGCTGGCCGGCGTCGCACAGTTCCTCGCCGCGATCGGTCTGTATGGCGTGATCGCTTACTCCGTCGCCCAGCGCACCAGGGAGATCGGCGTGCGCATCGCGCTCGGGGCCCGTCCAGCCAACGTGCTACGGGTCATCGCCGCGCAGGCGGGGGCCCTGCTGGCCTGGGGTCTGCTGGCGGGAATCGTAGCCTCGGTGATGCTGGGCCGCGTCGTCTCCGCCATGCTCTTCGCGGTGAGCCCTGCCGACATCACAGTGTTCGCCTCGGCGGCTCTCACCATGATGCTGGTGGCTGTGGCGGCGACATCGGTGCCCGCTCTGCAGGCGATACGCGTGGATCCGGCGATCACGTTGCGCGACGACTGACGCGAACATGCCCGTTGCTGTCTGACGCTTACCGACCCAGAGAGCGAATGGCGAGCCTCGCCAGCCGGCCGAACGGCGGTCCCAGATGCTCGAGCGCGCTGAATCGCCCCGGCTTGTAAACTGCTCGGACATGGCTGAATCGACGGAAGCCATGCCAGCCGTGGTATGCACCGATGCCGCTGGCGCCAATGCCGCCGAACGGCAGAGTGCTCTGCGCGATGTGGAGAAGAGTCCCATTCAGCGTCACCCCGCCCGAGATGGCGCCATCGAGAACCTTCGCCTGCGCCGCCCGATCATTCGTGAACGCATAGAGCGCTAGCGGCCGGGGGCGAGCGTTGATGAAGTCCAGCGCCTCGTTCAGGTCGCGGTATGGCACGATGGGCAGGACTGGCCCGAAGATCTCCTCGGTCAGAAGAAGCGAATCCTCAGGCGCATCGAGCACGATTGCGGGAGGGAACTTCGGGCCCTCTCCTGCTCCCTCTGGCCGCAGAATCCGGGCGCCACCAAGTCGCGCCTCGTCGAGCGCTGCCTCGAGTCGGTCGCGGTGGCGCTGGGTGATGATGCTGCTGTACTGCGTGTTCTGTTGCAGGTCCGGATACGCCCGTCCAACGCCGGCCAGAATCTCCCGCGCGAGAGCCTCGACCCGGGCGGCGGGAGCCAGGACGTAATCCGGGGCGATGCAGGTCTGGCCCGCGTTCGTGAACTTGCCCAGGACTATTGAACGAGCTGCCTCCGGGAGCGGGAAATCCGCCGCCACTATGGCGGGCGACTTGCCGCCAAGTTCGAGCGTGACCGGAGTCAGGTTCCGCGCCGCCGCCTCCATCACCCTGTGCCGGACGGCGGTCGAACCGGTGAAGACCAGATGGTCGAAGGGCAAGGCGGTGAAGGCCTCGGCGACGTCCACACCACCTGTCACGACGAGGACCTCGTCATCCTCGAAGGCCGCTGCCACCAGCCGCTCGAGCAGCTCCGAGAAGGCGGGTGTCAGCTCGGACGGCTTGAGCATTGCACGATTGCCGGCCGCCAGGGCGTCGACCAGCGGGCCCAGGGACAGGAGTAGTGGGTAATTCCAGGGCGATACGATGCCGATGACACCCAGTGGCTCGTAGCGCACCCAGGCCCGCGCCGGCTGGAAGGGCAGCGCAACGGGGCGACGCTCGTCACGCATCCAGCGCCCCAGATGCCGCGTGGCGTGACGGACCGCCAACAACAGCGGTACGATCTCCAGTAGCTCGGATTCCACCTGCGCCCGCCCACCAAAGTCGGCGTCGATGGCGCGCGCGATCTCCGCGCGGTTCTCGACCACCAGCCGTCTGAGCGCGGCCAACCGCCGCCTGCGTGTCGCGACATCAGCAAGGCGGTTGCGGCGCGTCGCCGCATGCACGCGCTCAAAGCTGTTCAGCAGGCTGTCGGCCATTCACCTGTGTCCTCTGAGACGGAGTCGTCCAGGCGGTCAGGATCGCTGAGGTGCAGCGTGCACCGTGCAGGATGATCCTTCTCACGATGACTTGCCTCTGCCCGGGCGATTCACGGCGATAGCCAGAATCGGTCCAGCGCTCACTCCCACTCGATAGTCGCCGGCGGCTTGGAGCTGACGTCGTAGACCACGCGGTTCACGCCGCGAACCTCGTTGATGATGCGGTTCGAGATACGCGCCAGGACTTCGTGCGGGAACGGGTACCAGTCCGCCGTCATCCCATCCGTGCTCGTTACCGCGCGGATCCCGACGACGTTCTCGTACGTCCGGTAATCGCCCATGACGCCCACGCTGCGTACCGGGAGCAATACCGCGAACGCCTGCCAGATCTCGTCGTAGAGCCCGGCCTCACGGATCTCCTCGATGTAGATGGCGTCGGCGCGGCGGAGCACATCCAGCTTCTCCTCGGTAACGTCGCTGAGAATGCGGATGGCCAGTCCCGGGCCCGGGAACGGATGCCTGCCTACCATCTCCTCCGGCAGTCCCAACTCCCGCCCGACATTGCGTACCTCATCCTTGAACAGCTCGCGCAGCGGCTCGATGAGCTTGAACTTCATCCCCGGCTTGAGTCCGCCCACGTTGTGGTGGGTCTTGATCGTGACCGACGGGCCGCCCGTGGGAGAGAACGACTCTATGACGTCCGGGTAGAGCGTGCCCTGAACCAGGAAGTCGACGTCGTCGCCCACCTCAGCCGCGGCCTCCTCGAAGACATCGATGAAGGTGTGGCCAATGCGGCGCCGCTTCTCCTCGGGTTCCTCGATGCCGGCCAGTTCAGACAGGAACCGTTCAGAGGCGTCCACGGTGATCAATCGCAGCCCCTGATGGGCGCGGAAGGTGCGCTCCACCTGTTCCCGTTCGTGCAGTCTCAGCAAGCCGGTGTCCACGAAGATGCAGGTCAACTGGTCGCCTATTGCGCGATGCACCAGCGTCGCGGCCACGGACGAATCGACGCCGCCCGACAGGCCGCAGATCACCCGCGACTTCCCCACCAGGTCGGCGATCTTCCGCGACTCCTCCTCGATGAACGCGCCGGGTGTCCAGCTCGGAGTCGCATGGCACACATCGAAGAGGAAGTTTGCCAGCAGCTCACCGCCGCGCGGCGAGTGAGCTACCTCCAGGTGGAACTGCACTGCATAGATGGGTCGCGATTCGTGGCGGAAGCCAGCCACCGGACTGTTCCCGGTTCGGGCGATGGGGATGTAGCCCGCGGGCAGGGTTCGCACCTGGTCGCCATGGCTCATCCAGACCGTGGTCTTCTCGCCAACCTCGAACCCTTCGAACAGGCCGCCTGGCTCCACCACCTCGATCTCGGCGCGGCCGTACTCACGCCTGTCCGCCGGCTCTATCGTCCCACCTTCCAGGTGGGCGATGAGGTTCATGCCGTAGCACACGCCGAGCACAGGAGCCAGGTCCAGCACCCCGCGGTCGAGCGTTGGCGCACCCTCGTCGTAGACGGAGTTGGGCCCGCCGCTCAGGATGATACCCGTGGGTGCCCACTCGCGGATCCACTCGAGGGAGCGCGTGGGCGGATGGATCTCGGAGTACACCCGTGCCTCGCGAACCCGTCGCGCGATGAGCTGTGTGTACTGCGAACCGTAATCGATGATGAGTATGCGGCTGCTCACGTCAGGTCTTCCATTCGGGTCCACTGAGCTTCAGGAACTCGACCTCGTAGGTGGCGAGGTCGATGATGGCTGCGCCGGGCGACCCATACAGCCAACCGCAGGCCTCGCCCGGGCAGACGAGCAGCGTACTGCCACGAGTCTTCATCTCCTGGCGGTGCTGCGAGCCATGGATCACGACGTCGTGGCCGGCCAGGGAATGTTCGGACATCTCGCCCACGTCGTGCACGAGCAACACCCTCCGCTCGCCCACCTCGAGGCTGTGAGGCGATTCGAAAAGCTCCGTGGCCAGGCCACGGGAGGCCTCCGCGGAGAGCCCGGGATGGTCGCCGTCGTTTCGTCCGAAGACTCCGACCACCGGCACGGTAAGGGCGTGCAGCGGCGCGAGGGCAAACGGTGAACAGAAGTCGCCTGCATGCAGCACCATCTCCACGCCCCGTTCCTGGAACTGGGCGACCAGAGCGGCAATGGCCGGCAGGCGGTCGTGGCTATCGGCTATGAGGCCCAGTTGCATCACTCCCTCCAGGCTGGCACAGTGCGCTCGAGGCGCGTGAGGTCATCTCGGGTCTCGCGATCCGTCACGACGCCGAACCGATTGCCATCCACGAGCACTTCAGGCGGCTTCTGGCGCGAGTTGTAGTTGGAGGCCATCACGTAGGCATAAGCACCGGCCGACAGTATTGCCAGGAGATCGCCCGGCTCGACCGACGCCAGCTTGCGGTCCAGCGCAAGGAAGTCGCCACTCTCGCAGACGGGGCCCACGACGTCCACCACATCGGCAGTCTCGATCTCTGCCCGGTGGGGCTCCTCCACCCGCTCCACGCCATGATGTGCATGGTAGTGTGACGGCCGCAGCAACTCTGTCATCCCGGCGTCGGCAATCACGTAGTCCTTGCCACCGCTGCGCTTCCGATAGAGGACGCGGGTGACGAGTACACCCGCATTGGCCACCAGGAAGCGACCCGGTTCTATGACCAGCTCCAACCCCGAAGACCGGGCAGCCCGGCGCGCTACAGCCGCGAACGCGCCCAGGTCCACCTTGTCATCATCAACGTCGTAAGGCACCGCCAGGCCTCCGCCAAGGTCCAGCCAGCGCAGGTCGGCCCTGGCTCGTGACGGCAGAAGCTCGACAAGGTCCAGCAGGCGCGCCACACCGCGCTCGTAGGGCTCCATCCGCGTCAACTGCGATCCGACGTGCATGTCCAGGCCCACCAGGCGCACGTTGGCAAGCTCCGTCGCCAGGAGAGCGACAGCCTCGGCTTCGTCGTACGGAATTCCGAACTTGTGGCCGCGGCCTCCGGTCCGCGTGTACTCGTGCGGCGTGTCCACATCGACTTCGGGATTTACCCGGATCGCCACCGGTGCGATCAGGCCGTCCTCGCTTGCCAGCGCGTCGATCGCTCGCAGCTCACCCTCCGACTCCACGTTGAAGAAGCGCACCCCGGCCCGGAGTGCCTCGCGAATCTCCGGAGCGGTCTTCCCCACCCCGCTGAAGACCACGTCGTCACCGGTGAAACCGGCCAGCAGGGCGCGGTGGAGTTCTCCCCCGCTCACGATGTCGACACCCGCCCCCAGCTCCCGCAGCACGGCCAGTACGCCAAGGCTGGAGTTGGCCTTCACGCTGTAGTGAATGCGGTGCGGGATACCTTCCAGGGCTCCCTTCAGCTTCTCGTATTGCAGGCGGATCTCGGCGCTGCTGTAGACGAATACCGGTGTTCCCACGGTCTCGGCAATCCGCGCCAGAGGCACGCCCTCGCAATGGAGGGCGTTGTTCTCTCCGGATCGACGAAACGAGGCGGTCAGTATGCTCGAGCCCACAGCGCCTCATCGGTGGAAGGACCACCGCACCTGAGGCAATGCGTCGGCGTCTCGGCCGATCGGAATTCCTCATCGGGGAGACAGCGGATTGTCGCCTTCGTCTCTGCCTTGACCTCGGCCTCGCAGGCTGCGCTGCCGCACCAGCCCGCGTACACGAATGCTCCGGCGCCGGCCATCAGTTCCCTGAACTGGTCGTAACTGATCGGTCCGCGCACGCTGTTCGCCTCCCTCCGCTCACGGGCGGCTTCGAGCATGTCGGCCTGCATGAGCTGCAGTACCTCGGCCACTTCCTCACCCAGGGAATCGAGTGATACGGCGCGCTTCTCCCGCGTGTCGCGGCGCACGAGGACTCCCTGGTTCTGCTCCAGATCCCGGGGCCCGACCTCCAGGCGCAGTGGCACGCCGCGCAACTCCCACTCGTAGTACTTGGCGCCCGGCTTGATCCCCTCGCGCGCGTCGAGGTGGACGCGCAGGCGCGCCGGGTTGCGACGATCCCACTCGGCAAGACGGTCAACGATTCCGCGGGCTGCCTGGAGCACACGGTCGCGTTCCTCATCCTTGCGGTAGATGGGGACGATGACCAGTTCCGTCGGCGCGAGCAGCGGTGGTGTACGAAGGCCGATGTCGTCGCCGTGGGTCATGACGAGGGCACCGATGAGACGCGTGGATACACCCCAACTGGTGTTCCAGGCATACTCCTCCGTGCCCTCCTCTGACTGGAACTTGAGGTCGAAAGCCCTTGAGAAATTCTGACCGAGGTCGTGCGATGTACCGGCCTGAAGGGCGCGATTGTCCTGCATCATCGCCTCGCACGAATAGGTGCGCAACGCGCCGGCGAACCGTTCGGAGTCGCTCTTGCGGCCGGTGACCACCGGCATCGCCATCCAGCCTTCCATGAAGTCGCGATAGACGCCGAGCATCCGCAACGTCTCCTCCTTCGCCTCCTCATGGGTAGCGTGGGCCGTGTGACCCTCCTGCCAGAGGAACTCCATGGTTCGCAGGAAGAGGCGCGTGCGCATCTCCCAACGGACCACGTTCGCCCACTGGTTGTAGAGCAGCGGGAGGTCGCGGTAGCTCTGCACCCACTTGGCGAACATCGCGTAGATGATCGTCTCGGATGTCGGTCGGATGACCAGTGGTTCCTCCAACTTCCTGCCGCCGCCGTGGGTGACGACCGCAACTTCCGGAGCGAACCCTTCCACGTGCTCCGCCTCCTTCTGGAGGAAACTCTCCGGAATGAACAGGGGAAAGTATGCGTTACGATGACCTGTCGCCTTGAACATGTCGTCCAGGGCGCGCTGCATGCGCTCCCAGATTCCATACCCTTCGGGGCGGATGACCATGCAGCCGCGAACGGGCGAGTAGTCGGCGAGCTCGGCGCGCAGGACCACCTCGTTGTACCACGCGCTGAAGTCCTCGGCGCGCGGTGTGAGCTTCTTGTCGTCAGCCATTATCGGGAAGGGAGGGATCGGGCAGTGCGTCGAAGACGCTGTCCGCCGCGTCGGGTCGGAATGGAAGTTCGGATCCGTCGGCCGTCGTGACGCTCATCTCGCCGGCAAGCCAGCGAGGAAGTTCGACGTCACATTGAGCACGCCGGGTCAGGTCACGCACGGTGGCGTGGACTGCGTCGTGGACTATCACCGCCAACCGGGCGCCGGCAGCGGTGGCGGACTTGAGCTGCTTGCCCAGACTCTGTGCGCGCAGCGGATACTCCACGGAGCGCGACCATTCACGACGCAGCACACTGGCGACATGCGTGGCGGCCAGTCTCTGCGAGTCATCGGCGGGAGCGACCCAGTAATCCAGCGAGGGCGAAGGATCGGGGAGCAGACCACGGTCCCGCAGCAGCTCGGTGAGAACGACGTCGCCCATGCCGAAACCCAGCGCCGGCAGGTCGGCGTCGCCGAGGGCGGCGAGCAGCGTATCGTACCGTCCACCGCCGCAGATGGCGCGGAGCTCGCCCTTCGCGTCGAACAGCTCGAAGACGATGCCGGTGTAATAGTCCAGGCCACGCACTATCGTCAGGTCCACGCGCACCCAGTCCGCCACACCCAACGCCGCCAAAGTCTCCAGGTAGCGATCCAGGCGCGCGAAATGCTCCGCCGCTGCCGCCCGGTGGGCGTGTGCCGCACGCAGCTCCGCGTAGGCGCGAGGCGCGACCAGCTCGTGGAGCGCATCGGCTATCGCACGGTCCATTCCGGCCTCGACGAGACGCCCCGTGCTGACCTCGCGCGGCTCCCGCTCGATCTTGTCTATCACTGCGTAGGCAACGCCCAACTGATCCTCGGTAACTCCTATCCCGATGAGCAGTGCGGTGAGCAGCCGCCTGTCAGACACGCGAGCCTGGACGTCGTCCGAGCTCAGTCCCAGCTCGCGCATGACCTCTATGGCCACGGCCAGCAGCTCGGCGTCGGCGGCCACGTCGGTCTCGCCCACGATATCCACGTTGAGCTGGAAGTGCTCCCTCAGCCGGCCACGCTGCTGGCGCTCGTAACGAAAGAGTTGCGGGACGCTGAACCAGCGAACGGGCTTGCGAAGGGCGTTGGCGCGAGCGCCAGCCATACGGGCGAAGGTAGGCGTCATCTCGGGTCGGAGCGCGACCTCACGACCGCCCTTGTCCTCGAAGTTGTATAACTGCCCAACTATCTCTGCGCCGCTCTTCCGGGTGTACAGATCCAGCGGCTCCAGTGGCGGCCCGTCGTACTCGACGAAGCCGAACCTGTGGGCAACCGAGCGCCAGGCTCCCATGACATGCGCTCGATGGGAGAATTCGGCAGGATAGAAATCGCGAAAACCAGGTAACGGATTACGGGCCATCCCAGCAATATACGCGGCCCGCTGCAGCGGACGGTAGGCGGACGCGTGCCGGCTCCAGGCGCACGCTCAGCCGCTGACTGCGTCGGTCGCCGCGCACCTCGCAGAAGCTGACCGACCGAGCGGGACGGCAGGGCGCTGGCACTGGCTGCGTGACCACGCGGTAGCAGGCCGCCCGACGCGCGCCCGGGCTGGACGTCGCGGTCCTCGTCGACGTCGCGGACGAAGTGGGCCGCCCGGCGCGCGCGCGGGCTGGACGTCTATCAGGCGTGGACAGAGACCGGCAGGCGCAACAACGCGTCGCCCACGGTATGGAACGAGCCCGTAACCAGCACCGTCTCGCCGGCGCCACGGGCACGCTCCAGGGCGACGCCCAGATCGGTCTCCACAACTGACGCCCAGCCCGCTGCCGCCGCATACGCGTGGGCCACCTGAGGGTCCCAGAGACGATTGTCGGGCGCGGACGGCGCGATGGTGAGCACGAAGAGGTCCGTGTAGGGTGCCAACTGCTGCATCATCCCCTGCCAGTCCTTGTCCGATAGCACCGACAGCACGGTCACCACGGGCCGCGGTGGCTGCACCTGCTCGAGGGTGGCTGCCAGTACGCCCGACCCGGCCGGGTTGTGCGCGACGTCAAGGATGAACGCTCCCCGGCGCTCGAAGCGCCCCGTGAGACGCACGCCATCCAGGGCATCCTGGCAGGCGGCGGCTGTCAGCGCCGTCTCAGCTCCGAGGAGGTCGTGAGCGAGGAGCGCGACCGCTGAATTGGCCGCCTGATGTCGCCCCACGAGTGGTGTGCGCCAACGACGCTCCACGCCTTCCGCGTCGCGAGCCGTGAAGCTGGTGCCCTCTGCCGATACCACGACATCCGATGGCCACCCTCGCTCGAGCAAGGTGACTACCGGGCTGGAGCCAGCGGCCAGTGCGCGGCCACGAAGCAGGGCGGCGATGGCCGGATTCCCGTCGCCTATCGCCGCGGCCGCGCCGGCCTTGAAGATCCCCGCCTTCTCGCCGGCAATGGACTCGAGGGTGCTGCCCAGGTACTCGACGTGATCTATCCCGATACTGGTCACCACGGCGACGTCCGGCACGATCACGTTGGTGGAATCGAGCCGTCCCCCAAGGCCGGTCTCCACGACTGCCGCGTCCACCTGCATCTCCGCGAAGTACAGCATGGCAAGTGCAGTCGTGGCTTCAAAGAAGGTGATCTCCATCCGCTCGATTGCCGCCAGTTCCTTGGCATTGAAGCTCGATACCCGTGCGGCAGGGATGGGCTCACCATCCACCACTATGCGTTCGCGGAAGTCGATCAGGTGCGGGGAGGTGTACTTGCCTACCCGGAGCCCGGAGGCGCGCAGCAGCGCCTCCAGTGTCGCTGCCGTGCTCCCCTTGCCGTTCGTGCCGGCCAGATGCACCACGTTCCGCAGCGAGCGTTGCGGGTCGCCAAGGTAGGCGAGGAATGCGCGCGTATGCTCCAGCCCGAGGCGCACCGCCCCGGTCGTACGCTGGAACAGAAACTCGAGCGCCTGCTCGTACTCTGCCTGGTCTGACGTCAGGACGAGACCCAGCCGGTAGCAGCCGGCTTTCCAGTCATGTGTCGCAGCAGCCGGCCCACCGTCGCCTTGAGATCGCTACGGTGCACGACGCCGTCGAGCATGCCGTGCTCGAGCAGGAATTCAGCGGTCTGGAAGCCTTCCGGCAGATCCTGGCCAATGGTCTGCTTGATCACGCGTGGCCCGGCAAAGCCGATTACCGCACCAGGCTCGGCGAGGATCGCATCTCCCAGCATCGCATAGCTGGCGCTCACGCCGCCAGTGGTCGGGTTGGTGAGGATGGAAACGTAGGGAATCCGGCGTTCGGCCAGTTGCGACAGCATCACGGACGCCTTGGCCATCTGCATGAGCGACAGCACGCCCTCCTGCATCCGTGCCCCGCCGGAGGCCGAGACCAGGATGAGCGGATGCTTGCGCTCGAGCGAGCGCTGGCCGAGACGGGCGATCTTCTCGCCCACCACCGAACCCATCGAGCCGCCCATGAAGGCGAAATCCATCACGCCCAGATTGACCGGCAGGCCGTGCAATTGCCCCGACGAGGTCAGAATCGCATCAGAATCTCCAGCGTTCGCCCGTGCACGTTTGAGCCGCTGGGGGTACTCCGGGAATCCGAGTGGATCGGCCGAGTGCATGTCGGCTTCGGTCTCCTCCGCGGTGCCATCGTCGAGGAGGATGCCGACGTACTCGGTAGCCCTGATTCGGCGGTGGAAGTCGCACTCCGGACAGACGTTGAGATTCCGCACGAACTTCTCGCGGATGTCCGTGTGGCCACACGCCTCGCACTTCTCCCACGCGTCGGCGGGAATTTCGAGACGCTCCCGGCGCGGGGTGCGCGGCTTCTTCTCTTTACGGAACCATGCCATGGCGCGAAATGTGACTGTCTGAGGGGGCCCCGGCAAGGGACTGACGGGTTCGCTGACGCCGTGCCATGCAGGAATGTCCGCCTGGCATCAGGCGGCGAGAGCACCCGATGGGCTCAGATGCCCAGTTGACCAGGCTGACCGCGACCCTCGCTCGAGATGCGCAGGAGGATCCCGATGGCCAGCCAACTGGCCATCATGAACGACCCGCCGTAGCTGAAGAACGGCAGCGGGATGCCGGTGATGGGCATGAGGTTCAGCGTCATGCCCACGTTCACGATGACGTGCACCAGCCAACTGGCCAACAGGCCGAAAGCGACCAGCCCGCTGAACGGCTCGTTGGACCGCTGCGCCACGCGAACTATTCGCAGGAAGAGAAGAAGGAAGAGGACGAGGGCGACGGATACGCCGATGAAGCCCAGTTCCTCACCAACGACGGCGAAGATGAAGTCCGTGTGCTGCTCAGGAAGGAAGGCGAGCCGTTTCTGCGTGCCCTCCAGGTACCCGTTCCCGAACCACCCGCCAGACCCGATGGCCACGCGAGACTGGATGACGTGATAGCCGGCATCGCGGGGATCGATGTTGGGGTTGAGGAAGACGAGGAGCCGCTTCTGCTGGTACGGCGCCATGCTGTCCCAGAGAATGGGGGCGAGCACTCCCGTCGTCACGTTGGCGACGACGAGCGTGATGCCCTCCGCCAGGAACGGCCTGTACCAGAGCACGAGGGCGAGCAGGAGGAGGAACCAGCCGCCCCACCAGAAGGTGCTGAAGGAGAGGATCAGGCTCACGCCGGGGCTGGCAATGAGAATGAGCAGCGGCCACGGCACGCCAGCCCAGAAGAGCATGGCGAAGAAGATGCCGATGAAGACCAGGCCCGTGCCAAGATCCGGCTGCGCCATGATGAGCAGCCACGGCACGGCGACCACCAGCGCGGGGAGCCATAGTTGCAGGAGGGACTGAGGAGCTTCGCGGCGACTGGCCAGGACGCGCGCCAGCATCAGCACCACGGTGAGCTTTGCCAGTTCTGCCGGCTGCCCGAGCCTCACTCCGCCGATCACGAGCCAGCTCTTGGAACTCGCTCCCGTCCCGAAGCCCTGGCCGATGACCAGGGTGACGACGAGCAGGACGATCGTGAACAGGTAGGCCGGCCAGGCCGCCCACTCCAGCAGGCGCACGGAAGCCCGGCTCACGATGTAGGCGCCGATCAGACCCAGCGCGAACCAGACGATCTGGTTGCGCCAGACGTGGTGCGCCAGGGTTGGCACGTCTGTCTGACCCGCCGAGAAGACGATGGCGATGCCGTACAGCGAGAGGAGGAGCGCGATCGTCACCAACGGTACGTCGCGGACCGTCCGTCGGATCACTGGCCCTCTTCGGTGACGGGGATGGGAGCCGTCGCCGACTTGAGATAGTGTCCGATGATGGCCGATGCGTAACGGGCCACTGTCGAACCGCTCTCTCCGAACTGGATGAACACCGCCACGACAATCTTCGGATCGTCGGCCGGTGCGAAGCCGACGAACCAGCCGTGGTCGCGATCGGGGTCCTGGGAGTTCTGGGCCGTCCCGGTCTTGCCGGCAATCTGGACGCCCTGGATTGCCGAGCCGCCGGCGGTACCTCGTGACGATACCACATCCACGAGCGCTGACCGAAGCCCCGCCATCTGCTCGGCAGAAAGATTGAAAGAGCGGCGGACCACGGGTTCCCTGGCCACTATCTCCGGATTCTTCGAGGTGCCGTCGGTGGCCAGCGCCGTGAAGATCCGCGCCATGTTCACGACCGTCTGGTCGTTCTCCCCCTGCCCGATTGCCAGGTTGAGCGTGACCGCTCGCGACCAGTTCCGCGGACCGTAAGTCTCATCGTAGTACTTGACGTCAGCGGGCCACCGCGACCTTGTCTCGTTCGGAAGATCGATGCCGCTACGGTCATTCATCCCGACGGCAATGCCACCCTTGAGAAACTCCTCCAGGCCGATGAGCTGACCCAACTGGTAGAAGTATACGTCGCAGGAAAGCGCTATGGCCTGACGCAGCGAGAGGTTGCCATGGCCGCGGTGATTCCAGCAACGGAACCAGCGACTACCGTACTGGTATCCACCCCGACAGGGCACTGGCATGTGAGTGTCGAGCGTCACCAGGCCGCGTTCCATGGCAATTGCGGCGGTCACCAGCTTGAATGTGGAGGCGGGTGGATAGCGTCCCTGGATGACCTTGTTGTACATCGGCCGCCGTGGGTCGTTGCTGAGCGAGTCGTAGTACGCCTTGCTCACCCCGCCAATGAAGCGGTTGGGATCGAAGCCCGGGTTACTGTGCATCGCCAGCACGCCGCCCGTCTTCGGGTCGAGCGCGATTATGGCACCCGTCATGGACGTATCTCCCTCCAGCATCTTGTAGACAAAGTGCTGGAGGTCCATGTCAATGTTGGTCCGTAGCGGCGGTTGTGCCTCCGGCAACAGGTCGGGACGCACGTTCTCACGCTTCACGACGCGATTCAGGGCATCCACCTCGATGAAGCTCTTCCCTTCCTTGCCTCGCAACAGGCTCTCGTACTGAGCCTCCAGTCCCTGCTTGCCGATCTGCTGGCCAGCCTTGTACGTGGAATCTGCCTGCGACAACTCGGCATCGCTGATCTCGCCGGTATAACCGACGAACGAGCTGACCACGGCACCATCGGGGTAGTAACGCTTGGGCGACGCCTGGATGATCAGTCCCGGAAAGTCGGCCACGCGCTCCTCGAGTACCGACACCACGTCGAATGGGGCGTCAGACAGCACGACGACGGGCCGATAGGGGTCGCGGCGGTAGCGACGCACCGCGGCCTCGATCTGTTCATCCGTGTAGGGGATGAAGTCGCCCAATCGACCCAGGGTGCTCCTGAGGGAGTCCTCCGCCGCCGGCCGGCTCTTGGTGCGATCCAGCGTCAGGAGCACCGCATAGCCGGGGACGCTCTCGGCGATGATGCGGCCGTGGCGGTCCAGGATCGCGGCGCGGGGCGCCGGCATGGGTACCTCGCGCAACCGGTTCTGGGTGGACTGGAGCGCGAAACGCTCGCCGTCCAGCACCTGGGCGCGGAAGAACGCGCCTCCCAGCCAGACGAAAGCGAGGATGAGAAGCACCGATGCGACCCGCGACCGGCGCGTGATGTCGTTCGGATGAAAGCTCATGAGGAGCGCGACTCCGTGAGTGGCCGCGCGAATACGAGGAGGAACACTCCGACGGCCGCGGTTATGGCCGCCGCCAACGGAGACCAGAGGAGCAACTGAATCACCAGCTCACGTCCCTGAAGGCGCTGGCCGACGATCAGGTAGATGGCGTCGAAACCCCACTTGCCAACGAAGAAGAAGAACGCATTGAGTGGCAGGTTGTCGGCGAAGAAAACCGGCTTCAACCACGATGCGGAATAGCCGATGACAGTCATGGCGAGCGAGGCAGCGCCGAACGTGCCTGGTCGCAGCGAATCCATCAGCAGGCCGAGCAGGAAGCCGACCAGTGCCGCCGCGCCCGGCCTTACCCGCACCGCGGCCAGAAGCAGCGCGATGACCAGGAAGTCGACCGATGCACGGGCCGCGAACAGGGGCCTCACACTGTAATGTAACGCGATGAGGACCGCGAACAGGACGATCGTACGGAGCGCGCGCGCCATGTTCATGGCGCCCGGAGCAACGAGCCGGATTGCCCTGGCACGGTCGGCGGCAGCGCCGGCGGCGGACGCCGGGTCGCGCTGTCGTCCACCGGTGCGGCGGGGCTCGCGGCCGGGGCCGGCGAGGGAGACGGAGGAGCGGGATTCGCTGGAGGGCCGGCAGGGCTGGCCGGCCGGGGAGGCTCGACAAGGACGCCGGCTGCCTTGAGGGAATCCAGCAGGCGTTGGCGGGTCGCCGCCGCTATCGCACTCATCGCCCGCGCCAGGGAGTCAGCGCGGATGGAGTCGCCCACGGCAGCCGTCGCGCGCGCTGCCGAGTCGGGTGCCGACACCCACACACCTTCCACGCCGGCTACGGCACGCTGGGGCGTCAGAACGATCACCGTACGGATGTCACCAGGTCGAACGACCGGACTGAGGAGATAGGTACGGGCCCACATCTCCGCCGTGCCGAGCTCGCGCACGACAGTGCCCACCGGAACGTAGGCCGGGAACGTTCCGCCCAGGCCCGACGTGTATATGACCGTGCCGGCATCCAGCGTATCGCGGAACTGCACACCACCCATTTCCAGCATGTACTCGTCCTTGGAGTCACCCAGGTGGGGCCGGACTATTCCGAGCACACGCTGGTCCGCCGTCATCGCACTCAGACGAAAGTTCTCATGCGAATAGAGCTCCACCAGGCTGGATGTCGGGTCGACCGATCGGACCCGGCCAACCACGCCCTGGGGCGCTACAACGGGGGAGTAGGGCGCCACCCCTGAGCGGCTGCCGACGTTGAGTGTGAGCATCACCTCACGCCCGAGGCTGCGGTCCCCGAGCGCGTTGGCGGGAAGGAAATCGGCCGACGAGACGAGGAAGCCCCAACGCAACCTCGCGGCCAGGCCCAGCAGCTCGCGCAGGTGCTCATTCTCCGAGCGCAACGCCAGGACATCCATCGACTCCAGCGCCAGACTGTCCACTACGCGGCTGGTGGAATCGTGGGCGAGAAAGGCGGCACGAGTGTTCTCTGCCCGTTCCTGCAACTCGATCAGCGGCACGCCTGCGGTCTGCCGTACAGCCGACGCCACTGGATCACGGACGGCGGGTGGGAGGATGAGCGCGAGCAGGGATAGAACGACAAGCGCCAACGTCACGATGACGTCGGCGCGACTACCCTGGGAGACCGAACTCCGTCGCACGGCTCCCCGCGTCAGCTACTGAGAACCGACCAGTACTTCTCCTCATCGTCGAGGATCTTGCCGGTGCCGCGAACGACGCAGGTGAGCGGATCCTCATCGACGTGGATGGGAAGGCCGGTCTCCTGGCTGAGCAGGAGATCGAGACCGCGGATGAGCGCGCCTCCCCCGGTCATCACGATGCCGCGATCAACGATATCGCTGGCCAGCTCGGGTGGAGTGATCTCGAGCGCCCGCCTGACAGCATCCACGATCTGCTGGATGGGCTCCTGGATGGCCTCCCGGATCTCCGCCGAATGGACCCTGACGGTCTTCGGGATACCCGATACCAGATCCCGTCCCTTGACCTCCATCTCACGCTCCTCACCCACCGGATGCGCCGAGCCGATCTGGATCTTGATCTGCTCGGCCGTCTGGTCGCCAATGAGGAGGTTGTAGTTCTTGCGCATGAACTGCACGATCGAGATATCGAGCTCGTCGCCGCCGGTTCGAATGGAGGTGTCGCTGACCAGGCCGGAGAGTGCGATGACGGCGATCTCCGTGGTTCCGCCACCGATGTCGATCACCATGTTACCGGTGGGCGTGTCTACCGGCAGGCCGACGCCGATCGCCGCCGCCATCGGCTCGGCGACCATGAAGACTTCCTTCGCGCCGGCACCGAGCGCGGAGTCGCGCACTGCACGCTTCTCCACCTCCGTGATCCCCGAAGGGACGCAGACTATGACCCTCGGCTTCACCCTGAAGAAGTGATTCTCGATGATCAGGGTGAGGAAGTAGCGGAGCATCTTCTCGGTCACGTCGAAGTCGGCGATCACGCCGTCCTTCATGGGACGCACCGCGATGACACCCTCGGGTGTCCTGCCGAGCATGCGCTTTGCTTCCAGTCCCACGCCCTTGATCCGCTTCGTATCGCGGTCTATGGCAACCACCGAGGGCTCGTTGAGTACGATCCCCTCGCCTTTGACGTATATCAGGGTGTTGGCGGTGCCGAGGTCAACGGCGATCGCGTTCGCGGGGAACAACGACCCCTTCTTGAAGAAAGGGAAACGCATGCAATACTCGAAGCACGCCCGCGGCGAAGGGGGCGCTGGGTGACAACCAACGGGTGAGGATCACGGTAAAACTACTCGTCGTCTCGGAGGCGAGCAAGGCATTGCGACGTCACGACCTACGACGGAAGCCCAGGACCGGACGGGCAACCGCACCCGTCCGGCCAACTGGCTCAGTCGACGAGCGTTGAAGCGTCCACGAACGGGAGCCCGAAGGTGTCGGCGACGGCCTTGTAGGTGACCTTGCCCCCCGTCATGTTGAGCCCCCGACGCAACGCCTTGTTCTCCTGGAGCGCCTTCCGCCAGCCCTTCTGGGCAATCTGGAGGACGTATGGCAGGGTTGCGTTGGTAAGCGCCAGGGTGGACGTGCGGGGCACTCCTCCGGGCATGTTCGCGACGCAGTAATGCAGCACGCCGTCGACCATGAACGTCGGGTCTTCATGCGTGGTCGGGCGGGTCGTCTCGAAGCAACCACCCTGGTCCACCGCCACGTCCACGATCACCGCGCCCCTGGGCATGGTCGCCAGATCCTCCTTGCGCACCAGCTTGGGAGCTTTCGCCCCGGGGATGAGCACGCCTCCCACGACCACGTCCGCGGTGCTGATCTGCTCCAGGATATTGTGGCGGTTGGAGAAGACGAGCTGCACATTCGCCGGCATCACGTCGGAGAGGTAGCGCAGGCGCTCGAGCGACACATCCATGATGGTTACCTGCGCGCCCAGGCCGGCAGCCATCTTCGCGGCGTTGATGCCGACGATCCCACCACCCAGGATGACCACGCGAGCTGGTGGTACGCCAGGCACGCCGCCCAGCAGCATGCCGCGACCGCCGTACAGCTTCTCGAGATACTTGGCACCCTGCTGCACGGCCATCCGTCCCGCCACCTCGGACATCGGTGTGAGCAGCGGAAGCTCGCGGGACGGGAGTTCGACCGTCTCGTACGCGATACAGGTGGCACCGCTCTCCAGATGAGCGCGACTCAGCTCCTCATCGGCGGCGAAGTGGAAGAAGGTGAAGACGATCAGGTCCGAGCGAAGGTGCTTCCATTCGGAGGCGATCGGCTCCTTCACCTTGAGCACCATGTCCGCCTGGCCCCAGACGGTGGCGGCATCGGGGCCGATGGAGGCGCCGACGGCGATGTATGCCGCGTCATCGAATCCACTACCCTCACCCGCACCCGCCTCCACCATCACCTGATGGCCGGCCGCGATGAGCGCCTCGGCGCCCGCAGGCACGAGGGCGATACGATTCTCGTTGGTCTTGATCTCTCTGGGAACGCCGATTTTCATGTCCGGAGCGCCGTGTCAGTAGGAGTGGCGCGCACGCGAGCTCGTGCGACGCGCGCCTGATAAGGTAAGATGTTCGGGCCGGAATGCCATGCCACGAATCATCCGCGATCGAACACCGGTGGTCGTCAGCCCGCTCCTTCGGTGCCCGGGCCAAGACTGACCACCGTCTGTCTGTCAGGCCCGAAGAACTCACCACAGACCGCCGCGACGTCATCCAGGGTGATGGCTTCGACAAGTGCGAGCACCTCATCCATCGCCCTGTATGGGACGCCATAGAGGTCCACCTCGGCGGCCCTGTACATGCGCGACGAGACACCTTCCAGCGACAGCACCACCTGCCCCTTGTACTGGCTCTTGGCAGCGGCGAGCGCGGACTCGTCCAGTCCGTCGCGCGCCAGTACGGCCAGCTCTTCCCGGATTGCGTCAGCGGCGGCTCGGGCAGTGCCCGGTGCCGTCGCCACGTAGACGCCGTGGACTCCGGCGTCGAGATGGAACGACTGGAAGGTGTACACGGAATACGCCAGGCCCAGTTCCTCGCGAACTCGCTGGAACAGCCTGGAACTCATCCCCCCGCCCAGCATCATGCCGACAAGCGAGAGCGTGTAACGGCGTGGATCGGCATACGGCACGGTGGCGCTGCCGAAGACGATGTGGGTCTGACTCAGGTCCCGCGTGACGTGTCGTGATTCGGCCGACCGTGGCACCGGCGTCACTGTCGGCAGCGCCGTCCGGTCACCGCCAGCGACATCCATCCAGCCCGTGCGCTCGAGCACTTCAAGGAGCTGATCGTGACCCACGTTGCCGGCAGCGGCGACGACCATCTGGCCTGGGTGATACGCGCGCTCGTGGAGCGCCCTCAGGTCGCGCACACCCAACGAGCGCACCGTGTCGCGCGTGCCGAGGATGGCGTAGCCATGGGGTTGATCGCCCCACAGGACGTCGTTGTGCAACTCGAACACGAGGTCGTCCGGCGTGTCCTCCACCATGCTGATCTCCTCCAGCACCACCTTCCGCTCCAGCGCAAGATCGGCGTTGCGGAGCGACGGCCTGAAGACGAGGTCAGCGATGACATCGGAGGCCTCTGACAGGTGCTGGTCGAGAACGCGCGCCTGGTAGGAGGTGTGTTCGCGGGCAGTATACGCATCCAGCGAGCCGCCCAGCACCTCGAGGGAGAGCGCCAGCTCGTGGGCAGACCGGTTGGCCGTCCCCTTGAAGACCATGTGCTCCAACATGTGCGAGACACCCATCTTTTCGGGTGGCTCGTGAAGCGACGCGGCGCGAACCCATGCCCCCAATGCAACCGACCGCACTCCCGGCATGTGCTCCGAGAGTACGGTCAGTCCGTTGGGTAGAACGGTGCGCCGCATCCCGCCGTCAGCAATGACGGCGGGGCGGGCGCCGGACATCAGCGGCTGCCGCCGCTGCGACCGCTGCCACGTCGCGGCCGACGGCTCGAGCCTTCCTTGCCATCGTCGGAGTGGGAATCGTCGCCCTCGGCGCTTGCCGCGGCGGCATCCTCACCATTGCCACGATCATTCGGTGCCGCGGCGCCTTCCGGCGGCGTCTCGAGGGCCTTCATCGACAACCGCAGGCGACCTCGCTCGTCCCGATCGATGAGCTTCACGCGAACGTGATCGCCCTTCTTGACCACGTCCTCGGTCTTCTCGGTGCGACCGTGGCGCAATTCGGAGATGTGCAGCAACGCCTCCGTGCCCGGCATGATCTCGATGAACGCGCCGAAGGCCGTCGTACTCTTGACCGTGCCCTCGTAGACGTCGCCCACGATCGGCTCGGCGGTGATCGCGCGTACCATCTGGCGAGCCCGCTCCATCGCGTCGCCGCCCACGGCGGCAATGGTCACCATGCCGGCGTCGTCCACCGATATCTCGGCGCCAGTCTCTTCCTGGATACCGCGAATCGTCTTGCCCTTGGGACCGATCAGGTCGCCGATCTTCTCGGGGCTGATCTGCACCGTGACAATGCGCGGAGCGTATTCCGAGAGCTCCTCGCGCGGCGCCGCGAGCGCCTTCCCCATCTCACCCAGGATGTGCAGGCGACCAACCCGTGCCTGCTCCAGTGCCTCGGCCATGATGGACAGATCGAGTCCCTCGATCTTGATGTCCATCTGGATGGACGTGATGCCATCCTTCGTACCGGCGACCTTGAAGTCCATGTCGCCCAGATGGTCCTCCGTACCGAGGATGTCGGTCAGTATGGCGTACTTCTTCCCTTCCTTGATCAGTCCCATTGCCACGCCAGCCACAGCGGCGCGGACCGGCACCCCGGCGTCGTACATGGCCAGCGAACCACCGCACACGGAAGCCATGGACGACGAGCCATTGGACTCGAGCACATCGGACACGATGCGGATCGTATACGGGAAGTCCTCGAACGGGGGCAATACCGCCTGAAGTGCCCGCTCGGCGAGATTGCCGTGGCCGATCTCGCGACGGCTCGTGCCGCGCACCGGGCGCACCTCGCCAGTGCAGAACGGCGGGAAGTTGTAGTGCAACATGAACGACTTCGTCGTCTCGGCGGAGTCGTTGACCGAATCGAGACGCTGTACGTCACTCGCCGTTCCCAGCGTCGCGACGACAAGAGCCTGCGTCTGTCCACGCGTGAAGAGCGAGGAACCATGGGTGCGCGGCAGGAGTCCGGTATCGATCGAGATCTCACGGACCTCGTCGGGACGCCGGCCGTCCACGCGGAGGCCGGTGTCGAGCACCTGTGCGCGCAGCTTGTCGTACTCCACATCGCCGACCAGCGTGTGGATGTCCTTCGGGTTGTCGGGGAACTCGGCGAGCAGCAGCTCGGCGATCTCGCGCTTGACACGCCCGACCGACTCCATGCGCGTGTGCTTGTCCTTCTGGTTGATCGCCTCGGCGATCCTGCCCTCGGCAAGGGCGCGGACACGGGTCTCCATGCCCTCGGGCGGCGTGGCCTTCGTCCAGCTCATCTTCTCCGGTCGATCGACCTTGGCGAACAGCTCCTCCTGGATGCTGATCAGCTCACGCACGCCCGTGTGGGCAACGCCCAGCGCATCGACGACATCCTTCTCCGAGACTTCCAGCGCTCCGCCCTCGACCATCACGATGGAGTCCGCGGAGCCCGTGACGACCAGCTCCATGTCGCTGTAAGCCAGTTGCTGGAACGTGGGGTTGAGCACCCACTTGTCCTGGATCCGTCCCACACGCACGCCGGCGATCGGACCCATGAACGGGACCTTGGACGCGTTGAGGGCGAAGGAGGTGGCAACGAGCGCCAGCACGTCGGCGGCATTCTCCTGGTCGGCGGAGATGACGTAGACGAAGACCTGGACCTCATTCTTGAATCCGTCGGGGAAGAGCGGACGGATGGAGCGGTCGATGATCCGCGCCGAGACGATCTCGTTGTCGTGCGGCCGGCCCTCCCGCTTTATGAAGCCGCCGGGGATCTTGCCCCCAGCATATGCCTTCTCCCGGTACTCGACCGTGAGTGGGAAGAACGGGAGCGGGCTGATGTTGTCGCCAACCGTAACGGCGGCCAGCACCATGGTGTCGCCATAGCGAACGATCGCCGAGCCGGCGGCCTGCTTTGCCATCCGGCCCGTCTCGATGGTGAGCGGTCGTCCGGCGAAAGTCACTTCAACGCGTTGCATCATTTCCGATGAGCTTGGGTTTAACACAAAACGCGCGGGGCCCCTTTGGGCGCCCGCGCGGTACGTGACGTGCCCGGATTAATACCGGAGACCAAGCTCCTGGATGAGCTGACGGTACCCCTCGAGATCCGTGCGCTTCAGGTAATCCAGAAGCCGCCGACGCTTGCCGACCATCTTGAGCAAGCCGCGACGACCATGGTGATCCTTCCGATGCGTCCGGAAGTGCTCCGTCAGATAGTTGATGCGCTCGGTGAGCACGGCTACCTGCACGCGCGTCGAACCGGTGTCGGCCTCGTGGGCGCGGTACTTCTCGATGGTCGCTGATTTTTCGAAAGCCATGTTGTATATTCTCCGCACGTCCGGCGGCGCACACGCGCCAATCGCTTCAAGCTGCGAAAGTTACTGGACTCGACCTCTCCTGTAAAGGCTCGCCGATTGCCGGAACGCTATCTCGGCCGCTCCCTGGGCAAATATCGCGTCGCGGCCCTGCTCGGTACCGGCGGGTTTGCCTGGGTATACAGCGCCCACGATCCAGACCTGGACGTAACGGTCGCGCTCAAGGTCCTCAAGCCGCAGTTCGCCGGCGATCCTGAGTTCGTAGCCCGCTTCCGTCGCGAGGCCTCAACGGCTGCGCGGCTGCGCCACCCCAACATCATCACCATCTACGCGGTAGGGACCGCCGACGAGGCGGTCTACTTCGCGATG
>CALCHX010000152.1 GCA_937906875.1 uncultured Gemmatimonadota bacterium | reverse complement strand
GCCGGTGGCGTCCCCCGACCTGACATCCGGGCGCGGCGCTGGAGCGCCGGTGGCGTTCCCCGACCTGACATCCGGGCGCGGCGCTGGAGCGCCGGTGGCGTCCCCCGACCTGACATCCGGGCGCGGCGCTGGAGCGCCGGTGGCGGGTGGCTTTGCATCCGGCGCTGCGGCCCCGGCGGACGGAGCGGACTTCCGGTCGACCGCCCGCAGGAGGTCGTCGCCCAGAACCTCGACCTGCCAGGCGCGCAGGCCGGGAATCGTCAGCAGCTCTTCCAGCGAGTGAGGGGTCAAACGGCTCACCGTTTCCAGCCGCTCACGGGAACAGAGCACGCCGGGGTCGAGACCCAGTTTTTCCGCCACGCTGTCCCGCACGGCCTTCACCCGCACAAGCCGGTCATCAAAGTCGGGATCGCGCTCCCAGCGCGGCGCACGTGGGAAGCGCGGCAATTCGGTCTCCGGCGTGGCCAGTCCACGCTCGACAGCCTCCAGCAACTCGCCGCCGCGCTGTTCCAGGATCCCGCGGGGCATCCCCTTGATCGTCGCCAGGGCGTCTCGCGTCCGCGGCTTCTCGCGCGCGATGGAAAACAGCGTCTCGTTGCTCATCACACGGAACGTGGCACGATCCAGCTCGCCGGCCACCACGTCGCGCCACGCCACCACCTGGCCCAGGATGGCCAGCTCACGGCGGCTCAGGTCGCGCGCCCCCTTCATCTTCAGGAATCCCAGGCCATTGTCGTCTTCTTCCCAGCGAATGGCTTCCAGGCGGCCGAACTCCTCGCGCGCCCAGTGCAGCCGCCCACGCTGCTCCAGTTCCTCGTGCAGCCTGTCGCGCAATTCCAGCAGCCATCGCGTATCCTGTGAGGCATAGTCCAGCATCCCTTTCGTCAGCGGACGTTTCGACCAGTCGGCGCGCTGGTACTGCTTGTCCAACTTCACGTCGAAGTATCGATCGAGGAGGGCGGCAAGACCGAACGCGCGCAGCCCGGTAAGCTGAGCGGCAATCCGCGTGTCGAAGACATTCCGTACCTGCCAGCCATAATCCTGGCGCAGCAGGCGCAGGTCGTAGTCGGCATCGTGAAATACCTTCTCGACCTTCGCGTCCTCGATCAGATGGCCCAGGCCGGCCGGCTTGCCGATTGGCAGCGGGTCGACGATGGCGCTGCGGTCGCGCGTGCTCAACTGGAGCAGGTAGACGCGGTCGACGAACCGATGAAAGCTCGCCCCCTCGGTGTCGATGGCGAGTTCGGTCACGCCGGAAAGCGCGTCGGTGAGTTGCTCGACGCCGGGTACGGTGTCCAGGTACTCCAGTGGATGATCGTTGCGGGAAGGAGCCACAAAGCAAGCGGGTATGGGGTGTGCGAAGGTGTCGACGCGTCGGATTCTGGCGCGATCGGGGCAACTGGCTGACGCGCGGTGCGGCAAGTGCAGATAGCAGGAGCGGCTACCTCTTTCGCCGACGATGCGACTGTCGGTAATGTAGCCCGTGTTTCAACCACATACCGCGCTCACCCAGACAGAGCCGCATGACCGCAACAGAAGAGCCAGAATCGGCGACCGCCCCAGGAAGGAAGGACCAGGCGCCGCCAGGCGAACCTGCGACAAGCGAGCCGGAGCGGCGCTCCGGGCGCGAGCGCCGGGGAGTGTGGCGTCCCAGTCACGGCTGGCGAAGTCGCGACATCATCCGGGCGACGATGATCGTCCTCGTGATCTACTGGCTCCTCCACCTGGCCTGGTTTACCAACCAGCTCTTTCTCGTCTCCTTCCTCGGTATCCTCTTCGGACTGGCGGTCTCGGCCGGAGTGGACCAACTCCAGCGCTGGCTGCACATCCCTCGCGGGCTCGGAGCCTTCCTCGTCGTGTTCGGCTTCCTGGCCATCCTGGCCGGCTTCTTCGCCTGGAGCGGCCCAGCCCTGGCCGCGCAGTCACGCGAACTGAAGACGAAGTTGCCTCAGGTGCTGGACGACGTGGACGCCTGGATCGCGCGGAACGAGGACAGCGTGCTGGGCGGCATCTTTCTGAGCAACACACCCGCCGCCAGTCGATCGGATTCGGCAACGACGGTCACCGGCCCGCCAACTGCCGGGACGACCGCAGTTGACGGAAAGCCGCCTACCATGAAGGAGCGCATTCTCTCCCAATTGGGAGGGGTGACACATTATCTCTTCCCGTTCCTGAGTTCCACCGTGGCGGTGATGGCGGGAGTGCTGCTCGTCATATTCCTGGCCATCTATGTGGCAGTCGCGCCGCAGACCTACCATACCGGGCTCATGCATCTCTTCCCGCACGACTCACGGGAGAGAGCGGGCGAGGTACTCAGCGCGATCGCGGTGGTGCTCCGGAAGTGGCTGGTGGCGCAGCTCATCGCCATGGTGGTGATCGGAGTGGTCTCCACCGTCGCCCTCCTGCTGCTGGGTGTGCCGGCAGCACTGCCGCTGGGCGTTCTGGCCGGCCTGCTCGAGTTCGTCCCCACCGTGGGGCCGATCCTGAGTGCGGTGCCGGCCATCGCGATGGGTTTCGTGGACTCGCCGGAGAAGGCGCTCTGGGTCGCCGTGGCGTACTGGGGAATCCAGTTCCTGGAAAATCAACTGCTCATCCCGATTCTCATGAACGAGACGGTGGATATCCCCCCTGCCCTCACGATCCTTGCCCAGGCGCTGATGGCGGTGCTCTTCGGGTTCCTCGGGCTCCTGGTGGCCGTCCCACTGCTGGCCGCCAGCATGGTGGCGGTGAAGATGCTCTACGTGGAAGGCGTGGTCGGAGACGACATAGAAGTCACAACCGCTACGGAAGGCTGAAGCGTTTGGAGCGCTCGCCTTTCACATCGCTCCCGACGTTTCCCGCCCTCCCCCGGGCGCCGCTCGGCGTCCACGAGTCTCCGGTGGAAAGGGTGGAGGTGGATGGCTTCACGATCTGGCTCAAGCGCGAGGACAGGAACGCTCCAGTCATGGCCGGGAACAAGGCGCGCGCGCTCCAGTTCCTGCTCGCCGGCCTCACCCCGAAAACGCTGGTTCTGACGCTCGGCGGCGTGGGCTCCACGCACGTCCTGGCAACTGCCCGCCTGGCCGCCACGATGGGGGCCAGAACATGGGCGGTACGGTGGCCGCATGCGCTCAATCCGAGTGCGCGGGCAGTGGCGGCGGCAATTGGAGACTGCTGTGAACAGGCGCCGGTACTGGCCGCTCCGCTCGCCCTCCTTCGCCACGCCGGATGGCGACTCGGCGCGCTGGTGAGTGGACGCGACGTTCGCCTGATCCCCTTCGGCGGTAGTGCGCCGGCGGGAATTGCAGGCCACATCGAGGCAGCCCTGGAGCTCGCCGCGCAGGTAGAGGCTGGCCTCCTTCCGGCGCCGCGCCGGATAGTGCTCCCGACCGGCAGCGGTGGCACGGCCGCCGGTCTGGCCCTCGGCCTGGCGTGGGCCGGACTGGAGTGCGAGGTGGTGGGCGTACGAGTCGGCCCTCGCATCGGTATCAATCGTCGGCGCGTCCTCGCGCTGGCGGCCGAGACTCGCCGCTGGTTCCGGAACACGACCGGCCTGCAGCTTCCAGCCCCCGTCACGGTGCGGGTCCTGCACGGCTACTATGGAAAGGCCTATGGCGACCCGCTGCCCGCTGGGCAGGCGGCAGCCCGGAAGCTCTCCCGCGTAACCGACGTATCGCTTGATGACAGTTATGGTGCGAAAGCCGCCGCGGCGGCGCTGGACCTTGCGGCAGATTCCGACGGTCCTACCCTGCTCTGGGTGACGCACGATACCAGGGCCTTGGATTCAGCTGTTGCCCGGCATCCTTCCGCAGCGACGGCAGGATGAGCCATCGAACGTGGGATCGGGTCGGACATGACCCGGATCCAGGTCATCGTGCAACCCACTCTCCCTCAACATCACCAACCATGCCCGCCACCTGCCCCGGATCCTGCCGCGCACACCTGCTCCCGGAGGTGGACGCGTGTTGACCATCTGCAATGACGGCCACGAGATTGCCTTTGACGAGCGGGGTCAGGGCCAGGCAGTGATGTTCCTCCATGGCTTCCCGCACGATCGCTCGCTCTGGGCGCAACAACTGGACGGACTGAGCGGGCAGGCGCATTGTATCGCTCCCGACCTGCGTGGCTTTGGCGGCAGCGGGCGCGGCGGGCCGTTCAGCATGGACCGCTACGCGGATGACGTGGTCTGCCTCATGGACCACCTGGAGGTTCGCAGGGCGGTGGTGGTCGGAGTCTCCATGGGCGGCTACGTGGCCCTCGCCCTCTGGCGTCGTCATCCGACGCGGATCCGCGCGCTGATCCTGTGCGACACGCGAGCGGGCAGCGACGACGAGGCCGGGCGGGAGCGCAGGCGTCAGCAGATCAAACTCGCCAATGAGGTGGGGCCGCGAGCGGTGGCCGCCCAGGTGATGGAGGGCATGGTCGGGCGCACCACGCGCGAGCGCTCGCCCGAGGTGGTCGTGGAACTGGAGCGACTGCTGGATCGTGCACCACTGGAAGGAGTGGTGGGCGCCCTGCAGGCAATGATCGACCGTCCCGACTCCACGCCGGATCTCGCGACCATCGACGTCCCGACGCTCGTCATCTCGGGCGCCGAGGACGTCCTGATACCTCCGCGGGAGGCTCGAGCGCTACATGAGGCGATTCAAGGCAGCAGCCTGGAGATCCTGGAACATGCTGGGCATGTGCCGAACGTGGAGCGGCCGGCAGCCTTCAATCATGTCGTTGGCGAGTTTCTCTCCCGGCTCCAGCTCGACTGACCGCCGCCTTGTCGCTGCCGGTGCGTGGGGCGAGCTTTGGATAGATGCCGGCGCCTTCAGGCCGGTGCACGTTCGTGCATCCACCGGCACTCCCCGGCTCCCCGCACTCGACACGCATGCTCGAGCTCGCCAACACTCGCTGGATCGGATTGGCGCTGATTCTGATCGATCTGGTAGCTCTCGCGACGATCTGGCTCAGCGAGCGCCATTCAACCAAGGCCAAGCTCGTCTGGACAGCGATGGTCGTCGTACTGCCGGTGCTGGGCGCGTTGTCGTGGGTCGTATTGGGACGCGAACCGCGGCGTCCATAGATCCCGGCAAGAGGGCGACCGGATGGTCGCCCATTTTCAACGACTATTTCTTCACCGCTCAGGACGGCCTGGCGGATTCTCGCTCTTGAAGACGTCGGCGTTGATCTGGATGTAATGGCGCTGCGCGGCTGGCACATCCTCATCGGGGAAGATCGCCGTCACCGGGCACTCGGGTTCGCAGGCGCCGCAGTCAATGCACTCATCCGGATGTATGTAGAGCTGTTCGGGACCTTCATAGATGCAGTCAACGGGGCAGACGTCCACACAGGACCTGTCCTTGACGTTCACGCAGGCTTCGGTAATGACGTAGGGCATGGGTATCTCGTGGTCTGGCGCCCGGAGGCGACGCGAAGGGAAGACCCGTCAAACATAACCATACCTGCAGCATACGAGAGGGGGCAAGCCGGCGACACGGTCGTGCCTCCGGCCACGATCTCCGCAGCGCACCGTACGTCGCCGTTCGCGACAGTTCCGCCGACAGCGGCGGTGGGCTAGATGTGAATGGAGACCGGCAGGCCGGCTGCAGCTCCCGCCCACCAGCCGTACTTCATCCCTACCCACAGCGTCCATGCCTGCACGTTCCGTTCTGTCAGCCCTGCTCGTCCTCGTGGCCGCCTGCAGTACCGGCTATACGACACCCGCCTCCACCCCCGCTCCGCTGCCCGCGAAGGACACTGTACGGGTGGACTCCACGTCCGGCCCGGGCGGCGCCGGCGCGCGTTGGTATGGCTATGAAGGCGGGCTCAAGGACGCCGAGGCGTCGGCACGGTCCATCGAGGGCGCCAGCCAGTACTGGACCAGCCGCGAGGGACGCTGGAAGACGGACAGCGCCGCCGGCACCTTCAAGGCCTTCGACGATGGCAACTGGGTACGGCGCCTGGAGATCGTTGCCGATAGCGGCGCCCGCCGCGGCACCGGCGCCTTCACCTACGACGAGCGCGGACGTCTCTACTACTTCAGCGGCGACTGGCGGCTGCGCGTCGGCCGCGGCAGGAACGCCCGCACCGATCGCGTGGTGGTCAGCGTCGCCCTCAACCGGGCCGGCAGCGTGGGCGCGGCGCGAGGCACCCTGAATGGGCGCGCGAGGTCCATCAGCGCTGCCGACGTGGCCTGGATCCTGGCTGTCGAGGAGGCCGCACGCACGGCTGCCGACGGCAAACCCAGGTAGCGAAGCGCCGTCAGGAGGGGGCGCGGACGCTCCCGGTTCCCCGTACGGTCGCTGCGGCACGGTGTACGCAGTGGTGATCGTTGCAGTCGCCCGACCGGACGGCCAGCTGTCGCCGCACTCCGTTGGCGCGGGGTGCATCCCTCCCGCCTGCTTCACGCGACCCATGAGCATCCTGCGCTCGCACATCATCCTCGCCACGGCGCTCATCTTCGCCGCTTCCACCGCTGCCGCCCAGCAGCCGACTCCGTCCGCGCCGTCCGGAAGCGCGCGCTACGACCAGACCGGCGTCGGTGACACATCCATCTTCGCGCCACTCGCCCTCTCACCGTCGCCCAGCGTCTATCGCACCGGCTCGGGAGCGCCTGGTTCGGAATACTGGCAGAACCGGGCCGACTACGATATCGACGCGACCCTGGATACGGCGACGAAGACGCTATCAGCGACAATGACGTTGCGGTATCACAACAATTCGCCCGATACACTCCGCTTCATCTGGATGCAGATGGAGCAGAACGCCTTCAAGGATCGCTCACTCAACTCCTACATCTTCCCCCAGGCATCGCGCTTCGGCGCTCGTGGCTTCGAGGGGGGATACGTGGTGGAGCGGTTCGATCAGCTACTGGGAAGCACCAGGAAGGGCGCACCAGCACGCACGTCGACCCTGCAGTTGCGGCCTCAGGGGACGGTGATGAAGGTGGACCTCGCCGAACCCCTGGCACCCGGCGGCACGGCCACCATGAAGGTGGCGTACCATTTCCTCATACCAGAGCATGGAGCCGATCGCATGGGGCGCGACGGCGCGCTCTACGAGTTGGCCCAATGGTACCCACGCGTCGCGGTGTACGACGACGTCCGTGGCTGGAACATCGAACCCTATCTCGGGCAGGGTGAGTTCTACCTGGAATACGGTGACTTCACCTACTCCGTCACCGTACCCGCTGGCTACATAGTGGGAGCCACCGGCACGCTCCGGAATCCGGAGCAGGTGCTGACCGCGACATCGCGTGCCCGCCTGGCCCATGCGGCAACCGTCGACAGCGTGGTGCAACACATAGTTACCGCCGCCGAACTGGCCGACGGCAGCGCGCGCCCCCGGTCATCGGGGACGCTCACCTGGAAGTTCGCCGCGAAGAACGTCCGCGATGTCGCCTGGGGCGCCAGCCCGGACTACATCTGGGACGCCACGAGTTGGCAGGGAATACTGGCCAACGCCTACTATCGCTCCCCCGCCGCGGCAAACTGGAGCGACGCCGCCGACCAGGCGCGGATGTCCATCGAGGAATACTCGCAGCGCTGGTTCCCATACCCATACCCGCAGATCACCGCACTGGAGGGCCCCATCAGCGGCATGGAGTATCCCATGGTGGCGATGGAGAACCAGAGCAGGGACAGGTACGATCTCTACAACGTCGTGACGCACGAGATCGGACACATGTGGTATCCGATGATCGTCGGCAGCAATGAGCGCGAGTACATGTGGCAGGACGAAGGTTTCAACACCTTCATCAACACCTTCTCCGAGGCTCGTCGCTATCCGGAGAGGGGCGACCAGCTGGCCCGCGCGGCCCAGGAACGCAGGCTCATCGAGCAGTCGCAGCAGATGGGGCGCGATACCCCGGTGAACATCGCGCCCGACCGCATCGATCCGCGTATGCTCGGGTTGGAGGCATACGTCAAGCCGTCGGTCGCACTCCAACTGCTGCGCCAGGAGATCCTGGGCCCGGTCGCGTTCGACGACGCATTCCGGACATACACCCGTCGTTGGGCATTCAGGCACCCTACTCCAGCCGACTTCTTCCGCACCATGGAGGACGTGGGCGGTCGCCGGCTGGACTGGTTCTGGCGCGAGATGTTCATGGAGAATGAGCGCTTCGACCAGGCGGTCGATACCGTAGTCGCGCGCGCCAACGGGGACACCACGGCGGTCGCCGTGGTCTACGGCAATCACGCCCGGGGCGTGCTCCCCATCCGCGCCCGGTTCACATTCAACGACGGCACGGTACAGGAGTTCGACTACCCGGCCGAGGTGTGGAGTACGAACAGCAGTCGCTATCTGAGGACATACAGCTTCGTCGGGAAACAACCAGTGAGGATCGAGCTGGATCCGGACTC
>CALCHX010000151.1 GCA_937906875.1 uncultured Gemmatimonadota bacterium | reverse complement strand
CGGTGACATCCCGTACGTGCTGGTGTCGGGAGGCGGCGGCAGGTTCTTCGCCGCCACCTCCTCGACATCCTCACAGATCAGGGACTGGGTCACCGAGAACTGCGCGACCGTCGACGTCGACGGCGTCTCCGGTCTGTACGAGTGCGCGGCGCGCTGACCGCCGTCAGACCTCGCGGACGCTCAGCAGCTGCCAGCCGTCGGGGACCTTTGTGCGCAGCGTGTCCAGGTCGTCGGCCTCGATCTCGGTGACGCCGTCGCGGCGGGCCATCTTCGCGTTCAGCGTGATCATCGTCGACGCCTTCGGCATTGTGGCCTCGGCATCGGTCACCACCCATCCGGCGGGCACCTGCGCCTCCACCTGCGCACGGGCTTCGGCGATGCTCGGCGCCTGCACGGTGAGCTCGGTGACCTCGACGGGACGGATGCGACCGGACAGCATGAGACCAGGCTACAAGCCCGGCATGCCTGAGGAAGACACCAGGTATTCGTCGATCGCGGCCAGCGCCTGCGTGCGATAGTCCTCTTTGCTGAGGAAGTGCGCGTAATGCGGCACCTTCACGATGCGGTAGTCGGCGCCGAGATGCTCCTGCAGGATGCCGTGCACGTCGCGCCCGAACGCGACCAGCAGCGGGTCGTTGGAACCGAGAGCGTCCAGCTCTTCGCGCAATCGCGCGAGCTGTGCCCGGACAAGAGCAGGGTTCGCACGCAGATACTCGATGGTGTGCTTCGCGCCATAGCACGGCACGCCCTTGAAGGTGTCGGTCAGGTAGGCGCCCCAGAACGGCGTCTCACGGTAGGCGTAGCGGAGCTTGAAGTGATTCGCACGGGCCGACGGATCGTGGAAGTTGCTGAACGGCTGCGGTGTGGGAGCCCCCGACCCGTTGATGCCCAACATGACGACCTCGGGTGTGAGCGTGTCCAGCAGGTCGAGGTTGACGTCGGGATCCAGAACCGAAAGATCTCCTACGCCGGCCTTGACGCCCTCGCCCGGTCGCGCCGGCGCCCAGACCGCCCAGCTGCCGACGGCGCCCCAGTCGCGCCGGATCGCGTCGAACCGCGCGCGGCTCACACTCATACGCTCCCCCTCGTCGGCGGTCACCCTACGGTATCGCGCGGCGAGGAAGGGCGGCGGCGCTGCTCGTTGGGGCAGATGCCAAGGCAACCGATGTGATGCGGCAGGCCGCGACCCACAGACAGAGCAAGAGCCCCTGATGTCCGTTTCGAGGCGAATTTCCGGGGTTCTCGTCGTCTTGCTGGGGTATCTCGACTCGACGCGGCGCAGGCAGTCCTGCCGGACACTTTGACGTCTTGGACGCTCTTGGCTCGCCATCTGAGCGTGCGAGTGTGTGTCGAGGTCGCGATCGGATCACTCGGCACGAGTTCGCCGGCAAGATGCGTTGGCCAAGTGCTCAGACCGAGCGCCGGATTCAATCGCGAAGTCGAAACGATGCCTGCCGCAGCGTGCGCGCGTGATAGAAGTCATCGGCGTGGATGAGGATGGCGGACCGAACCCATAAGCTGACGGATGTGGACAACGACATCGCAGTGGCTGTCATCGCGAGCCTCTCGACGGTCGCAGCGGCGGTAGTTGGGCTCGTGGGTGTGCTCGCCCAAAGAACTGAACCACGCAAAGCCAGGGAACTCAGAGCACTGAATGACATCATCAAAAGTCTTCCCGATGGCGATGCCCGCGAGGCTCTACACAATCGACGAACGCGTATCGCGATCGAGTATGGGGGCCAACGAGAACCTTTGGGCGTATTCACCGTGTCGTATCTATTCGCGTTCGGTGGCTACCTCATCGCGATACTGGCCTTGCTCTTGCTGGACGGCAATCCAGGTTGGTGGAGGTCCTTAGCTCAGGGTCTGCTCACCGGAGTCCTGCTGGCCGGGGCTGTCTTCTTCGTGATCGGTGTGTTACTGCTTGGATCCGGGATCTTCTTCAGGATCCGAGACTTGTGGCCATGGCGTAAGGGCAAGAACTTCGCCATAGACGGTGAGGCGGCCGATCTGGAGCGATCCAGAGAACCCGCGGTGCGGTAACGCTCCCTTTGTTGCGCCCACTCCCGAACCTGGCCACGCCGTCAAAGTACTCCTTCTGCGCCTCCGCGCGTATCTCCATCGAGCGCGTCGCAAGGTACATGGGGCACGAGGACATCGCGACAATGTACAAGCACTACTCGCGCCTGTTCGCGGACGACTTCGCGGACGACATGGACCGCCTCGCAGAGGTCGCCAGCCGCCCCGCTCTGCGCAGGATCGGCGCGTAACTCAGTCGCTCGCGATCTGACGCCCGACGTTCCTGAAGTCATGGTCCCACGCCTTGCCACGTTCACCCAGCACGCCCTGGACAGCCGCCATTGTTACCAGGTCGCAGAATCGTTGCAGGCTGTCGGCCAAGCGCTGATTAAGAGCTCCATTGAAGGTGTCCTGCAGCGAATAGTCAGTGCTCAGGCGGAGGAACAGCTGGTTGAGCGCAGGCTCGCTCTCGAGCGCCACCCGCTCCGCCGCATCCCAGAAGGCCTGAGGGCTGTCCTCGCGCTGTGGGTTGTCAGCGAGCGCGTCCAGGTAGTAGAAGCGCCCTTCCTTCCCGTATCTGTTCAAGGCGGCCAAGAGTGGGGTCCACACGCGATCACCCTCGACCTCCGATAGCGCCTTGTCAGCCCAGCAGCGGTGCGTCGCGCGGTTGAGGTTTGCACGGATTCCGCCGAGCAGCAGGCCCTCCATCTTGATGATGTCGTGCCGGTAGTCGAACTTGAGAACCTTGGCCGGAATCCAGACGCGATGCTCCTCGACATGCAGCAGGCCAAGACTGAGCTTCAACATCTTCTCGACGCCAATCGAGAGCATGGTCATGATCGGATCGCGCGTTGTCTCGATGAATGCAGCGGTGCGCAAGGCACGGATGCCGTACGCCAGCAGATGCTTCGCTGAGTTCGACTCCTGGATGAGGGTCGTTCCCTGGAGCATCGACAGATCGTCGTCGTATTGGTTTCCCACCGACTCATGCTGGCAGGAACCAGCGCCGCGCCGCCACCGAGGATTCACCGGGGATGCGCTGGTCGCCAGTCGCAAAGCAAGAGCCCGGATGTCCGTGTTGATGCGGAATTCCGGGGCTCTTCGTCTTGCTGGGGTACCTGGACTCGAACCAAGAACAACTGAACCAGAATCAGCCGTGTTGCCAATTACACCATACCCCAAGGGGTTCCAGCCGAAGCCGCAACAGTCATCCAGTTTAGACGACCCGTCCGCTCCGGCCAAACCGCCTGCTCATCGGGCGAGTCGCTGTACCAGCGCGCCCAACCGTCGCACGCTCTCGGCCTTTCCGAGCAGCTCCATCGACTCGAACAGGGGCGGAGAGACGCGTCGACCGGTCACGGCCACGCGAAGCGGGCCGTACGCGACCCGCGCCTTGAGCGCCAGCGCGTCGACGAGTGCAACCTTCAGCGCGTCCTGCACCGTGTTCGCGGTGAACTCCGACTCGGGCACGTCTTCGACGGCACCGACAGAGGCCACCAGCACCTCGCGGGCGTTGTCCGGCAGCGAGGCGAGCGCGTCGTCGGCGTATTCGACCTCGTCGGTGAAGAGGAAGCCGAGCATGCCTGGCACATCGCCCAACAGCTGCACGCGCTCCTGGACAAGCGGCGCGGCAGCGGCAATGAGCGTCCGCTCCTCGGTGGTCGGCTGCTCCCCCACCACGCCGGCGTCCTGCAGGTACGGCACGATCCGCGCGGCGAAGTCGTCGGGCTCCAGCATCCGGATGTGATCGCCGTTGATGGCCTCGGCCTTCTTCTGGTCGAAGCGAGCGGGGTTCGGGTTCACGTCGGCGATGTCGAAGGCGGCGGTGAACTCCTCGAGCGAGAACACGTCGCGATCGGGACCGATCGACCAGCCCAGCAGCGCCAGGTAGTTCAGCAGGCCCTCGTGGATGAAGCCCTTCTCGCGCTGCAGGAACAGATCGGCCTTCGGGTCGCGTTTGGACAGCTTCTTGTTGCCGGTCTCGCCCAGTACGAGCGGCATGTGACCGAACCGCGGCACGAACGTCGTGATACCGGCGGTGATGAGCGCGTCGTACAGCACGAGCTGGCGGGCCGTGGAGGGCATGATGTCCTCACCGCGAATGACGTGGGTGACACCCATGAGGGCGTCGTCGACGGGGTTCGTGAACGGGTAGAGGGCCTTCTCGCCGGCGCGCACCAGCACGAAGTCGGGGAACGATCCGGCCGGGAACGTCACCTCTCCGCGGATCAGATCCACGTACGTCAGGTCCTCGTCGGGCACGCGCAGGCGCCACGCGGGCTCGCGTCCCTCGGCACGGAAGGCCGCCTTCTGCTCGTCGGTGAGGCCGCGGTCGAAGTTGTCGTAGCCGAGCTGCTTGGCCCGACCGTTGGCCTCGTTGCGCGCGTCGATCTCGTCGGCCGTCGAATAGCTCTCGTAGACGAGGCCGGCGTCGACGAGCTTCCGCAGCACGTCGGCGTAGATCTCACGACGCTGCGACTGTCGGTATGGCCCGTTCGGGCCGCCCTTCTCCACGCCCTCATCCCAGTCGATCCGCAGCCAGCTGAGCGCGTCGACGAGCTGCCGATAGCTCTCCTCGCTGTCGCGTGCGGCGTCGGTGTCCTCGATGCGGAACACGAGCTTTCCGCCGGTGTGGCGTGCGTACGCCCAGTTGTACAGGGCGGTGCGCACCATCCCCACGTGCGGAAGGCCAGTCGGCGACGGACAGAAGCGGACGCGCACATCGGCGCCGGAGGCAGTCGTGGTCTGCGGATGAACGGTAGCCATATCCCTTCGATTCTAGGCGGGCGTCGGCGTCTGCTTTCGCGACCGTGCCAGCGGCGCGAACGCCACGACGGCGGCCACGATCGCCAGCGCACACAGCGCCAGACCTCCGTATCCGATCCATGCCAGCACGAGTCCCGCCACGATGGCCCCGAGCCCGCCGACCAGGCTCATCAGGAGGTCGTTGCGGCCCTGCCGCCGCGTGCGCCGGTGCTCTGCGGATGCCTCGGTCAAAAGCGCCGCGCCCGAGACGGTGGTGCCGCTCCAGCCGAGCCCGAGGAGCACCAGCGCGACGGTGACGGCCGCCGTCGAGTGCGACCCGAGTGCCGCTGTCACCAGCGCTGCGACCAGCAGCGCCTGCCCGACGAGGATCACCGCGACCCGGCCCAGCCGGTCGGCGAGGATGCCGAAGACCGGCGAGAGCGCGTACATTCCGGCGATGTGCAGACTGATCGTCAGCCCGATGATCTCAAGGGTGGCCCCGGCGTGGATGAGGTGCACCGGCGTCATCGCCATCACCGACACCATGACGCCGTGCGCCCCGGCGATCGCCAGCATCGCGTACCGGGCGGTCAGGGGTCTGTCCGCGTGCGCGACGGTGCGCGCGGCCGCCGCATGGTGGGCGGTCAGCCGCTGCGCGAGCAGCAGCGGATCGGGGCGCAGCGAGACGAGGTACAAGGCGATGCCGAGCGCCTGGGCGACGAGCGTGAACACGTACGGGCCGGTCAGCGCCGGCATCCCCAGCGCATCGCCGATCACTTCACCGGGCCCCACGAGATTGGGGCCGAGCACGGCGCCCACCGTGGTCGCCCAGACCACGACCGACAGGTCGCGCGCACGCGAGGCATCGGTGGCAAGGTCCGCCGCCGCGAACCGCGACTGCAGGTTCGCGGCCTGACCGGCACCGATGAGCAGGAAGCCCGCGACCAGCGCGGGAAAGTTGCGTGCGCCGACGGCCACGACCACCAGGCCCACCCCGGCGATCGCCACCAGCATGCCGGTCGCCAGCGACGGGCGGCGCCCACCGCGGCGGGCGAGGGCGGCCAGTGGCACCGCCGTCATGGCGGTTCCGAGGGTCACCG
>CALCHX010000150.1 GCA_937906875.1 uncultured Gemmatimonadota bacterium | reverse complement strand
GCCGGATGGCGACAGAATTTAGAGAGGATTGGCGACAAAATTTAGGGAACGCACAGCGTGGATTGAAACTGACCAGGGCGCGAGCGCTGTAATCTGCTCACGTTCGCCCTCACGCATGGGCGTGGATTGAAACTCGACCCGCCGCTAGGGTGGCTGACCCTGCCCTGGTTCGCCCTCACGCATGGGCGTGGATTGAAACCGTTCCCCTCTGCCATGAGCCATCGCCAGTAGGCGTTCGCCCTCACGCATGGGCGTGGATTGAAACTTCCGCACGGTTCTCCTCGTCTCGCGACCTCACGGTTCGCCCTCACGCATGGGCGTGGATTGAAACACTGGCCCGATGCCTGGACAACCCGCATAGCCGTCGTTCGCCCTCACGCATGGGCGTGGATTGAAACCACGCGTTAGGTACGCGGTGAACCGCCCCGGGATTCCAGGAGGCTCCACACTGTGAGAGGTTGGAGTCATGACAAAGTCATCAACACATCGTTTCAGTCCTGAGGTCCGGGAGCGGGCCGTGCGCCTGGTGCTGGAGCAGGCGAAGGAGCATCAGTCGGAGTGGGCGGCGATATCGGCGGTGGCACCGAAGCTCGGGTGCACCGAGGAGACCCTGCGTCGGTGGGTACGGGAGGCGGAGCGCGAGAGCGGCCAGCGGCCCGGGCCCACACCTGCTGCCGAGGACCGGGTGAAGGCGCTGGAGCGCGAGAATCGCGAACTGCGCCGGACCAACGAGATCCTCCGTAAGGCCAGCGCGTATTTCGCACAGGCGGAGCTCGACCGCCCTATTCGCTGATGTACAGCTTCATCGACACGCATCGCGCCGAGTACGGGGTCGAGCCGATCTGCCGAGTGCTGGAGATCGCCCCATCGGGCTACTACGTACATCGGGCCCGCCAGGCCGACCCGAGTCGCCGGCCGGCGCGAGCGCAGCGGGACGAGCAGCTTCGGAAGGAGGTGCGGCACGTGTGGCGAGCAAACCATGAAGTGTATGGCGCGCGGAAGGTATGGCGGCAGCTCAGGAGAGATGGCACCGACGTCGCGCGCTGCACCGTGGAGCGGCTGATGAGGGCCGAGGGCATCCAGGGCGTAGTCCGTGGTGGGCGGGTGCGCACCACGCGGCCTCCGGAGGACCCCACGTCGCTGCCGCAGGACCTGGTGCAGCGACGGTTCACGGCGGATCGTCCCAATCAGCTCTGGCTGGCTGACTTCACGTACGTTGCGACCTGGCGCGGATTCGTCTACGTGGCCTTCGTGATCGACGCTTTCTCGCGCCGGATCGTGGGCTGGCGGGCGCATACGACGATGCGTACGGATCTCGTGCTCGACGCGCTGGAGCAGGCACTCTGCGACCGGGAGACCGACGGTCAGCTCGTCCACCATTCGGACCGCGGTTCGCAATACGTCTCCATGCGCTACACGGAACGACTGGTCGTCGCCGGCGTCGCTCCTTCGGTGGGCAGTGCCGGTGATGCGTACGACAACGCCCTCGCCGAGTCGGTGATCGGACTGTACAAGGCTGAGGTGATTCATCGTCGTGGTCCTTGGCGCGGCTTCGATGATGTGGAGTACGCGACGTTGGAGTGGGTCGCGTGGTTCAATCAGCAGCGCCTGCTCGAACCCCTGGGCTATGTTCCGCCAGCGGAGTTTGAGGAGCAGTTCTTCCGCACCCACGCCGCTCACGCGGGCGTGAGGGTACTCAACTAAACAAGTCTCCTGAATACCCGGTGCGGTTCAATCCGGCCGCAGGAAGTACGTACTGTCGTCTTGTTGACGTCGAGCGACGTACCGCCCTTCTCTGACACCACCCCGGCTACACATGCCCTCGTATCCACGTCGCCAACTGCTCCACCCCGATCTCGTTCGTGGCGGCGGCGATGACCATCGCGTACAACTCCGGCCCCGGTGCCGTGAGCGTGCGCCCATTGAGCTTCAGGAACACCAGTTTGGCCGCCAGCGCCGAGCGCTTGTTCCCGTCCAGGTAGCCCTGCTGGCGGGCGAGGGCGCAGAGATAGCTGGCGGCGAGCGTCTCGACATCGGCCGACTGATCATGAACCCAAGCATTGATCGGTCGCGCCAGGGCGCTCTCGATCGCGCCCTCATCGCGGATGCCGCGCAGTCCGCCGAACAGCTCGAGCTGCCGATCATGCAGCAGGTGCAACGTGGCCAACGGGATCCAGGTGGGCTCGTTCACTTCGCCAGCGCTGCGAATACCTCGCGGTATTGCTCGAGGACCTCCTCCATCGCTTCCAACCCTGCAACCTGTGTCGGGTCGAGCGCGGAGACGGTATAGGTGCCGGGCGCCGACTCGCGCCAGTAGAGCGTCTGGCCCGGCTGGATGGCCAACCGGCGGGTGACCTCGGCTGGTAGCGTCACGACCACCGATCCGCCCTGCGCGCGTGTCTGGGTCTTCAGCATCGTCGTTCCTCCTGATGGTACCGGGAGCACTGAGGGCATATCTTCCAAATATATCACTTTTGTGTCACATACCAGTGGCCGCCCTGTCCGCGGCTAGCGGTGGCTCGCACTGTCCGGTACTCGGCGACGCTCGGCGCGTCACGGTCCGTGACGAGCGGCAGCTGCGGCCGGGTATTCCGTCCATCGCCAGGCAACCGTTCCCTGTATCTTCCGTGTCGAATCCGCCGAGCCTTGGCGCCGCACCCACAGCGCAGGCCCGCGCAGCGCGTGGAATCCAGTGCGGCCGTACCCCGGCAACGTTCAGAGACCACGGAATGCATCTGCACCTGTCACGTCGTCACTTCATCCAGCAGCTCTGCGCCGCTGCCGCACTCACCTCGCCCCTGCTGGGGCTCACGGCGGCGCTTCCGCGAGCACAGCTCCGCGCGTCGTCGTTACGCTTCCAGTTCGAGCCGCTGGTGGATCTGTACTTCCTGCTGCGCACGGGAACGGACCGGGGGGAGATCCTGCCCCCCGAGTGGAGACCGGCGCTGGACCGGATGAAGGCCGCAGCGGACTACCTACCCGGTGGCGGTGGGCTGGACGTACTCAACGGGCTGATCGCCGAATCCGGCAGCGTAGCCGAGCTGTCGCGGGTAGTGGCGGGCATGCCGTCCACCGTAGCGGGAAGGGCGCCGGTGCGCGAGGCTCTGGAGGCGGTCGCCGATGCACTCGGCATGGCCCAACCTCTGTATGCCCAGGGCATCGGAGCAACCCGGCGAGAGCTCGTGATGGAAGCAACGGCGCAGCGGATCGATCGTGTGCTGGTTCCCGGAGAGCGGGAATGCCTGACGTACATACTATCCGGGCTGGAGTTGCCGGATCGGGATTTCGAGGTGCCGGTCTTCCTGGTCGCCAACGCACCCGAGCCGGGTAGCATCACGGGCCGGTCGCGTCGCCTGACGACTGCCTGCTTCGTGAGTGTAGGTGCATATCCGGGCAGCACCCTGCTCGAGGTGATCCTGCATGAAGCCACGCATGCCCTCGAGGTCGCTGCCGGGCCGGACAGCGGCTCGGTTCTGGACCGGCTACGCGCGGGGCTGCAGGCGCAGGGTGTGAAGGCCACCGATCCGCTCATGCGCGACGTGCCGCACACGCTGATGTTCGTGCATTCCGGCGAGACGGTGAGGCGCGCGCTGGATCCCACGCACATCGATTACGGGGACTCGCAAGGTTACTACGCGAAGGTGCCTGATGTCGCGAGCGTCGTGCGCACGCACTGGATGGATCAGCTGAACGGGCAACTATCGACGAACATGGCCATCGACCGGATGGTGGCCGGCGTGCTGAAGCAGGCGGGGTGACAACACTCATCGTTCCTCGATGCCGCGGGATCTGAGCAGACCGTCGTCATGACCACACGACCTGGACTCTGGTTCGGTCCGGCTGCCGCATGCCTGCTCGTAACAGGCATCGTGGCGATCGGGCTGGCAACGCCGGGCTACAGTCACGTGAGGCAGACAGTGAGTGAACTCGGGGAGGTCGGTGCTCCCGGGCGAGTCACCTTCACGGCGCTACTCCTTCTCGTCGCAGCATGCCTGGCCATCTTCGCCAGTGGGGTCAATCGTCTGTACCGGGAAGCTGGCCGTTCCGCGCTCCCCGCGTACGTCATCGGTGCCATGGCAATCTCGATCGCCGGCGTCGGGCTGTTCCCCTTTCCCCATACGCTGCACAACGTATTCGGACTCTCCGAACTGGTTGGCTACCAGGCGCCGCTCGTGGCGGCGCTCGCCTGCAGGAATCGTCGTGGCGCGAGGGGTGGCGCGAAGGAGATCGCGACGTTCTCGCTGGCGATGTACTGCCTGGTCCTGCTCGCCCTTGCGACGAACCTCGCCGTGCTCGACCGGAGCGGAGATCTCTGGGCTCTTGTGAGGCCGTTCAATGGCATCGCACAGAGATCGCTCTTTGCAGCCTGGTTCTCATGGTGTGCTGGCTATGGAGTACTCCTGATGCGCGCGCGACAGCGGACCGACAGCGCGTTCAGGCCGAACTCGCTCGGCGGGTCGGTCTGATCCTGAACCAGTTTGGAGTATTCAGGGGTTCCGTGCGGTCGCATGCCCCAGGAGGCGCGAGCGGGTGGGCATGAATGGTGCGCGACCAGGGCCGCCAGAGTCACATCCACACGATCAGCTTTTTCAGGGAGCAAGCCATGGTCAAGCTCAGTGATGCCAGAGCCGTCATTGCCGCAGCCGAACAACAGGCGCAGAAGATCGGCCAGCCGATGAACATTGCCGTCGTGGACGCCGGTGGGAACCTCGTCGCACATGTGCGGATGGATGATGCATGGATGGGCAGCATCGACATCTCCATCAACAAGGCGTTCACCGCGCGGGCCTTCGACCTTGCCACGAAGGACCTGGCCGGTGAGTCGCAGCCGGGCAAGCAGTTCTACGGCATCCACGAGTCCAATCGCGGACGGATCATGATCTTTGCCGGCGGCATCCCGCTCCGGGAGGGAGACAGGGTCGTGGGCGCCATCGGTGTCAGTGGCGGTTCAGGCGAGCAGGACCAGAGTGTGGCCGAGGCCGGAGCTGCAGCTTTCGGCAAGTGAACTGGAGGCAAAAACCATGAAGTGATCCGGAGGTGAATGTCATGGCGAGCAATCGCGGTGTGGTCTATACGGGTCCCGGCGAGGTCGAGATCCAGAACATCGATTTTCCGGTACTGGCACTGGGTAACCGCAAGTGCGAGCACGGCGTGATCATCAAGCTGATCGCGACCAACATCTGCGGAAGTGACCAGCACATGGTCCGGGGCCGGACCACCGCGCCGACGGGGATGGTGCTGGGGCACGAGATGACCGGCGAGGTGATAGAGTGTGGGCGGGATGTGGAGTTCGTCGGAATGGGCGACATCATCTCTGTCCCGTTCAACGTCGCCTGCGGTCGCTGCCGCAACTGCAAGGAACGCCACACCGGCCTCTGCCTGAACGTCAACCTGCAGCGCCCCGGCGGCGCCTACGGCTATGTCGATATGGGCGGCTGGATAGGAGGACAGGCCGAATACGCGATGATCCCGTACGCTGACTGGAATGCCCTCAGGTTCCCCGACCGCGACCAGGCGATGGAGAAGATGCGGGACCTGACCTGCCTGAGCGATATCCTCCCGACCGGCTATCATGGCTGCTACTCGGCCGGAGTGACCACGGGCTCGACGGTGCTCATCTCCGGCGCCGGTCCGGTCGGGCTGGCCGCCGCGGCAGCTGCCTTCCTGCTCGGCGCCTCGGTCGTCATCGTTGCCGACCTCAATGCGGATCGACTGGCGCACGCACGCACCTTCGGCTGCGAGACCATCAACCTGACCGAGGGCGGCGAGATCGGCGAACGGCTGGAGGCAATTCTGGGCGTGCCGGAAGTGGACTGCGGAGTGGACTGCGTGGGCTACGAGGCTCGGGGGCATGGAGGCGAGGATGAGCCCGCCGTGGTGCTCAACCAGTTGATGGAAGCCACGCGGGCGGCGGGCTCGATCGGCATCCCCGGGCTCTACGTGACCGAGGATCCGGGCGCCCCCGACAAGGCCTCGAAGAAGGGGATGCTCAGCATGGGATTCGGGACCGGCTGGGCCAAGTCGATCTCCCTGCACACGGGACAGACGCCGGTCATGAAGTACAACCGGGAACTGATGTCGGCGATCCTGGCGGACCGTATCCAGATCGCGAAGGCGGTCAACGTCCAGGTCATCTCGCTGGATGAAGCGCCGGAATCGTACAGGGCGTTCGACAAGGGAGTGGCGAAGAAGTTCCTGATCGATCCGCACAACGCCCTCAAGACGCGGTCATAGTCGCGTGCACCCGACCTGGACGGGATAGCGCGCCCGTCCAGCGTCAGAGATGCACGGGCAGGTGATCGGGCACGTACGCGCGCGGCGCGACAGCCAGGCCGGTCGGTCGCGCGGTACTCACGTCTGACCACCGTTGTCACCATTGACCTGACTGTCGTGGCCGCGTCGATCGCTGATCCAGCGGTCGATCCCTTCCCAGGCGACGAGCAGCAACTCTTCCAGGTCGGCTGGATCCTCCGGCACGTCATGCGCGCGGATGACGTGCCAGTTGACGTACAGGGTCTTGTGGTCGGGGATCGCCGTCCAGAGGTCACGGATGCCGGCTATCTGGTCGAGCCCGGTGTGCGCCACGAAGACGGCGTGTGCATCGGGTGACGCGGCGAAGGCCGCCTGTACGCCAGCCGGACGGGGCGGGAGCACGTTGCGCAGTTCCTCGGCGCGCTCCGCCGCTGCCCGGTGACCGGCGGCGTGCAGCCTCTCGATGCTGCTCACCCGTCGGCCCTCGCTGAAGTTGCCGCCCTCGGGGAAGATGACGAACGCATCGGCGCTGGTCATGCCGGTCGCCAGCTCGGCGATCGCCGCCACCGCCCGGTTGCCACCGCCGGGGCCGGTCGAGATGAACCGGTTGGGAAGCCGGTTGAGCAGGATGTCGAAGGCCGGGTCGAGTTGCAACAGATCCTTGAGGACGATCCGGGGGCGGCGACCGTACGAGTTCATCACTTCGTGCACGAGCAGGATGGAGTCGGCCGGGCCGGCGTGACGACTCATAACGATGAGCGGGGCGCCATCGCCATCGCCGTCGCCATCGCCATCGCCATCGCCGTCGTTCGCGGCGGGTAGCGGCGGACCTGCGGCATCTATCTCCAGCACGAACAACCTCCGTCCCGCGCCGACCAGCATCGCCAGCGCGATCCGCAACACGCCGTAATGGAGCGTGACGAACCGCGCCGTGCCGATACGCCAGCCGAACCCGCTCGCGATCCAGAGCCCGAACGCGGAGGCGATGATGAAGAACTCGGTTGCCAGGTAGACCGTCGCCAGTCCGAGGCTCCGGACGAGGCGCAACTTGCCGGGCAGCCTGTACGACAGGAGAGTCGCAACGAGGAACCAGACGGGAACGGTGACCACGTACAGGATCCCGACTATCACCGGCAGCGGCCACAACACGATCCGTCGCAGCCAGCGGGGCGGAAGCCTGATCGTCACGCGGCGGTCACCTTCCCATGCCGTCCAGATACGAGACGGTCGCCTCGTACGACCGTTCGATCCGCTCGGCCACAGTAGTCGAGCTGGACATGCGGTACTGCCTGAGGTCGTTGAAGGCCTTCGGTTCGCCGGTTGGCAGGACGTGCACCGTCACGCCGGGTGGGACGTTCGCAAGCACCTCCATGAAACGATGCCGGCGCGAGATCTCGAAGGCGACCATCGCCACCTCCCACGGGCGGGACGGCACGGTGAGCGGCGCCTCGACCCGCCCTACCTGCAGGACGTGGATCGTCGTCGCGCCCAGCACGATCGCGCGGTCGAGCGGGATCGATGCGACCAGGCCACCGTCCAGGTAATGCTGGCCGTCGATCTCCACCGGTGGCAACAGCCCCGGCACCGCCGACGACGCCAGCACTGCGTCGACGAGCGGCCCACGCTCGAAGTAGTGAATGCTCGCCGCCTCGATGCTCGCGGCCACACACTGGAACGGAACGGTGAGCTCCTCGATCAGTTCGACCGTGAAGGCGTCGGTGAGAAGCCTGCGCAGCGAGAGGTTGTCCTGCACATGCGTTCCCGACTGGGCAAAGGTCCAGATCCGTTCGAAGATGGACGTGTCGAACACGCCCTTCTGGCCGATCGACACCCAGAGGTCGGCCAGCCGTTGGATGGTAGCCAGCGACGGGTCACCGGCGATCATCGCGCCGTTGACAGCACCGATCGAAGTCCCGATTATCAGCTCCGGTATGACACCCCGCTCGATGAGTGCCCGCAACATCCCGACCTGGTGCGCCCCGAGCTGGCCACCTCCACCCAGCACGAATGCCGTCGTCATGCCCGCTTCCCGGGCGCTGCATCCGGCCAGCCGCAGGTCACGCAGCCGTCAGACGCCAGGGGCTGTTCCATTACCATCTGCTCGCTGTTGGGAATCCGGACATCGCGGACCCGGAGGATAGCTGATGAAGAGTGGCGCCGGGCAACCCGGGACGATCGACGAGTACATCGCCGGCTTCCCGCCCGATGTCCAGAAGATCCTCACCGAGATGCGGACCAGGATCCGGGAAGTCGTGCCCGAGGCGGAGGAAGCGATGAAGTACCAGCTTCCGACGTTCGTCCTGAACGGCAATCTGGTGCACTTCGGGGCGTTCAGGAATCATATCGGGTTCTACCCGACGCCATCGGCCATCAGGGCGTTCACGGACGAGCTTTCCCGGTACGAGACCGCGAAAGGTTCGATCCGCTTTCCCCTGAGCGAACCAATGCCGTGGGGCCTGATCGAGAAGATCGTCAGCTTCAGGGTGAAGGAGACGCAAAGCCGGGACGGACACCAGGGCCACTCGTCGGCGAGCGGTGGAGCCTCGTAGCCGGGAACGGCTGAGATCGCATAGAGGCTGTCGTGCCACCGACCGATGATTTTCCACGCCTCGCGCCGTCCAGGTAGTACCCGTCCAGTCCGCGCTGCCCGGTACACGAGGCTTCGTCCGGGCAGCAGGCGCAATACTCAATCCGGGGACAGGTGAACAGATGACCAGGGCAGCAACTCCTGCAGGGAAGGAACGAGATGACCTGCTCAGGACTCTGAGCGCCCGCTTTGAAGCGAACATGAACCGCCATCCCGGCGTCGATTGGGCGAGCGTGCAGGAGAGACTCGAGTCCAACAGTGCGGCGCTCTGGTCGCTGAGTCAGATGGAACAGTCCGGTGGTGAACCGGACGTCACGGGAGTCGACCCGTCGACGGGCGAGATCATCCTTGTCGATTGCTCGGCGCAGAGCCCCAGGGGACGTCGCAGCCTCTGTTACGACCGCGAGGCGCTGGACGCACGGAAGTCCAACAAGCCGGCGAGCAGCGCCGTCGAGATGGCGACGGCCATGGGAGTGCAACTCCTCTCGGCGGCCGAGTACCGGCGGCTTCAGGAGTTGGGTGAATTCGACACCACCACCTCGAGCTGGGTGCAGACACCGGCCCCGATCCGGAAGCTGGGCGGCGCGCTCTTCTGCGATCGCCGCTACGACACGGTCTTCACCTACCACAACGGCGCCGAGTCCTATTACGCCGCTCGTGGCTTTCGCTGTTCGCTCAGGATCTAGCGGCACCCGCCGCGATTCACGCCCATGCTCACCACTCATGACACTGGAGACGTGCGATGGCCAATCCAGCGAAGAACACCATCTGCCTCTGGTACGATAGCGGCGCCGAGGACGCGGCGCGGTTCTATGCCAGCGTCTTCCCCGATTCATCCGTCGGCGCGGTGCATCTTGCTCCCGGAGACAATCCATCGGGGAAGGAAGGGGATGTGTTGACCGTGGAGTTCACGGTTATGGGCATCCCCTGCCTCGGCCTCAACGGCGGGCCGATGTTCAGGAAGAGCGAGGCGTTCTCGTTCCAGGTGGCGACGGAAGACCAGGCCGAGACGGATCGCTACTGGAACGCGATCGTGAGCAATGGCGGCGAGGAGAGCCAGTGCGGCTGGTGCAGGGACCGATGGGGTGTGTCGTGGCAGATAACGCCGGTGGCAATGATGAAGGCGTTCACGGATCCTGATCGCGCTGCCGCCAGGCGCGCGTTCGACGCGATGATGACGATGAAGAAGATCGACATCGCGGCGATCGAGGCGGCGCGGCGGGGGTGAGGTCGCCGTCCGGGCTCGAGCGCCGCGGCTTCCGTTCATGTCATGGGGATGCCTTGCTCCAGCCGCGCCAGCCCGGCCCGCGCACCACGCGGCCCGGCGTCGCACCGGTATGTTCACCGTCGCGCAACACCTGCGTCCCGTTCACGAACACGTGCACCATACCCGTGGAGTACTGGTGCGGAATCTCGAAGGTGGCGTGGTCCTGCACCGTGGCGGGATCGAACACCACCACGTCGGCGTGGTAGCCGGGCCGCAACTGCCCGCGACGACGCAGCTTCAGGTTCTCCGCTGGCAGCGCCGAGAGCCGGCGCACCGCCTCCTCGAGCGGTATCAGCTTCTCGTCGCGCACGTAGCGGCCGAGCAGGCGGGCGAAGTTGCCGTAGGCGCGCGGATGCGTGCTGCTCTCCAGGAACACACCCTCGGTGGCTGGCGCTCCGGCGTCGGAGCCGAAGCTCACCCATGGGATCTGCACCTGCCGGCGCACATTCTCCTCGCTCATCAGGAAGTAGACCGTGCCCACCCGGCTGCCGTCGGCTATCACCAGGTCCATAGCCGTCTCCTCGGGTGACGTGCCGCGCAGCTTCGCCACCTCGGCCAGCGTCTTGCCCGTGTAGTGCTTCAGCGAGTCGGCCTTGAAGCCGACCAGCAGCGCGCGCTCGGGCGAGCCGGCGCCGAGCAGCAGGTTCTCCCATTCGTCGGTGGGCGTGCGCATCTCGCGCTGCACGCGCGCCCGTATGGCTGGGTCACGTAGGCGCGTCGCCCACTGCTGGTAACCACCCTCCTGCACCCAGGGCGGCATGGCCGCATCCAGCCCGGTGGCACCGGCGGTATAGGTGTACATGTCAGCGGTTATGCGGGCGCCCGCCGCGCGGGCGGAGTCCACCTTCGCGATCACCTGAGCCAGCTTGGGCCAGTTGTCCTCGCCGGCCGCCTTCAGGTGATAGATCTCCGCCGGGACGTCGGCCTCGCGCGCGATGGTCAGCAGCTCATCCACGCTTTCAAGGAGCCGGTTGCCTTCGCTCCGCATGTGCGAGATGTACATGCCGCCCAGCGGTCCGGCCGCCTGCATGAGGGCCACCAGTTCCGGCGTCCGGGCATAGAACGCCGGGGCGTAGATGAGCGAGGAACCAACGCCCAGTGCCCCTTCTTCCATGCCTTCTCGCACGAGCTGCTGCATGCGCGCGAGTTCTTCCTCCGTGGGCGCGCGGTCGGCGTAGCCCAGCTCGTGGACGCGCACGGTGGTGGCGCCGACGAACGACGCGACATTCACGCTGACGCCCGAGTTCTCCAGTGTCTCCAGGTATTCGCCGAGTGAGGTCCAGGTGACGGGGAACTTGATGTCGCCCTGCATCTCGGTCATCTCGCGCTTCATGTCGTCGTTGAGCGGTCCCATGGAATCGCCCTCGCCGAATACCTCGAGGGTCACGCCCTGCCGGATGTCACTCTGCGCGCGGCCGTCGTGCAGCAGCGTCTCGGTGGCCCAGCTCAGCATGTTGATGAAGCCAGGTGCCACGGCGAGCCCGGTGGCGTCCACCTCACTGCGCGCGGAGGCGGTGGCAGGGAGCACGCCCACCGCGACGATGGAATCGCCGCGGATGGCGACGTCGCCCACCACGGGCGCTCCGCCGCTACCGTCGTAGATGGTGCCGCCGCGGATGATCAGGTCGTAGTCCGTGGCGTCCGCACCCGGCGAGCACGCCGTCAGGATGGCGGCGGCTATGAGCGGGGCAGCCCGGGCAACGAGGCGCGGGACATTACCCGCCGTCACCTGGTGCTGGTGTTGGGCTCGTTCAACCGCGCGAGACCTGGCAGTGGTAGACACTTGTTCTCACCATGGGTGATACCGCTCGCGAACGACGCGCCCGGCGCCGGGTCGAGCGGCAGGTTGGAACTGATGATACCATATGGTCGCTGCCCGTCCAGATGGGACAGCGGTAGGGAGACCGACTCCCACGACATTGCCGTTGCGCGGTCGGCGTGCATGGTGAGTTGGCCGGTTGAGACTCCCGGGCTCGCCAGGATAGACCGGTGGCGGTCCGGGCAGGCAGTCATTGTGTCGGACAGTCGCGGTGTTGCAGTATTGGATCGCTGACAACCTCAGCCATCACTGAACATCGACAGGGAGACTCCCGTGGAGAGCGCGCCAACTCCGGAGGCCACTGTACAGATCATTGTCGCCCTCGTCGACCTCATCAAGGCCATCCTGTGGCCGGCGATAGCTGTCTGGTTGCTCTATCGCAATCGCGATGCACTCAATGAACTGCTCAGGAACCTGAGCGAGTTCTCCCTCGAGGCTGGCAGCTTCAAGGCGTCCGTTCGCAAGAAGGTGGAAGCTGCAGCGATGATCGGCGCCGCGGAGGCGACCAGGGCCGTCGGGCAGGAGGGAGGAGATGCGGCAGCGAGACCGACGGCGAGTGTCGAGTCGATCGCCGCCGCGGTCGATGCGGGCGTCCCGCGGCGAAAGGGCGACCAGCTCCGGGGCAGAACCATCCTGTGGGTGGATGACCGGCCCTCGAACAATGCCTATGAGCGTCGAGCGTTCGAGTCACTGGGCATCCGGGTCGTGGACAGCAAGGATACGGAAGATGCCATCAATCAGTTGGAACGCTACCCGTTCGACCTCGTGATCACCGACATGGGGCGTCGCGGCGACCCGGACGCCGGCCTTACCCTCCTGGCTGAGATGAGAAGACGCGGGTTAGGTGCGCCAGTCGTAGTGTACGCCGGTGCGGTGGCCGTCAAGAAGCGCCGGGAGATGCTCGGCGCTGGAGCACATGGCAGCACGGACAGTCCACAGGAGCTGTTCCAGTTGGTGACGTCAGCGCTTTCCACGCGAACCAGTTGAGATTTCCCATGCGCCAGAACGCATCCCGATTCCTGATGGCTTGCGGAGTCGTCCTCGCCATCAGCTCTCCGGCCACCGGCCTCGCGCAACAGCAGGCCAGTGCCGAACGCCCGGCGGCAGCTCGCAATCCGATGCAGGAGGGCCTGCCACTGGAGGCCGCGCGCACCCTCAGCTTCACCACGAAGGTGGGGCAGTGGATGTCGGTGGATGTCTCGCCCGATGGCCAGACGCTGGTGTTCGACCTCCTGGGCGACCTCTACACCATGCCCATCAGCGGCGGCAAGGCCACGCCACTCACGCGCGGCATGGCCTTCGATGGCCAGCCCCGTTTCTCACCGGATGGGAAGAAGGTCGTCTTCGTGAGCGACCGGGACGGCGGGTGGAACCTGTGGACGATGTCGCTCGACAGGACGGACACGTCGCAGGTGACGCGCGGCAAGACGAACAACTATTACTCGCCCGAATGGACGCCTGACGGCGACTACATCGTGGCGTCGCGCGGTTCCAAGCTCTGGCTCTATCACGCCGATGGCGGCAGCGGCCAGCAGCTCGTGCGCCCGGAAGTGGATGCGTCGGCGACAGCATCGCGCGCCCCTGTCAGCGACAACAGCCGCCAGTTGGGCGCGGCTCTGAGTAGCGATGGTCGCTGGGTCTGGTATTCACAACGCCAGGGCAACTCGGGGTACAACACGTCCATGAACGACTGGCAACTCCTCGCCTATGATCGGGAGAGTGGCCGCAGCGTGGTGCGTGCAGACCGATGGGGATCGGCGTTCCGGCCGACGCTCTCGCCGGACGGGAAGTGGCTGGTTTACGGGACGCGGCATGTGGACAGCACGCGCCTTCGCATACGCGACCTGGAGTCGGGGGCCGAGCGTTGGCTGGTGATGAATGCGCAGCGCGACGACGCCGAGTCGTCGGCCGCGCTGGACCTCTATCCGGGGATGTCGTTCACGCCCGACTCCAGGTATCTGGTGGCGACCTGGGACGGGCGGCTGTGGAAGATGCCGGTGACCGGCGGTGAGGCGGAGGAGATCCCCTTCGAGGTGGACGTGGTCCAGGCGCTAGGCCCGGTAGTCGCCTTCGACTATCCGATATCCGACTCGTCGACCTTCATCATCAAGCAGATCCGCGATGCCGTGCCGTCGCCCGACGGTCGGCAACTCGCATTCGTGGCCCTCGACCGGCTGTACGTGGTGGAGTTGCCGGTCAACGCGTCGGGCGACACATCCGGAGCCGTCCCCAGCCCGCGTCGCCTCACCGACATGGAGGTGGGTGAGTTCGAGCCGACGTGGAGCCCCGATGGGCAGTGGATAGCCTACACCACCTGGTCGGATTCGGGCGGCGGACACGTATACAGGGTGTCGGCCGCGGCCGGTCGAGGCGGGCAGCAGGCGCGCCCCGAGCGTCTCACCCCGGCTGCCGCCTACTACGCCGAGCCGGCATGGTCGCCAACCGGCGACCGCATAGTGGTCATGCGGAGTTCGGCGCGTTCGTTCGACGAGACGCTCGAGCGCGGACTGGGCGCTGCCGACGACATAGTCTGGCTGCCGGCCCGAGGCGGTGCACCCACGCTGATAGCGCCGTCGGGCGGACTGGCCAACCCTCACTTCTCCAGCGACAGCAGCAGGGTCTTCCTGTATGGTGGCGGGAGACTGGTATCGATGCGGTGGGACGGGTCCGATCTCAAGGCACACTTGCGGGTGATGGGAGCGGGCGCGGGCGGCGATGGCGCGGGCAGCCGCGGCAATCCGGCGAGCCTGGTCCTCATGTCACCCGACGGTGAGAAGGCGCTCGCGCAGGTGAGCAGCGATCTCTACCTGGTGACCGTGCCAGTGGTAGGCGGAGCCGAACCTGTCATCACCGTGGGCGGAGCCGCCGATGCGGCCGCCTTCCCGGTGCGGAAACTGACGGACATAGGCGGTCAGTTTCCCGCCTGGGCGCGCGATTCCAGATCGGTGCACTGGTCGATCGGCAACGCGCACGCGATCTACGACCTGGAGCGCGGGCGTGCCTTCGACGACTCGCTGAGAGAGGCTCGGCGCGCGCGAGCCGCGGCCGGAGCGGCGGGCCGAACGGGCGCAGCCAGTCCCGTAGTCACGGCGCCGGACAGCCTGCAGCCGGATGTCGCCAGTCAGAAGGCGGACACCTCGTTCATGCCGCTGGAGTTCCGGGTGAGGGTGACCGCGGAGCGCGACATACCGCGCGGTGTCGCGGTGCTGCGCGGAGCCCGAGCGATCACGATGAAAGGCGACGAGATCATCGAGAACGCCGACATACTCGTTCGCGACAATCGCATCGTATCGGTCGGCGCGCGCGGCCAGGTGCAGGTGCCCGACGACGCGCGGGTAATAGACCTCACGGGCAGGACGGTCGTACCCGGATTCGTGGATACGCACGCGCACCTGAGGCCGTCGTACGAACTGCACCGCGGGCAGGTGTGGTCATACGTCGTGAACCTGGCCTACGGCGTGACGACGTCGCGTGATCCGCAGGCCTTCACCACCGACGTTCTCTCCTACGAGGATCAGGTGACGGCGGGCGATATCCTGGGCCCGCGGATCTACTCCACCGGACCCGGCGTATTCGGCGCCAACAGCGCGCAGGGGCAGAACATCCGGAGCCTGGAGCAGGCGCGAAAGGTTCTCAGGCGTTACAGCGATTACTACGACACCAAGACCATCAAGCAGTACGGCGTGGGCAATCGTGAGCAACGTCAGTGGCTGGTACAGGCGTCGCGCGAGCTGCGCCTGATGCCGACGTTGGAGGGCGGGCTGGACTACAAGAAGAACATCACCGAGATCATCGATTCATACTCGGGACTCGAGCACACGCTGCCGACCTTCCCGACCCAGTCCGATGTGCTGCGCCTGCTCACCTTCTCGAAGACGGTATACACGCCGACCATTCTCGTCGCGTACGGTGGTCCGTGGGCCGAGAACTACTACTACGCCACCGAGGACGTGTACGGGGACCGGAAGTTCAGGCACTTCACGCCGTGGGCGGAAGTGGAGCGCAAGGTGCTGCGGCGCGGTGGCGGTGGTCAGGCCGGATGGTTCCATCCCAACCAGCATGTGATCACGAAGATCGGCGAACAGGTGCGGGACCTGGTGGCCATGGGTGGCAGGGTGGGCGTGGGTTCGCACGGACAGTTGCAGGGTCTGGGCTACCACTGGGAGCTCTGGTCCATCGCAGCCGGTGGTCTGCCTGTGCACGACGCATTGCGGTCGGCCACGCTCACCGGCGCCGAGGCGCTGGGGCTGGCCGGTGACCTGGGTTCGATAGAGCCGGGCAAGCTGGCGGACATGGTGATACTGGATAGCGATCCATTGGAGAATATCCGGAATTCGAATTCGATTCTATTCGTGATGAAGAACGGCCGGATGTACGACGGCGACACGCTGGACGAGGTATGGCCGCGGCAGAAGAAGGCGCCGCGGTTCTACTGGACGGTGGAGGACGGGAAGTAGCGATCAGGCTGCAGAGCCGCCGACTGAACCGCTTCCGGACGGGTTCCAGTAGCGAGCCGCGGCACTATTGTTGGGTCCATGGTCGGCACTGGCGGGAACTGTCTCCCGTCCCCATCGGCTGAGGATCCCTCCTGTACCACACCCTGCGTGACCTGCGCGCCGCCGCGGCGCTCGCACCCGTGCGCCCCGCCTATGCGGCGGGTGTGCGCGGGGCGCTCGCGGTAGTCGCCCCGCTCATTGTCCTGCCGTTGCTCGGGCTGCAGGGCGGACTCTGGATGAGCATCGCCGCCCTGCACGGCGTACTCTCCGATCGTGGGGGCGCGTACCGCACGCGGGCGATCACGCTGGCCTCGGTGGCCAGCGCGAGCGCTCTGGTGTCGATCGTTGCCACGCTCGGGCAGGGCTGGGGCGGGCTCGCCCTCGTCGCGCCGATCGCCTTCGTGGTCGCCGCCGGATCAGGGCTGACCCGCGCCTGGGGCCCCTCCGGCGCCACCGCGGGAATGCCGGTGCTGATCACCTTCCTGGTCGCGCTGGCGGTCCCGTTCACCGGATCGCCGACCGGTGAGGCCGTCGAGCGGGCCGCCTTCATCCTGGCCGGCGGCGGGTGGGCGATGTTGCTCACCCTCAGCCTATGGCCGCTCAGCCCCTACCGACCCGTCAGGCAGGTGGTGGCGCTCTGCTACCGGGAGTTGGCGGAGTACATAGCCGAGATCAGGCGACAGATCGCAGCCGGCCGGTCGCTCGGCGCCTACGGGCTGGCAGGACATGCCGCTGCGGTGCGCCGGGCGGTGGAGCGGGCACGCGAGGTTCTGGCCGGCACCCGTCGCGGCCGTCCCAATGAGACGAAGCGCGGGGCGCGGCTGCTGGAACTGTACGAGATCGCCGACCGCTGCTTCGTGCATGCCGTGGCGATCGCCGACGCCGTCGAGACCGTGGCGCCGTCGGACCGAGGCGCGGCGGCGGAGGAAGCGCTCACCGCGCTGCTGGCCCAGGTGGCGGCCACGATGCGCGCGCTGGCCGACGCCGTGGAGACGGAGCAGGCCGCGAAGCCGATTCCCGTGGCCTGGAACGGGGATGCGCTGCGCTCGACCCTCCAGGCCCACGCCACCGGGTTGGGCGGCGTGCACTTCGCGCACATGGGCGTGCTGGTGGACCGGATGGCGAAGCTCGCCGACACGGCGGCCGCCATCGCGGCCGGGCTGGAGACGGAATGGCAGGTCACGCGAGGAGTGGTGGAGCCGGGCGGCGAGCGCGGAGATGGGGCGCCGGCGGTACTGGTCACACTGCGCGCGGCCCTCGCTCCCGGCTCGCTGGTAAGGCGCTACTCGTTCCAACTGGGGCTGGTGACGATGATCGCGGTGGTGATCACCGCACTGTTTAAACTGCCCTACGGCCACTGGATGACGATCACCGCCGTGATAGTCCTCCAACCGTACACGGGGGCCACCACCAACCGGGCGATCCAGCGCATCCTGGGCGCGGTCCTGGGCGGCGCGCTGGCGGCGGGCCTGAGCGCCGTCTTCCACGACCCGATGGCGATCGTGGCGCTGGTGGCCATCTTCGTGGCTCTCTGCGTCGCCCTCCTCCCGCTCAGCTACGCCGCCTTCTCGGCCTTCATCACACCGGCATTCGTCCTCCTGGTGGAGGTGGAGGAAGGCAGTGGCGGACTGGCCTGGTTGCGGGTGGTCAACACCCTGCTCGGCGGCGCGCTGGCGTTGGCTGCGGCACGTTTGATCTGGCCACAGCCGGAGTGGAGCCGCTTCCCATTCCACCTGGCAACAGTGCTGCGCGCGAGCCGGGAGTACCTGGAAGTCGTGACACACGCGCTGACACCCGCAGGCGAGGCCACCGGCCCACAGTTGATGCGCGAGGCTCGGCGCAAGATCGGCCTGGCGGCTATAAACGCGGAGGAGTCATTCCAGCGGCTGCTGGGGGAGTACAGAGGGCCGGCTGCCGACCTGGAGCCGGCGATGGCGCTGCTGGGTTACATCCGTCGATTCGGGAATTCCGTGGCGGCGCTGGCTCTGGCGCGGCATTCGGAGGAGCCGGGGCAGGATCTGGAGATGGGGGTGGTGGCTGGGATGGTGGGAGGGGTGTTGGAGGAGCTGGCGGATGCGTTGGTGGAGGGTCGGGCGCCTGCGGATTTGCCGGAGCGGCCGGAGTTGAGCGATGCGGGGGTGGCGCCGTTGTTGAGGGCGCGGCAGGAGCGGTTGGTGGAGCAGGTGGAGGGGCTGCACCATGCGGTGGCGCGGTGGGGTGGGGTGGGGGTGAGGGCGGGTGAGGGCTGAATGGCGATCTGGCTTACCCGGCGCTGATTGCGGACGGTGCCCGGTGCCGTGCTCCAGACAGCCTGAGACCGCGACCTGAACCTGTTCAGCATGTCAATGCAACGCCGTTGACATGCCTGACGGCTCTCCTCCGCATGCGCGGAACGGTGGACCGCTCTCAATCTCTGCGGTCGTCACCGGCGAGATCGACGTGAGCAACCTCGTACGCGCCGAGCCGGTCTTCGCGTGAAGCGAGTACTGGCGGCCCACCGTGCATCGATGCACATTTCGTATGACACTACCCGTATCGATCGAGGCATGCCATGGAAGTCGTCACCGTATCACCCAAGTACCAGGTCGTCATCCCGCGTTCCGTTCGCGAGCGGCTGGGTATCGCCCCCGGGCAGAAGGTGCAGGCCCTCGTCCACGACGGCCGGATCGAGCTCATCCCACTCCGACCGGCGCGCGAGCTGCGCGGCTTCCTCCGCGGCATCGATACCACCATCGAACGCGATGCGGACCGGGAGTAGCGGACGTCCGGACTGCTCGCGGGGCGGGTCATGACGCGACGTGGCACTCCCCGGCGTGAGCGACCTAACGTGGTCGACTCTTCGGCCTGGCTCGCCTACTTCGCCGATGAGCCAACCGCGAGCGACTTTGCCGCTGCCATCGAGGAGGTGGGGCGACTCGTGGTGCCCTCGGTGTGCGTGCTCGAGGTGTTCAGGGTGGTGGCGCGGCAGCGTGGGATCGGCGACGCTCTTCGGGCGGTGGCGGTGATGCAGCAAGGTGCGGTGGTGGAGCTCGACGGCACGCTCGCCATCGCCGCGGCGCGCGCGGGACTCGACCATCACCTGCCTCTTGCCGACAGCATCGTGTACGCGACCGCGGAAGCCGTCGACGGCGTCATCTGGACCCAGGACGACGACTTCGATGGGCTACGGGGCGTGCGCTACTTCCCCAAGCGCCGGGGGTAGTGGCGTGTAGGTGAAGTGCGTCTAGCAGTGATCCGATGCTCGGGGTTGGAGCAGGAGCATTGGAATGGCTGACAGCTTTTGTCGTGAAAGCGGATGTATTGCATCAGCATCCGCCGGAGGTCCGTCGTCGATGTAAGTCGTAGATGGGGCTTCAAGAGGTTCACTCCTTCCTCCCTCACCGTGGCGAGAGACGTAGCGTAACGTCCCGCGGATGACACCCGCCTTAGGTGCGCACACCCTCACGCCTGGGAGAGTTTGAGGTAGCGACAGCTGGGGATTTTGGGTAAACGCTGGGGGTCAACTATCACGAGACATCAGCAAGGCCGGATCCGTAGCGCCCTGGACAATTTGCGAGAAGATTTGGAACACGCTGTTTCATCAGCGCAAGCCGTGGCCTGAAATTCAAGCTCCGTATCATCAGCGTTTGTCAGTCATATACGCCTCACTCTATGCGTCGGGTTGATCAAGGCAGTCCACGATCACCGCTTCTGGAACTCCGCGGCTCCGTAGAGCGTCAGCGAGCGCATTCATCCCGGATCCTGCAATCGATGTGTGATATAGGGACGCAAAACACCGTCTGAGGCCT
>CALCHX010000149.1 GCA_937906875.1 uncultured Gemmatimonadota bacterium | reverse complement strand
CCCGCCTGTGGCGCGCCGCCGCGGCGTGCCCCCGAACCTCGTCGAGGAATACGCCAGGCGCAGGCGGTTGGAGTACTACACCCAACTTGCCTCGTTACTCATGCAGGTGGGGCACACGAGCGATGGACGGTTGATACTGGTACACCACGACATGAATCAAGACGGCGATCGCTTCTGGTCTACCGCATACGTCACGCTCGTCTCCGCCGACAGGAAGAGTGCCTGCGTGGACGCAAGGATCGATCTCTCACCGGACGCGCAGTCGCATACAGCAATTGTGGGCGACCGGGTAGCCGCCTACGAGCAGGCAGCGGGAAGCGACAACGCTGCCTCGTGGGTGAAGACGTACCGCATCGACGATTCGGCCTGCGACTGGGTGCCGGCTCGCTGAGTACCGCGTCTGGCGGTCCCACGGTCCATGGCGACCCGCCCACCATGCCGACCACGTCCGAGGGCACGCGGCCGAACGTCCTGTTTTCCTGGTGGCTCGCGTACTTCACCGATGAACCGACCGCTGCCGAGATTGCCGCGGCGATCGAGGACGGCCGGTGGCTCGTGGTGCCGGCCGGTGGGTTGGAACGTTACCCTTTGGTGGCGCCGCCACCCCAGGCGCGGGAACTCCATTGTAAATCCCGCACCGGGCGCGCGAAGGCGATGTCCTTCGACGCCGTACAATCCGATTCCACAGCTCAATGTCAATCAACCTGTCCGACGACGCACGCACCCAGTCCATTTCCTCCATCAAGCGCTATTTCGCCGAGGAGCTCGAGATGGACATCGGTGAACTGAAGGCCGACATGTTCCTCGAGTTCGTGCTCAGGGAGATCGCACCGACGGTCTACAACGCTGCGATCGCGGATTCTCAGGCGTACCTCCGGGAGCGGCTGATTGACCTTGAAGGCGTATGCTCGGCCACAGAGTTCGGCTACTGGTCCGGCGTCAACGTGCGCCGGTCTTCTCGTTAGGGACCCGATGACCCGCACCAGGTCGTACCGCGAGCCACTCGCCCTTCTCGCGCTGGCCATCGTCATCCTCGTCCTGTCGGGAATCGGCCCATACGACCGCGCGACCTGGCTCATGGAGGTCTTCCCGGTCATCCTCGCCGCACCGGTACTCGTCGCCACCGCGCGCCGCTTCCCGTTCACGTCGCTCGTCTATCGGCTGATCTTCCTGCACGCCGTGATCCTCATGGTCGGCGGTCACTACACCTACGCCCGCGTGCCGCTCGGCTTCTGGCTGCAGGACGCCCTGGATCTGGCGCGCAATCACTACGACCGCATCGGCCACTTCGTCCAGGGTTTCGTGCCGGCGATCATTGCCCGCGAGATCCTGCTCAGGCGCTCGCCACTCAAGCCGGGCAAGTGGCTCTTCTTCCTTGTCGTCACTGTCTCCCTCAGCATCAGCGCCTCTTACGAGTTGGTGGAGTGGGCGGCCGCCGTCATTGGCGGCTCTGCGGCCGACGAATTCCTGGGCACCCAGGGCGATGTCTGGGACACCCAGTGGGACATGTTCATGGCGTTACTCGGCGCACTGACAGCGCTGATCGTGCTCAGTCGCCGGCACGATCGGGAACTGGCGCGCATCTGACGGGAAGTACTCGCCGATGCCGGGGCGCGTTCACTCCGCAGTTCGCCGGCGAGCGGCAGAACATTCGCACGCGCAACCGCCGAGTGCATGTCACACCTTCTGGCAGACGGGGCAGAACCCGCGAGTGTGTCTGGAGCTATCGTCAACGGTCGCCACAGCCGCGTATCTGGTGAAGCAGAGCCAGCGCGTGTCTGGAGCTATCTTGAGGAGTGGAACGAACCAGTGGGGCGATCTGATCGCCCATCTCTTTCGCTCACCCCCTCACTCGGCAAAGCGATGATTCCCATTCATGTGCGATCCTCTCCCCTGGTCTCCTCTTCCGGTGGCCCACTCCGAGCGCTCGTGGTCTCGCTGCTGACGGTGGTCGCGCTCTCCGGCTGCGCCGCCGATTCCGGGGAGGCCGACCCCGCTGCCTCGGCCGCCGCGGCGAGCGCTCTCGCGGCCGCCGAGACGCCCGCACAGGTGGTGTTCTGGCAGTCGTTGCAAGCGCTCTGTGGCAACGCTTACGCCGGCCGGTTGGCGGTGGGCGGGGCGAGTGACTCGAGCTTCTCGCGCTCGGAGCTCGTGATGCACGTGCGCGAATGCTCGGATGCCGAGATTCGCATTCCGTTTCATGTGGGCGATGACCGCTCGCGCACCTGGGTAATAACGCGGACGCCCGACGGGCTCCGCCTGAAGCACGATCACCGGCACGCCGACGGCAGCGAGGACGAAGTCACCCAGTACGGCGGCGATACGCGCGATACCGGGACGGTGGAGTGGCAGGAGTTCGCTGCCGACGCCTACACGGCCGAACTGTTGCCGGCTTCTGCCACCAACGTGTGGACGGTGGAAGTAGTCCCGGGACAGCTCTTTGCTTATGCGCTCAGGCGCGAGAACAGCGATCGTCGTTTCCGCGTGGAGTTCGACCTTACCCAGCCCGTGACGGCGCCACCAGCGCCGTGGGGCTCGGAGGATCGGCCCGCAATCAGCTCGCCGGGGTAACACTCGGCATCTGGCAGCGGTGTACGCGTCGCTGCCGGGACATGCCCGCCGTCATCCGGCTGACGACGGCACGGTTCCCGCCGGTAGCATGCCTCATGCGGTCAGGCGGAACGGTCCCAGCTTTCTCGCCAGAGGCCTGGGAGATGCACCTACCCGACGCGGTCGGACGACACTCACTGGAGGCCTGGTGCGGCATATCGAGCGACATCGAACCGCTCACACAGGTTGGCTACGGGCAGCCGTGCTCGGTGCCAACGATGGCCTCATCTCCACCGCTAGCCTGGTGGTCGGCGTGGCCGCGTCGGGCACCGCGCGCTCGGCGGTGCTCATCGCCGGCGTCGCCGGTCTCGTGGCCGGGGCCATGTCGATGGCCGCGGGAGAGTATGTGTCGGTCAGCTCACAGGCCGACACCGAACGCGCCGACCTGGAGCGTGAGCGCCATGAACTGGCGACCGACGTCACCGGCGAACACGCCGAGTTGGCGGCAATATATGTGGACCGCGGCCTGACGCCGGCGCTCGCCGCGCAGGTGGCCGATCAGCTCATGGCCGGCGACGCACTTGCTGCCCACGCGCGCGACGAACTGGGCATCTTCGATGCGACCGCAGCGCGGCCGCTGCAGGCTGCACTCGCCTCGGCGGTGAGCTTCGCCGTCGGTGCGATGCTACCGGTCGTCGTTGCCGCCCTGGCCCCGCGGGAATGGCTGACCACCCTGGTCACTGTCAGCGCGCTGGTACTCCTCGCTGGTCTGGGCGCGCTGGCGGCGCGGGTGGGTGGCGCGGTGATCTGGCGGGGCGCTCTCAGGGTGACATTCTGGGGCGCTCTTGCCATGGCTGCCTCGGCGCTGGTGGGCCGTCTCTTCGGCGCGTCGGTCTGATAGATGTCGCGTACACCGGCCGGCTCCGGGTTACACGCCCGTGAAGCGTCGGGCCTCCGCTCGCGCCGGAAAGTGGCTAACTTTCAATGACGCCGCCGTTTGTGCGGCCGTGTGAGCAGGCCCACGATGGCGCATCACTGGAGCGCCGTGCACTCATGGACGTGACACCGATGGAGCAGCCCAGGTACGAGTTCAATGTCGAGGTCAAGGAGACCGAGGCCATAGCCGGCGGACGGTATGCGTTCGTGGCAATGGTCATCGACCTGTGCTGTCATCACCCGGACGGTTCTGTTCAACGCTTCGCTACCTCGTTCGGGGAGTACCACGGTGACGACGCCGAGGAGGCCGAGGAGCGTGCTCGCGAGGCGGTGGCTCGATTTATCGAGGCGCAGACGCCAAGCTGAGCGCGCGAGACGACGCAGTGGATTGCGCATGACCGTCGCTCGGAAGCAGGGGCGTCGCACTGCTCCGCTTGGACGTTGCCGTGGACTCAGTTCACCCTCCGGCGCATCCCATGATCGTCACCGAACCACGCACCAGGCAACTGCACCTCGTTCCCACGTCCGACGAGCACCTTGGCGCCGGGTAGGCCGCTGAAGGTAGCTGACGTCAGGCGTCACAGTTGAAGGGAGAGAGATGCGAATCTGGTCGCTGCACCCGCGCTACCTCGACGCGAAGGGGCTCGTCGCGCTCTGGCGCGAGACACTGCTGGCGCAGGCGGTGCTTGCTGGCCGGACAAGGGGCTATCAACGGCATCCCCAACTGACGCGGTTCCGAGCCGCGACCTCGCCGCTGGGGCAGGTCGCGACGTACCTCCGGCAGGTCCATGCCGAGTCGATCCATCGGGGCTATCGGTTCGACCTCAGCAGAGTAGCGGCCGATGTTGCATCAGAACCTCTGCTCGTCACCAGCGGTCAGTTGGAGTACGAGTGGGCGCACCTGACGGCCAAGCTCCGCTCGCGCGCGCCGGCGTGGCTGGCCCAGTTCGCGGCCGTGAAATTGCCAGAGCCTCACCCATCGTTCACGGTTGTCGCCGGCGATGTAGCGGATTGGGAGGTGCGTTCGTGAGCGACGCGGCCTGTCTCACCTACGATCCCTAGACGATGGCAGCCAGCGATCACGTACTCACGGCCTCAACGCGCATAGCGCTGCCGCGCTCGGAGGTGTTTGCATTCTTTGCCGACGCCAGCAACCTCGAGCGGCTCACCCCTCCGGAATTGAGTTTTCAGATCGTCACGCCGCTGCCGATCAGGATGGCTGCGGGTACGGTGATCGACTACCGGCTACGACTGTTCGTGGCGTCGTTCGCCTGGAAGACACTCATCTCGCGCTGGGAACCGGGCGTGCTCTTCGTGGACGAACAGCTCAAGGGTCCCTATGCGAAGTGGGTGCACAAGCACTCATTCCACGACGTGAAGGGTGGGACTGTGGTGCACGACGAGGTACGCTACCGACTGCCTCTCTACCCTGCTGGAGAGTTGGCGCTGCCGGTGGTGCGGCTGCAGTTGAAGCGCATCTTCGGCTTCCGCGCTCGGAGGATAGTGGAGCTGCTGGGAGCGTCGGCGGATAGGGGCTGGTGAATGGGATATCGCGGGTCATCCACGAATCTGCGCCGCAGCTCCGTGAACGACGCGTTTCCAGAGAGCGCCCGTGGTCAGTCGAGTGCAGCCGTTTAACAACATCCAGCTCACGTCGCGCTCAGCGACAGCGAGACTGCGCCCCGGGGTCAGGAGCAGCGGTGGCCCGCCAGGAACCAGCACCGTGTGACGGGCGAGGTGCTGAAGAAGCGGAGGAGAAGGTCGCCAACCTTCGGGACGCCCGACTCGACGGACGGGTGCGTGCCATCACTCTTGAAATCCGCGCGTTGCCGGGTAAGACCGTCCCAGCGAGGAGTGACTCCGTCGGCCCACAGATCCGGTCCCCAGGCAATCCACGGTGCTGTGGAGTCGTAGTTGAGATCACCGGCGCGTGTATCCACAACCTGACCCCCTTGTCGCATCTGGCTGACCTGCGCCTGGACGAGCCACTTCACGGCGAACCCTGCCTCGTAGGCGTACGGCTCCGGGTTCAGCGAAGTCGTTGCATAGCCGCCATAGACACGGTTCGAGATATGGACCTGTTGCAGGTGAGGATAGCGAATCCGTAGCGCGCGCACGATCTGGCCGAGTTGGGTCTCCAACCTGAACGCGTCGGCATCCGTGGCGGGCAGCGAGACGGTGGGTCGTTTCGTTGCCCGGAGCAGCCAGACTGCCTGTACCTGATTCTCCGAAACTCCCACGCTCGCCAGGCGTTTGTCGCGCACGACGTCGAAGGTACGCGCCGACGGTGATATCCATTCGCGCGCGTCCATCCCTCCCTGTGCCCCATTCACCAGAACGACTGAAGAATGATTGACGTCGGGAGCGACAGATGCCCGCTGCATGAACGATCCCGCGACGCAGTCGCTGGTGATGTCCGCGCCGCAGAACTCCTGTGACGCGTTCGACATGCCAATCGACAGCAGCACGATCTTGCCGTGCGCCGCCGGAGCACCATCTGCGTCACGCGGTTGGATGTTGCGCGCACGTGCCGCGCCCACGGCGGCGTGATCTTCCGGCGGACTACTTCTTCCATCCTCATACAGGCCGCCAGCGAATCCGAGGTACGTATGGCTACCGAGCTGGGTCAGCGGGACTCGAATCGTGTCGCGTCTGGTGACGACATCGTCATCCACGGCGGTGGTACTGCGGCCACCACAGGCGACCAGCAACAGAGTCAGAGCACATCCGGTGAGGACGAATGTTCGGTGAATTCGCGTCAGCATTCGCCTGTCCCTGTTCGATGCGATTACCGAATGGGTCGGTTGGTAGCAAGTACACGTTCAGCGGCCACTGCATGGTTACTGACGAACGTGGGAGTCACAGCGTTAAGGACTGTCGAGGCACCGGCCTGACGGATGGCAGCGAGCCCGCCATATCCTGAGTGAGCCCCAGCTCGAGTTGACAGCTCAGCTAAGTCATGCTGTCGAAGCGTGGCAAGGCACCGTCGTCGTCCAGCCGTCTTCCGGGAGAGCGCAGTCGCGGGTGCCCGGGGACCATGCGACTTGATCGCCCTGGCGCCAGCTATGCGCTCGCCTCTCGTCGCCCGGCGAGCACGGCCCGCACCTCGTTCAGTCCCACGCCAATCGCGCGCAGTGACACCAGGGTGTGATACAGGAGATCGGCGGCTTCCTGGGCGGCGCGCTCCTGATCCAGGTCCGCGCAGGCGACTACCAGTTCGGCGGCCTCCTCGCCGATCTTCTTGAGGCGCAGGTTGCGGTCGCCGAGCAGACGTTGGGTGTAGCTGGCCGTCGCCCGCGCTGACTCTTCCGCTCGCGCGGTCACCGTCGCATCCAGCACACCCACTTCATCGGCGCCAAGCGCCGTATCGCCAAAGCACGATACCGCGCCGGTGTGGCAGGCCGGCCCCGCCGGATGCACCCGCGCCAGCACCGCATCGCCGTCGCAGTCCATGCTCAGCGACACCACTCGCTGTACGTTCCCGCTCGTGGCGCCCTTGTGCCAGAGCCCCCGCGATCGCGACCGGTAATGCATCTCCCCGGTCTCCATCGTCCGCTCCAGCGCCTCCCGATCGGCGTGCGCCACCATCAGCACCGCACCCGTCAGCGCGTCCTGGGCGACCACGGTCACCAGTCCATTACCCTTCGTGAAGTCGAGCCCATCCAGCATCTCCGTCTGCATCGCACTGTCCTTCATCGATTGGGATAACTGATCACGACACATGAACGCGGGCACCTCGATCATGCAGATCGACATGCATCCCGGTATCGGTTGGAGTGGTATGGTCGCCTACCATGTCGGCTGGTCGATCTCTCACCGCCGCAATACTCGCCGTATCTCCTCCGCCAGCACGGCATTCGTCGCCACCGCACTCCCCCCGAACGCGGTTGTCGCACCGTCCCAGTCGGTGAACACTCCGCCGGCCTCCTCGATCACCGGCTGCAACGCCGCCGAGTCCCACGCTGCCATCTGCGGATCCATCATCGACTCCGCTCGACCGGTAGCGACCAACAGGTAGCCGAAGCAGTCGCCCCAACTTCGACTCATGCCTGCCCGTGCGGCGAGTGCGGCCCATGCGCCCTGCCGCTCCGGTGCGTGCGGAAATCGCTCGTCCGTGGTCAGCACTGTCGCTGCGCCCAACTCCGAGACGGTGGAGACGGAGCATCGCGTGCCGTTCCACCAACAGCCGGCGCCGCGCGCTGCCGCTACCAGCTCGCCAGCGGCGGCGCAGTTGATGGCCCCGGCCAGTACGTCGTCGCCCTCGGCCACCGCTATCAGCGTGCCCCACAGCGGAACGCCGTGAATGAAGCTCTTTGTGCCGTCGATCGGGTCCAGGATCCAACGCCGGCGTGCGTCGGGCCGCTCGGCGCCGTACTCCTCGCCCAGTATCCCGTCGTCTGGAAAGCGATGATTGATCCACTCGCGTGCGGCTCGTTCGGCGGCCCTGTCGGCGACCGTCACTGGCGAACCGTCGCCCTTGAGTTCCACGGCCAGGCCGTCGCGGAAGTGTGCAAGGGCCATATCGCCGGCCCATCGCGCCACTTCCGTGACCGCCTCCAGCAGCGTCTCCGCGCTCTCCCTGCCGCTCATTTCGCAAGCTCCTCTTGAGTGAACGACGTCCGCCGCACCAGTACGCCGGCTTCGGCAAGCACCTGCTTGATGGCATGCACCGTGGTCAGTCCCTCGTGCAGGATTCCGGCGACCAGCGCAGCGTCGGCGCCAGCATCCACGATCGCCTCGCACACGTGCCCGGCGTTACCCGCGCCGCCGCTGGCGATCACCGGCACGTCGACCGCGTCGGCGACGGCGCGCGTCATCTCCAGGTCGTAGCCGGTGCGCGCGCCGTCGCGGTCGATGCTCGTGAGAAGGATCTCGCCCGCGCCCCGGCCCACGCACTCGCGAGCCCACGCCACGGCGTCGCGGCCGGTGGGAGTGCGACCGCCGTGGCTGTGCACCTCGTACGCATGCGGCGACCCGCTCACCCGCTTCGCGTCTATGCTGGCCACCACGCACTGCGCCCCGAATCGTGCCGAGGCCTCCTCCAGCAACTCCGGACGGGCGATGGCGGCCGAGTTGATTGCCACCTTGTCGGCGCCTGCACGCAGCGCCCGGGCGACGTCGTCGGCGCTCCGGATGCCGCCACCGATGGTGAGCGGTATGAACAGTCGCTCGGCCGTCCGACGAGCGATATCCAGCATCGTCGCTCTCTCCTCGGAGCTGGCCGAGATGTCGAGGAAGCAGAGTTCATCGGCCCCCTCGGCTTCGTAGCGCTCGGCCAGCTCCACCGGATCACCCACATCTCGCAGGTCGACGAAGCGTGTACCCTTCACCACCCTGCCACCCTGCACGTCCAGGCAGACTATGACGCGTCTAGTGAGCATCTTCGCGCACGCTCCCCTTGGTACTGAATACCGCGCCCGTCTCCACGAATGCATCGCGGATGGCGAGGCCCAACGCCTTGAAGGCGGCCTCCACCACATGGTGACGATCGCGACCACGGATAACGCGCAGGTGCAGCGTGGCACGTGCGTTGTCGGCGAACGAGCGCATCCAGTGGTCGTAGAGCTTGCTCGGGAGCGGTCCCTCGTAGTACGGCCGGCCGCCCAGGTCGAGGGCGGCGTGCACGAGCGCATCGTCCATGGGTATCGTGCGGTCGCCGTAGCGCGCCGCGGTAGACGGTAGCGCGCGGGCAATGGCCGTACCGACCACGATGGCGACATCCTCGATGGTGTGGTGACGCAGGTCGCCGCGCGCATGGACGGTGAGGGTGAGACCGGAATAGCGACCGAGGGTCACGAGCATGTGGTCGAGGAATGGGATGCCGGTGTCGATAGACGAGGCCACTTCACCGCCCTCGCCGTTACCGTGGCGAAGCGTGTCGGCATCATCCACGCCGGCGCCAACACCAGCGCCAACACCGGTGCCAGCACCAGCGCCAACGCCAGCGCCAACACCAGCGCCAGCGCCGGAGCCAACACCAGCGCCAACACCGGTGCCAACACCAGTACCAACGCCCACAGTCACGCGAACGCGCGTCTCGCCCGTCTCCCGCTCCACGCTCACCGACCGGGCCGCCGGAGCACGTAAGGCGCCCGACGACTCGGGAGCTGGCTCAGGAGCAGACTCAGATGAACTCTCCGTGGTGGTCATGATCCGAACTCCTCCGCGGTCGACCGCGGGTCGAGGGCGCCGGTGTAGAGCGCCATGCCAAGCACCGTCGCGGCCACTCCGCGTTCGGCCAGTTCGCGCATCTGCGACGACGTGGCGATGCCCCCGCTGGCGATCACCGGCAGCGTCGCCATCTCCAGCACGTCGTCCATCAGGTGAAAGTCGGGTCCCTGCATCTGACCCTCGCGATGCACGGCGGTGACCATGATGCCGGCGAGCGGGAGGGCGTTCAGCGCCTGCATGTGATCGTCGATGTCGCCGGCCAACGTGCGCTGCCAACCTCGGGTGACCACCTTCCGTCCTCTCACGTCAGCAGCGACGATGAGCGATCCCGCATGAGAATCGACCATCTCGACCAGCCAGTCGGGATCCTCCAACGCCCGCGTCCCCACCACGACGCGCGTCGCGCCGGCGTCGAGCAGGGTGGCAATGCTCTCCTCATCGCGCACGCCGCCGCCCACCTGCACGGCGTCGAACAGCGAGTCGTGCAGGATGGACCGGATCACGGCCAGGTTGGAGCCGCGGCCGGTGGCCGCGTCCAGGTCCACGATGTGGAGCTGACGGAAGCCCAATCGCGCCCAGTCATGGGCCACGGCGACGGGGTCGTCCAGTCGCACGCGCTCCTCGGCGTAGGCCCCGCCCACCAGTTGCACGCAGGCGCCCTCGCGAATGTCTATGGCCGGTATGGCGATCATGCCTTCTCCCCTGTGTGATGTGCGGCCCGTACCGCCTCGTGCAACCATCGCACGCCGGCGGCGGAACTCTTCTCCGGATGGAACTGCACGCCGACCGTCCGGCCCACGCGCACGGCCGCCGCAAAACGATCTTCCTCATGGCTGCTCCAGGCAATGACCTGCGACGGATAGCTGGCCCGGCAGACGTAGCTGTTGGCGTAGTAGGCCATCGAAAGCGGGGCGGCGTCGAAGAGTGGGTCGCGGGCGCCGTCGAGGCTGTTCCAACCTATCTGCGGCACGCGCTTCGCACGCAGGCGCTCGACCCGGCCGCCAATCACTCCCAGCCCCTCCGCCTCGCCGCCGCCCTCGTCGCTGTGCGCGAAGAGAAGTTGCATGCCCAGGCAGATGCCGATGCAGGGAAGTCCGTCGCGGATGGCGTCGCGCATGGATCCTCGTCCCGGCGCCAGCCGTGCCGCGGCGGCGTCGAAGGCGCCCACTCCGGGGAGCACCAGCAGGTCTGTGTGGATCGCCCGACGGGCGTCGTCCTCCACTCGCAGTTCGACGTTCGGCCCGTCCAGCGCCTTCATAAGCGAGTGCAGGTTGCCCGCTCCGTAGTCGAATAGTGTCACGAGCATGCGACCTCCCCCGATGCGTCGTCGAATGCGTCGAGGAATGCCTGCATCATCTCCCAGGGCCCTACGGAGATGCGCAGCGCATCGCCGATTGCAGGTAGGTCCACGAACGGTCGGACGGCGACGCCGCGCGCTCTCAGGAGAGCGGCCATGTCCGCCGCATCGGGCACCGGCGCGAGGAGGAAGTTCGCCGCTGACGGCAGTGGCTCGATCTCACGGGCGCGCAGTTCGTCGGCAAGTCGCTCCCGATTCGCCACGGCCTCGGCGACATGCTCCCGCACCCATGGGCCGTCCTCGCGCAGCGCCGCCAGCGCCGCGCGTTCGGCGAGTGCGTTCACCTTGTACGGGCCGCGACTCTTCTCCACCTCCGCCACGAGCGCCGGCGCTCCCAAGGCATAACCCATGCGCAGTCCGGCCAGCCCGTAGGCCTTGGACATCGTGCGGCAGATGAGCAGGCGGTCGCTCGAGTCCAACAGGTCGAGCGCGTCGGCGTCGGCGAAGTCCACATAGGCTTCGTCGACGATCACCACACCCGGCGCCTCGCGCACCACACGCGCCACCTCGCCCGCATCGAGCAGGTTGCCGGTGGGATTGTTCGGGCTGCACAGGTAGATCACGCGGGCCGCCGTGGCGAGCATGGCGTCGGCGTCCAGCGCCGTGCCATTCGAGAGCGGCACGAGCACCGGCTCCAGGCCGTTCATGCGGGCAAAGATCGGGATCATGGCGAACGACGGATGGGGCACCGCCACCCGGTCCCCGGGCTCGGTGAAGGCGCGGATAGCCGAGTCGAGCACGTCGTCGGAACCGCAGCCGGTGACCACCATGTCGGCGCTCACGCCAGCCGCCTTCGCCAGCGCGCCCTTGAGCTCTGCCGCGTAGAGAGACGGATAGCGCGTCACCGCCGACGCATGGGCCTCGCGCACAGCTCGCGCCGCGTGTGGCGGCACGCCCCACAGGTTGGTGTTGTCCGACAGGTCAGTCGCGCAGGGCGAGCGGTCGGGTGCGTAGAGGTCTATCTGCCTGTAGGAGTCGCGGCTGATCATGGGCGGTATCGGAGTGTTTCGTTAGCGTTCACGGGCATCGCCGACGACCTGACTACTGGCATGCTCTCCGTGACGATCAGCGTGGTCGTCATGCTCCTGACTCGGCGTCCGCGACCTGGGCCGCGGCATCGGAAGTTGCCCAGGCCCGCGCCGCCGCGGCGTGTCCGGGCAACCCTTCGGCGTCCGCCAGCAGGCCCACGTCGTTGGCCATGGCGGCGGCTGCCTGGGCGCTGACACGCTGATAGGACGTCCAGCGGACGAAGTCGAGCGTGGACAGGCCGGAGTAACAACGCGCCAGGCCACCGGTGGGGAGGACGTGGTTGGCCCCGGTCATGTAATCGCCGAAGGCGACCGATGACGTGGGACCGAGGAAGACGGTGCCGCAGTTGCGCAGCCGGGCCAGCATCGCATCCTGCGCCACCGGGTCGGTGACGGCGAGCAGCAGGTGTTCGGGTGCGTACCCGTTGGCGAAGGCGATGGCCTCGTCGTGGTCGCGGGCGGTGAGCAGTGCGCCCCGGCTGGCCAGCGCGGCGGTGGCGATCTCCTGTCTTTCCATGAGTGGGAGCTGGATGCGCAGCGCTTCCATCACCTGTGCGGCGGTCTCGTCACCGACGACGACGGCGATCACCGCGGCACGCGGGTCGTGCTCGGCCTGGCCCAGCATCTCACGGGCTACCTGCGCCGGATCGGCGCTGCCATCGGCCAGTACCAGCAGCTCGCTCGGTCCGGCCGGTGCGTCGATGGCCACGACGTCGCTCACCTGCAGCTTGGCCTCGGCTACATATGCGTTGCCCGGGCCGACTATCAGGTCCACACGCGGCACCGTCTGCGTGCCGTACGCCATGGCCGCGATCGCGCCCGCACCGCCGATGGCGAAGAGCCGGTCGGCGCCACCCAACGCGGCCGCGGCGAGCACCACGTCGGAGGGACGGCCGCTCTCGCCCGGCGGTGAACAGACTATCACCTCGCCCACGCCGGCCACCCGCGCCGGCACCACCCCCATCAGCACGCTGCTGGGATAGGCGGCGCGGCCGCCGGGCGCGTAGACACCCACCCGCCCCAGTGGATCGGGACGCCGGCCGACGATCACGCCGGGTTCGGTCTCCACTTCCTCAGCTCGCGGAAGGAAGGCGCGGTGAGCCCGCTCTATGTTCGCCGCGGCACGCTCGAGTGCCGCTCGCAGCGACGGCTTCAGCCTGTCCAGGGCGAGCTCCCATCGCTCCCGCGGCACCTCGAGCGAGCTGAGCGAGGCGCGGTCGTACTTACGGGCCATTGCCACCAGCGCCGCATCACCGCCGCTCCTCACGCTCGCCACTATATCCGCCGTGGCGGCGCGCACCGTCGTGTCGGCACTGGTCGATCGATCCCGTAACTGCGTCAGCTCGGCCGCCGGCAGGAGGTCGATCGCGCCGGCGAACCTGACCAGACTGTCTCCACCATGCGTCATGGCATGAGCCTCTCGATGCGCGTGACGAGGATGCCCTCGCCGCCCAGTTGCTTCAGTTGGGCGATGGTACGGTAGATGGCGTGCGAGGGAACCACCGCGTGCACTGCCACGTGCGTGCCGCCGTTGAGCAGGTCGATGACCGTGGGTCCGTTGAGACCGGGGAGCACCCGCCTGACGTCTTCCAGCACCGCGCGCGGAACGTTGGCCATCACATAGCGCTGGCCGCGTGCACGGAGCACCGATTCCAGCGCCGTCGTCAACTCGGTGAGTGCGACCCTGGCCGCAGCATGGGGCGACGCCGTGGCCAGCACCGGCGTGGCGATGAGGCGGGCCGACGACTCGAGCACGGTGGCTACCTCGTGCAGCCCGTTCATGCGCAGGGTTGAGCCGGTGGAGGTGATGTCGACGACGATGTCGGCGATCCCCAGATGGGGGGCGATCTCGCAGGCGCCGGAGACCGGCACCACCGTCACCGACCGTTCGGCGCTCTCGAAGAAGCTGCGCGTGATGCGCGGGAAGACCGTCGCCACCCGGGGCGCGATGCCGTTCCCCCGCAGGTCATCCAGTGTCGATACACCGCTGTCGTCGCGCGCGGCGACCACCATGCGGCACTTCCCGAAGCCCAGGTCCAGCAGTTCATGCAGCTCGCGTCCTGATTCGCATACCAAGTCCCACCCGGTGACGCCGACATCAGCCGCCCCGTCGGCGACGAACTCGGGGATGTCGGTGGCACGCACGAAGATGGCCTCGAATTCACCGCCCAGCGACGCCGTCAGCGAGCGCTCGCCACTCGCGCGTACCTCGAGGCCGGCATCGTTGAACAGCTCTCGAGTGTCGTCGGCCAGGCGGCCCTTGTTGGGAAGTGCTATGCGCAGCATGTGGAGTTGGCTCTGGTGTGGATCTGTCCGTCCACCCGATCGGTGGCGAACTGGGAATAAGCGACGGGGGTCGAAGGCATGGTGCGAATACAGAAAGGGCCCGTCCGAAGATCGGACGGGCCCAGGCGCCGCAACGGCGTCATGGTCTGCTCGTGCTCAGCTACTCAACGGCACGCGCATATCCCGTCCCGACCTGATGGTCATGACCGTGATGATGGCGAGCGCGGTGGTGGCAGCGAGCGATGGGGAGCGACATTCCGGTGAAGCTAAACGCTGCGTGCACTTGGCGGCAGGGGGAGGGGAGCGAAATCGCTAATTGCCAGCGGAGCGCACCGCCAGTCCCCGCGGGCCGACCGGGAAGCCGGGGGGGCAGCCTGGACGTTCTCAGCCCCGTTCAGTTTCAGCGGTCGCCCCCCTTGGCGCCCGCTCTCCTGTATGGGTAGATTCAGAAGCCTCACGGGGCCCCGTGAGGTACCAATCACCGGAAGTTCATCAGGTACGTACCGGAGGCTCTTTGCACATGCGGTTCTACGGACTTACGCTCGTTGCGAGCGCGATCGTTCTCGGTGCCTGCGGCGGCGGCGCTGCCGACACGGCTGACACCCCAGCGACGACCCCCGCCACCGAGGCGCCGGCAGCGGCTGCTCCGGCTGGTGATGTCGCCGCCGCGCCCATCACGGGCACCATACATGAAGTCAAGATGCTCGGAGATGCCCAGGGCTATCGTTTCGAGCCCGCGGACATCACGATCAAGCAGGGCGACGGCATCAAGTTCGTCTTCGTCTCAGGCGGCCCGCACAACGTCGCCTTCCCGAAGACCCCCGAGCCGGTTCGCGCTCAGTTGAACGCGAACATCCCCGACAAGATGGGCGAGCTCTCCAGCAAGATGATGTTGAACCCGGGCGAGGAGGCCACGATCTCCTTCGGCAATATCCCGCCGGGCACTTACGAGTTTGATTGCACGCCGCACCTTGCCATGGGCATGATCGGTACGGTCACGGTCCAGTAGTCCTGAAGGTTGGAACGGGCGGGAGCGTCGTGTCGACGTTCCCGCCCGTTCTGCGTTCATCCCCTCAACCCGCCACGGGATGGTCGACACGAAGAGTGCGGACATTGCTCCGCCGCTTGCGATGCCGCTTCCGCCGGACCGCCGTGGCCGCCGTGAGGCAAGGGTAGCCTGGTTCAGCGCTCGCGCCCACAACGCGCTGCGTCGGCCGGGACGGTTCGGGATGGTGGCCGGTATCGTCTTCATGGCCGCGCTGCTCACCCTCATCTTCGTCCCCAGGCAGGCACAGCGGGCCTTTGCCGCGCTCACTCCGCGGGCCGACGAATGGCAGGACACGACTGCCGTGAAGGCGGAGCTGGCCAGCGCCGATGCCGAGCTCGCCAGAGCCCGCCAGAGTCTGGATGCCGCCCGCGTCGAGGCTCTCGCGCCGCCCCGACAGGAGGCACCAGTGGCGGTGTTGACCGCTGACCAGCGCCGTCAGCGGGACTCCCTGCAGGCGGTGATAGCCGTGCTCCAGCGTGAACTGGCCCGGGTGGAACGGTCGCCTCTTCCCGCCTCGTACAGACAGCTTGGCGAACTGCCCGAGCTGGCTGGTGAATCGCGGGTGCGACTGCTGCTCGACAGCCTGGCGCTGGTGGAGCGGGAGCGCGAGGAGTTTGCCGCACTGGGCGGCGTCGATCCGATCTACGTCTCCCTGACGACCCGTGTGAATGCCATCGGTCGCGCTATCCAGGGTGTGGCGTCGCGTCGCATGACGGCCGCCACGGCCGCACTGAATGCGTTGAAGCCGCCACCTGCGCCGGTCGTGGAGGTCGTCGAACGGCCGCAAGTGGACACCGTCGCGCCACTGGAGCGCGTGGCTGCCGCCGAGCGTGCACATGACGCCCTCGTCCAGAGGCTGGAGAACCAGCGCCGGGTGAATGCCGCGCTGGCCGAGCGCGCCGAGGCAGCCCGTTCCGGGGCCAGTTTCGTCGCGCCGCCGGCGGCCGTGCTCGGTGCTGCCCTGGTCGTCGCCCTCGTGCTTGGCTACCTGGGGGTCCTCATCGGTGAACTGCGCACGCCGCTGGTGGCCGACGGAGCGGAGATCGAGCGGGAAACCGGCTATCGGACCCTCGCCGTCATCGATTCAGACAGCGAGGCGTCGGCGGAGCGCGGTCGGCGACTCGCCGACGAACTATCCCCCGATGTCCTGGATCCGATCAACAGCGCTTACCAGCTACTCTACCTGCACATCTCCCCCACCGGTGCGTCGCTTCCCGTCGTCACGATCACCGGCGCCGAGCCGTCCATTGTCGCCCGGGTGGCGGCCAACCTCGCCGCCGCCGCGGCCGCCGAGGCGCGTGCGGTGCTGCTCGTGGACGCCGACCTGAAGAACGGTTCACTGGCCGCGGCGCTCAGGGTACGGCCGGGTCCGGGCGTGGCGGAACTGTTGCGCGGTGAGGTGGATTGGGCGGAGAGCATTGCCAGTTCGCTGTTCGGGCGCGAGCAGGTGGTGGACATCATCCCTGCCGGTGCTCGCGTCCGGGGCTTCCGTCCGGTCGCCGATGACGCATTCCGTAGCGACTTCCAGCGCGTCGCCGACCGGTACGATCTCACGGTCGTCTGTTCCCCGCTCGACCGGCCGGGCGGCGCATTCACCAGTCCCGTTCCCTCCGCCGACGTCATTCTCTGTGCCCATGCCGCCGTCACCAGGCTGGCCGACCTGCATGCCTCGGTGGCTGGGGTGCGCGAGGCGGGTATGCGTCTGCAGGGGATCGTACTCTGGTCGTGACGAGCTGACCGAACAGGAAAAGGGTCAGGAGCGGGCATCACTCGCCACGACCCCCGACCCTTTCCCACCGCGATCAGTGCACCATCACCGTCAACCGCACGGTACGACCTGGCTGTGGCAGCCCGCACTGGTCATACGCTGCCTGGTCCGTGAAGTTGTCCACCGACAGTCGCGTGCGAAGGGTGCTCAGGACAGCCCTGGCGGCCCGACCCAGCGACCAGTCGCGCTCCAGGGCGACATTGCCCTGCATGTTCGCACCGAGGTGGAGGTCCGGGCCCTTGTTGGGGTTCACGCAGTACTGGTCGCCCAGGTAGTGAGCGCTGGCCAGTCCACGGACGGACCATGCCAGCGGCACCCCCAATTGGGCACCGCCGCGGATCTGTGGCATGTTTTCCGGACGGTCACTGGCATCGATGGTGGGGTCGATGACACGAACCCGCTGCAGCAACAGGTCGCCCATCAGCTCGACGCCGCTCCTGTGATGCCAGGTAGCCAGCAGCTCGGTGCCGGTGCTGCGGAGCTCGTCCCGGTTCACTCGCCGCTTCTTCTTCCCCTCGGTGGCCACCTTCACCACGGCATCCTTCAACTGGTGATGGAAGGCGACCGCCTGAAGCTCCACCGCTCCCAGCACGGTCGTGGCACCGGCCTCGGCAGCGGTCAACTGTTCCGGCTTCAGATCCGGATTGGGGTCGAATTTGCCCAGTGCGCCCGAGTAGAGTTCGCGCAGGGCGGGGAAGCGCGACCGTCGACTGAGCGCCGCATGCAGGCGGACACCCCTGGCACTGGTGATGTGGGTGACGCCGACCCGGCCACCCCAGGCACTCATCCTGCCAGTTGGCGGCTTGTCGCCACTCTCCGGAGTGTCGGCCGCGTCCAGTGCCAGGCCACCGCTGATCTGGGTGCTGGCGGCCGGTGACCAGCTTGCCTCCGAGGCCAGGCTCCACAGCCGCTGTTCGTACAGGTTCACCGGATCATCGTCCAGCGTCTCGTCGTAGTTCACGACTGCGCCCACCGCTGCCGCGCGCAGCGTCGCGCGCGCGCCCAGCGAGTGGTCGGCGGCCACGCGAGCGGTGAGCACCCGCTCATCGCCCGCCTCGCGGCCAATTATGTCGTCGTACGCCACGGTCCGGTACGAATCGATGCGCGTGCGGCCAAAGTTGGCGCCCACACTGGCTTCCACAGCGCCGGTGCCGAAGGGAGTTGTTCCGGTTGCCGTCCGGCCGGAGAGGGCGACGAGCGTGCGGCTGGCATCGGGGTAGCGCCAGTACCGCGGGTCGTCCACGTGCAGCTCGGGCGGCACGCCACGGTCAGCCTTGTAAGTCGTTGCCGAGAGCCCCAGCCGGGCACCGTTGCGGCCATGCCAGCCGAGGGCGCCGAATGCGTCCACCTCATGGGCGTCGCTGTTGGTGCGCAGGTCACGGTCAGGGCCCGGCTCGATCACTCCACCGGCGCGTGCCAGCCCCGACCGCTCGCGATAGCCGACACCGCCGCGTGCCGTGAAACCGTTGCCCACCGCTCCGCCGCCAGCAGCCTGGAAGGCGTGGCCGCCAAGCTGGTCCACCGTGCTGGACAGGATGAGCGAGCTGGGGGCGGTGGCTCCGGCCGCCGCGTCGGCCAGCGACACTTCCACCACCCCGCCCAGTACGTTGGGGCCATGGAGGAGTGAGGACAGGCCGCGCACGAGGCTGATCCTGGTGGCACCGGTGATGGGAACCAGGGACACGTCGGACCGATGGTCCCAACCCAGGGTGAGCGGCACGCCGTCCACCAGGATCGCCGTCTGCCGGGAGTCCGAGCCACGCACGGAGACCTCCATCTCACCGCGAGAGTTCCGGTGGACGAGGATGAAGGGCATCGCCCTCAGGGCCTCCTCCAGCAGCGGTGCGGCGGGAAGCCGCAGCGAATCCACCGTGGCCACAACCGCACCGGCGCCGCCTATCACGGCGGGGATGCGTATGCCGCGCACCACCACCGGCGCCAGCGTGCGCTCGGTGGTGTCGCGCCTCTGTTCCGTGCGTTCCTGCGCGTCGGCTTCCGGCACGAGGGCAGCCAGCAGGGCCACCACGCCGAGGATCGAGAATCGCGGGCGAAAACTGGAGATCATGGCGTTGAGATCATGGCGTGGAGATCAAAGGCGTCGGATCAACGGAGACATCGCGCCGGAATCCCTGCCCCGGCGGTCACGAGGCCAGAGCCCCGGACGGTAGTACCGTGCCATTCAACGTACCAGGATCCAGGTAGCTGGTGAGCGGACCGACCGCCAGGGCCCTCAGGGGGAATTTACGGTCGGGTCCCGAGTGGCGTTGCAGCGCCCTTGACGGCCGCCGTGCTGGCGCCCGACCAGCTCTCCCGGATGCGCGTCTCCACCCAACGGGCCATCTCCGGGTGCGGCAGCAGACCCTTGCCGTCGTAGATGATCGGCATTCCCTCCAGGTCCTTCGGGAACTTCACCTGGCTCACCTCGCCAGTGCTCACGAGGATTGGTACGACGGCCACCGGCTGGCCGGTAAGGTCGTGCTGAAGCTGGATCAGCTCCCGCGCGCGCAGCACTGCCTCACTGCGCACCTCCGCCGGGGCGTCGTCCCGAACCAGCTCCACCAGCACGCTCCGGAAGCCAGTCTCCTTCTGTACGTTCGTCGCGACACGGCGCAGGTTGGTCATCCACGATGCGTAATCCTCGGCCGAGTTGGGACCATGGCCGAGCAGGAAGAGCGCCCGGTGGGACCGCTCGCCAGCTTCGGGAATGATTGCCCTGGCGCGCTCGGCCAGTACGTGCGCAACGTCCGGCGAATCGTCCACCGCCTTCGTGAGGCGGATGGGTACGTCCACGTCGGCGCGGGTGATGCCACCCATCTCCAGGTGGTGGTGCATCACCTCGCTCAGCGTGTCCAACTGGCCGACCAGGAAGCGGATCTGGTCGTAGTGGCTACTGTGGCTACTCACCAGCAATGGGACCACGGCTATCGCCGTCGCTCCGCGGGCCACGAGATCGGCCGCTGCCTTCTGGAACGGATTGGCCGAGGCACCCGGTCCCATCAGGTAGCTGACCGTCACCGGGCCCTCGCTCTTAACCAGGCGGGCCATCTGGTCCACCTGGGCGTTCCACTCCGGGCCACCGCCGTGCGCGATGATCATCGTGCCCACAACCAGCTTGCCCTTCACCGGCTTCTCCGCCTGCGTGCGCGCAGCGGCAGTGGTGGACACCTTATGGCTGGCTGGATGCTGGGCCGCAAGCTGGACAACGGGCATCACGAGCGCCGCGAGCACGGACGTCGTCGCGAGGACGAAGGAACGGCGCAGGATCAGCAAGCAGGAAGAATGACGCATGGCGGGATGAGAAAGAGGACAGGCGGGAGTGCCATGACTGCCACGAGGCAGGTCACTCCCGCGAACGAGAGCACGTCATTCCCGCGAAAGCGGGAATCGGGAAGCGGTGGAACTGCCACGAGACCGTCATTCCCGCGAACGCGGGAATCCAGGGCGTGCCGGAACAGCCGGCGCTGTGCCGTGGTGTGGTAGCTGCCCTGGCATCATCGCCCCACATTGAAGGTGAGAGCCGTATAGATGTGTCGGGCGATCGCGCCCTCCCACAGATCGGGCCGGGAATCGAAGACGTTGTCCACCCCCACGCTCAACTCGCTGCCGAATGGCAACCGCCGGGCAAGCCGCGCGTCCAGGCGGAGGAAGGAGTCGCGTTCGCCAGTCACCGCGCCCGTGTCCTCGTCGCGTTCCATCGGAGTGCGGCCGGTATAGACACTGGTCAGGCTGACGCGGCCGAGGACCGGTATGCCGCCGCTCAGCGTGACCCGGCCGGAATGCGTGGGCCTGCCCAGCAGAGGAAGGTCAGTGAGACGATCGGTGGCGCTGAGCCAGCCGTATGCCGCCTCGGCGCGGATGCCACCCAGCACGACCCCGGCCTCCAGATCCATCCCCTGGGTGAGACCCTGCTCCACGTTGGCGTAGCCATAGAGCACCTCGCCGGCCGCGTCGGGCAGCGGGCGCGCCTCGATGAAATCGCGCAACCGGTTCCAGAAGAGTTGGCCGCGGGCATAGACAGCACCCGAGCTCCACTCCGCGCCGGCGGTCACGTTATCCGAATGCTCCGGACGCAGATCCGGATTGCCGTAGACGGCGTAACCCGCGGACTCGTTCGTGAACTGCAGGTAGAGTTCCTTGAAACCAGGGGCGCGGAACCCCTGGCCGGCCGCCAGTCGCAGCGTCAGCGCGGGCGTCGCCCGCCAGCGGGCAGCGATGCGCGGTGTGAAGGCTGTACCCCACTGCTCATTCCAGGTCAGGCGGGCGCCCGGCACCACGCTCCACGCGTCGCCACCCAGCTCGAACTGGGCAAACGGCTCCACTGCGTGGAGGGTACGCGAGGCGGAATCGCCGTCGTCGCCGGCAGCAATACGTCCGTCGCTCGACTCGATCATCTCGCGCCGGGCTTCCAGGCCGGCGTCCACGGCCAGCCCACCCACCCGACCCGCATAGAGCAACTCGGCCTCCATCAGTCGTTGAACCTGACGGTCGCCGGTCCCGGCGATGGGCGTGCCGGTGCGACTGCTGCGCGCCAGGTGCTCGAAGCTGGAGTAGTGCAGGGTGGGGGTGAAGCGCTGCTCGCCGAACAGCTTGCTGGCGCTCAGGCGGGCTCCGCTCTGGACGTTGTCGGCAAAGTCGAACATGGAGCTGGACGCCCAGCGCTGCCGCTCGTCCAGTCGGAGCACGGTGAACTCAGCCCAGCGATCACTGGCCGGCTCCCAGCGCGCCTTCGCGCTCACGTCTGCCCGGTCAGCCAGTGCGCCAGCGGTGCTGGCGACGCCTGGTGCGCGGTGGACCTGGCGCATACCCAGGTCCAATGTCCCGCTCCAGTCGCCGCGGCCGCCGCCGGCGCTCACGCTGCCATCCAGCCGACCATTGCTGCCGCCGAGGAATGTCGCTCCCGCCTGCCAGCCGTCGGGGTCGGCGGTGCGCGTGACGATATTAACGACGCCACCCATTGCCTCGGAACCATAGAGCGTGGACTGCGGCCCCTTGACCACCTCCACCCGCTCGATCATCCCGGTGGGGATTCGCGAGAGGTCGAAGTTGCCGGAGATCCGGCCCACCAGCGGCTGACCATCCAGCATGACGAGCACCCGCTCGGAGCCGATCCCCTGGAGCATCACACCGGCACCCGAAGGGTGCCCGCCCTGAAGCTGGACGCCCGTCTGCTCGGTGAGTACCGACGCGAGGTCGCTGGCTCCGCTGTTCTCGATCTCGCGGCGACTGACCACCTCGGTCGTGACCACGGCGTCGGTCAGGCGTTGGGGGCGGCGTGCCGCGGTGATCACCATCTGGTCGAGCGAGAGCGCTACCGCCTCCAACCTGACGGACAGGGTATCGGAATCCGAAGCGCCCAACGGGACGCTCACCATGCGTGAGGCGTAGCCAACCGCGCGGATGGAGAGTGTTGCGCCGACCGCCGCAGTCCGGATACGAGCCGTTCCCGCGCTCCCCGTACGTGTCGACGGTCCGACCGTTCCCGTCTCGTCCACCAGACGCAGTTCGACGCCGGCCAGCGGAGAAGCATCGGCGGCGTCGACGACACGCACCACGATCGGTCGAGTTTCCTGCGCGCCGGCGGTGTCCGGGATGGCGCCGGCGAGCATCATGGCGACGCCGACCGCGGCAACCGCGCGAAGCCGATTCGAGCTGCGCGGTACGACGCCGAACGACAACGACATCGGTCAGTCCACCAGCCGGGCGTAGCGAACGGTGATCTGGCGATCCTCACCCGCCGGGCCGTAATAGTCGGTGAGCTGGAGCTTGTAGACCTGATCGCCGCTGCGCACCAGGTAGACGTCGAAGATGGGAGTGATGTCGTGACTCCCGGTGAGGTTGTAGCGGTACCACGGGTGGATCGCGAAGACACCGGAATAGGCGTCGGAGCTGTACGCCTGGGCCTGCGTGACGGCAGTCGTTATCTGGTCGAACGACTCGTCGGTGAGGTAGGCAGCGACCTTGCCGGGCCCACTCGCGCCGCCGTTCAGGCGAAGTGTCCAGCCTTCGAAGCGAATATCCCAGTCGGCGTTGCTGGAGGTGGTGTTGCCGCCGCCCAGAAGATCCACCCTGACATCGCCCTCGGGGGGTACCGCGACGGCCAGAGTGCCGACGGCGCCGAGCGGGGCGGCAGCCGTCGGCTGAACGGCGTACTGCAGGGTGATCGTACCCGGCGTGGCGACGGAAGGCCCCTGAAGTGATGCCACGCGGAGCTTCGCGTAACCCTTGCCGTCGCGCAGGCGGACCAGCCATGTGTTGTCCGAGGCGGCCGTCGCAGTGGCTCCGCTACCTGTGTGCCATTCCGTAACCGATGGACGGAGTACGTCGGCGCGAAACGCCGACGAAGGCGGAACGGTGGAGGCGGTGACGGCGGAAAAGTCGGCCAGCTCGCTGGCCGCGGTATAGGCGAGGATGGTGGCCTTGTCCGGGTTGGTGGCAGAATTCTGGCACAGGCAGTAGCCAGTAACACCACCCGTCCCCGCCTGTCCGCCGTTGAGCATGACGTTGGTGCCATTGAAGGCGATGTCCCACTGCCTGCTGTTGGCCGGGTTGGCCGGGTTTACGAGGGCCTCATCGGCGAGGGAGAGGTAGGCCCATCCCGTGGAGGCGTCGACGGCGATGGTTCCTTCCACGGGCTCGAGTGGGGCGACCCCTTCATCGCGGCCACAGGCTGCGGCGGCGAGTAGGAGCAGGGCGAGCGAAGCAGCAGTGACCGGCCGGATCGCAGCACGGGCGGAGTCACGGTGGAGCTGGTCATTCAACGACATCAGCAAGTGCCAACCAGTTGCGGGAATCAATTGAGAACTGTTATCATGTAGTGCGAAAATAGGTGTCAATCCCGACAAAGTCAATCGGAATTGACGCGCATTCCCGTGCCGGCACTGGCTGTCACGCGAGTCAGAGTGTCAGGATGATCAACGCCCCGTCCACGAATGGACGGGGCGTTGATCTGTCGCCTTGGTGTCGCCCTGGCGTCGCCTTGATGCTATTGCTACTTGGCTGGCGACGCGATGTTCCGGAGAACCGTCAACGCTTCCTGGCCAGGATCGTACCCCGGCAGTTCTTCGAGCCGCAGTGGCAAGGGTAGCGCCGCTTTGCCGCTGGCGAGTGACGCTCCTCCAGGATGAAGCGGTAGTCGTACACCAGCTCCGTGCCCTCGGCAATGTTCTTCAGCGCGTAGATCCAGATCCGCCCATCCTCGATCACCGCTTCGCAGTTTGGATCGCAGGAGTGATTGATGTAGCGTGAAGTATTGCCGCCAGTGGTCGCGTCCAGCACCGTATCGTCGTCAAGGGTGAAGAGAAAGGTGTGGTGAGGCACGCCGGGCACTTCCGCATAGCGGCTGTCGGCCTCCTCCTGGCTGATCCGCTGACCCGTGTACTCGACGAGACGCTCCCCTTTCCGGATACGACGATTGGCGAAGGCGCCCTTCCCGGCAATGGGGGAGGAGCGGATGACGAAGGGACGCGGGGAGGACATGGACGCTCGAAGGAAGGAAGACAGGGGGTGAAACGGGCGGACATTCAAGTTACCGAAGCGTACGGAAATCGGGCACCGGCATCCTGCGGCCTTGTGTGCCGCCTTGCGCCTGCCGTAGTTGAGGCTGCCGTCCAGACGCCCGCCCCCACCACTCACACCCACTTCCCAGCCGGGGCCCAGTCCGATGTGGTCCGACGCCCTCCTGATCGCCGAACGCAACCATCTGCTGCGCCTCCTGCTCTGGGGCGCCGCCAGCGTGATAGTGAGTACCTCTCTATTCCTGTTCATGGTGGTCACCCGGCGCTCCGACGACCGTTCGCCCCTCCTGCGCCACTTCGCCATCCAGCTGGCCGGGTGGGGAATGGTGGAGCTCGTGGTCGGCGTCTGGCGTTGGCAGGGGCTCGTCTACCGCGACCTGGGCAGCTATACCAGCCTTGATCGTCTGCTCTGGCTGAACGTCGGCCTGGACGTGGGGTACGTGGGCGTCGGCGTCGCGATCGCGGCCACTGGGTGGGTTGCCGCCCGTCGCCTGGGCCCTGTGGGCGGCGGACTGGGGGTGGTCGTCCACGGCCTGGCCCTGCTCGTGCTCCATTCCATGCTCCTCAGCGTCCTCGCGCGCCTCACCGTAGCCTGAGACGTGCATCCGCTCCCGTCCATCAGGCATTGCCGCAGTCGTTCAACCCACTCATCATGGCTGAAGTAACCCTCGACCTTCGTGACCTCCCGCGCACGGAAGCCTACGACACCCTGCAGAGGCACGTCGACGCAGTTCTGGAAGGTGTCGACGACGAGATCGCCGAGATGGCGACCATCTCCTGCCTGGTGCACCACGCTTTCGGACATCTGTGGACCGGTTTCTACAGGGTCGTGGTACCCGGTGCCCTGCTCCGTGTGGGGCCCTACCAGGGCACACTCGGCTGCCTTGAAATAGCTTTCGGCCGCGGGGTCTGCGGAACCGCGGCGACGGAGCGGCGAACAGTGGTGGTGGACGACGTCAACGAGTTCCCCGGCCACATCGCCTGCGACGGCCGATCACTCTCCGAGATAGTGTTGCCGGTGACCGACGCCGAGGGCCGCCTGATCGCCGTTTTCGACGTGGACTCCGAGCACCGCGCCACCTTCAACGACGATGACCGGGTGGGGCTGGAGCGCATGCTCGAGCGGTTCGCGCGTCGTGGATCGCCCGTGACCGCCACGGCATCCGAAGTCGCTGTCTCAGCAGTCAGGTAACGCCCCCACCTCCAGCCTCCGTCATGACCATCACTGGCTACTCGGATCGCATCAATCACGCGCTGGCCTTTGCCGCGAAGCATCACGACCAGCAGGTGAGGAAGGGGTTGCGGCTCCCGTATCACACCCAGCCGGCGAACGTGGCGATCATCCTCACGCGCTACGGCTGCGACGAGGAGACGGTGGCGGCGGGCATCCTGCTGGAGGTGGTGGAGGACTCGTTGCGCCTGGGAGCGGCACGCGGCGACCCGTTGCTGGGCCGGGTGGCCGACAAGTTCGGCGGCGAGGTGCTGGACATCATCCTGAGCGTGAGCGAACGACGGACCGACAACGAGGGCGTGGAGATGTCACCGGAGGAGCGTCGCGACGACCGACTCGAGCGGCTCGCGGTTGCCGACGATCGTGGACGCTGGGTATGCGCGGCGGACCTGCTCCATACGACGGCCAACCTGATCGCCGATGTTCGCCGGACGGACTATCCGGAATCGGTGTGGGAGCGATTCCACGCCGGGCAGGAAGGGACGATCGCCGGGTTCCGGACGACGTATGAGCGGCTGCGAGAGGTCGGTTTCGGGGCTCCGGTGATGGCCGAGCTGGGAAGTGTGGTCGCGGAGTTGGCAACGGTCTGAGACTGGGCGAGCAGGTAGCAGCGGGATGTCGCGCGTGGTAGTTCACCGGGCCAACCTCGTGCTGCGCTTCCTGCTGGAACTCGTTGCCCTGGCCGCGTTCGGGTACTGGGGCTGGACGATTGGCGGGGGCCTGTTCGCGCGGGCCACGGTCGCTGCCGCCGTTCCTGCCACCGTCGCTGTGATCTGGGCCACCTTCATCTCGCCGAGAGCGCGAATTCCCAGCGGGCCCGTGGGACGCGCCGTACTCGGGCTCGTCGTCTTCCTGCTGGCCGCTGGCGCGTTGTGGAGTCGGGGTCAGCGCGGACTGGCCATTGGCTACGGAGCGCTGGCGGTGGTCAGCTCGGCGCTCATGCTGGTCTGGCCGGAGCAGGAGACAGGCGGATTCGGGCGCTGAGGGGACGCGGTTGGGCAGTGTCGCCGGTGGGGACCGAGGCCGGCCTTGATCACCTCCCGCGAGCCACCGACAACCGAGCGATCACGGTCTTTCGAGCATTCTCGGACGGGCCGAATACCTCGCGTTGCTGGCGCTCACGACCGTCGGTTCTGGTCCCATGCGGCGCAGTAGCTCCTGGATCCCGCGGAATCCGCGAGAATTTCCCTCTTGACGTCGTATATTGTATACGATATCCTGGGCCGAGGGCTCGCCACAACGAAGCCACAGTCGCTCCGAACGCATGTCGTTTGAACCGACGGCACGTGACAACACGCCCGACTGGCATCGCTACTTGCGGCGCAAGCCCAACGACCCGCCCGCGTAGTCCTCGCTCGCCACTCGACTTGAAAGAGGCTCGTCATGCTCCACAGCGCCGCATCGGGACTTCTGGCACTGCTCGCAGGGACGGCATCGCCTACCGTCGCCGCACCTCCACCGCCGTCGCTGCACGCCGTGGCAGTGGTTAGCCAGGCGGAACGGACCATCTCCGGGAAAGTCAGCGGTGAGAACGGTAGACCGCTCGGCGGAGTGCAGGTCTATTCGCAGGCCACGCGCAGCGGGACCGTTACCGATGACGCAGGCTCCTTCACGCTGACCGATCTACCCGACGGTCCAGTCACTCTCCACTTTCGGCTGATCGGCTACCGCCCACAGTCGCTGGAAGTGCCAGTCGGTCAGAGCGCCGTCCGCATTACGCTCCATTCCGCCGCCATCAACCTCGACGAGGTGGTAGTTACCGGAACCGCCGGCGCCAGCCAGAAGCGCGAGCTGGGCAACGCGGTCGCGACGGTCAACGCTGCCCAGCAGGTGGCGCTAGCCCCGGTGACGGATGTCTCCCAGCTGATCAACGCCCGCGCGCCCGGGGTGGTGGTGAATTCGGGGCCGGGAGTGGCCGGCTCCGGGTCGCGTATAAGGATCCGCGGGCGCGCCAGCATCTCGCTCCCCTCGGACCCATTGATCTATGTCGACGGGATTCGTGTCGACAACAGCATCGGTCTGGGCAGTGTGGGGCAGGGCAGAAATCCGGCGCGCGGCGCACGTAGCGATATCGTGGGTCGGCTGAACGATATCAATCCGGAGCAGATCGAGAGCATCGAGATCATCAAGGGGCCGGCGGCCGCCACTCTGTATGGAACCGAAGCTGCCAACGGCGTGATCCAGATCATCACCAAACGCGGCACTGGCGAATCGAGGTTCAACATTCACGCTGCGCAAGGGGGCTCGTGGTTCAACGACGTCGAGTCGCGGTGGCCCATCATGTGGGCGCGTGACCCGGCTACCGGCGAACTGGTTACCCAGAACTTCGCCGCGGAACAGAATGCCAAGGGGACGCCACTCTTCCATACTGGCAAGACGCAGGGTTACGGTGCCAGCCTCAGCGGCGCCCTCGGCGGGCAGACCAACTACTTCGTGGGTCTCGACTACAATCACGACGAGAGTGCAAAGATCGGGAGCTACAACCAGAACCTCTCTGGCCGCCTGAATCTCACCATCGCTGCCCGTCCGAACCTTGATATAAGCGCTTCAGCCGGACTGGTCACAGGTCACCTGGAATCACCCGGCGGCTTCGAGCTTCCCGTCTATCCGGCGACGCTCCCGCTCTGGAGAGACAGCGTCGGCGGTGGGGAGATCAACAATATCCCTTCCGCCATGTACAGGAAGTATTCGACCTCGATGTACGATGTCGATCGCTACACCACGAGTGTGAAGTTCGAGTATCGCACTACGCCCTGGCTCACCCAGCGCCTCACGACCGGCCTGGATCTCACCAACGACAGCAAGACGTACCTGCAGCCGCGGCTCTCTCCTGAACTGGAGCCGTTCTTCGGAAAATGGGGCTACTACAGTCAGGTCGGCTCGAAGACGGTAACTCCCACCAATTCCCGCTACGTGACGGTGGATTACAGTGCGACGGCGAGCTTCCTCATTCGCGACAATGTGAGGAGCAGTGCCACTGCGGGCGCACAATACTATCGCAAGGAGTTCGATCAGGCGTGGCGTCGCGGCCGTGTCTTTCCGAGCCGCACCATCACGGCCATTTCCGCAGCAGGCGAGACCGACTCCTGGGATGACTTCATCCAGAACACCACCTTCGGCGGGTTTGTCCAGGAGCAGATCGGATGGAACGATCGCGTCTTCGTGACGGCCGCTATCCGTGCCGATGACAACAGTGCGTTTGGCAGCAATTTCGACGCGGTGATCTACCCGAAATTGAGCGGATCCTGGGTCGTGAGCGAGGAACCGTTCTGGCACGTCCCGTGGGTAAATACCTTCCGGCTCCGCGCCGCCTGGGGAGCGTCAGGCCAGCAACCAGACGCCTATTCGGCCACCCGCACCTATGCTTCTGTCACCGGTCGCGATGGCGCATCAGTGCTGCAGCCGGGCGCCCCAGGCAATGCTGATCTCAAGCCGGAGCGTAGCCAGGAGTTCGAGGGCGGTTTCGAGGCCGGCATCTTCAACGATCGAATCGGCGTCGACTTTACCGTCTACGACAAGACCACCTCGGATGCACTGGTGCTCCGGAACGCGCCGCCGTCCAGCGGTTACGCTACGGGCGATGGACTGGAGGGCGAGCAGTGGGTGAATGGCGGGAGGATCCGTAACCGCGGTGTCGAACTCACGCTCAACGGTCACGCTCTCGATTCGCGTCCTCTGCGTTGGGATATGCAGCTGGGCGCAGCGGTGAACAGCAACAAGTTGCTGGAGCTATCCGGCAACCAGGATTACCTCACCGTGGACTACCTGCAGAACCGCTATCAGCCAGGCTATCCGTTGGCTGCCTTCTTCCGCAAGCACATCGTGGACGCACAGCTCGACGGTTCAGGCCATGTGATCCCGTCATCGATGCTCTGCGCGGACGGAAACGGCGGAAGTGTGTCGTGTGCGGACGCACCACAGGTCTACCGAGGGCGACCCGATCCCAAGTATTCGGGATCGTTCTCGAACACCTTCACCATCTTCGATAGACTCAAGGTCTATGCGCTGCTGGACTTCAAGGCGGGTCATCGCCTCTGGAATGTGAATCGCTGGGTCGCATGCGGCGCTTTCTTCCAGACGTGCGAGGTCAACTACAGTCCCGAGAAGTTCAGCCCCACCTGGGTAGCTGAGGTACAGACAGACCCCACTCTCTACGCGTGGGAGACGATCGAGGATGCGAGCTACGCCAAGCTGCGTGAGGTATCAGTGAGCTACTCGCTCCCCTCGCGCTGGGCGCAGCGGGTGGGGGCGAGCCAGGCATCGCTCACTCTCTCCGGGCACAATCTCCACACCTGGACCGGCTACTCAGGCTTCGATCCGGAGGGAGGAGTGCTCTCTCACCGGAATCTTGCGGAAGATGATCAGACGATGCCGCCGCTGCGCTCCATGCAGCTTACCCTTCGGATGAGCTACTGACCGGACCATGCCTTCATACATACCGAGAGAAAAGGGGGAGCAGACGATGCTCGGCATGCTCCCAACAGCTTCACCAGTGAACCGCAGGCGATGGAAGGCGGATCTCCGGAGCGGGCTGCTGTTCGCCCTGCTGGCGCTCAGCGCTGCATGCGATCAGATCATCGGTGTCGAAGAGTCGCCCTCGCGCGTAATCGCGACGGATGCGGAAGTGCCCGGGAATGCCTCGCTTCTGGTCGACGGCGCCATTAACGAGTTCGAGTGTGCTTTCGGTCGCTACGTGGTGATGGGAGGGCTCATGGGCAACGAGCTGCGCTGGTCCTCCAACAGTCCGTGGGGAAAGGAGACGGATCTGCGCGACATGAACCCGAGCACGGGACTCTACGGGATGTACACGTGTGCCAGCGGGCTCTCCGTATACAAGCCGCTCTCGACGGCGCGCTGGATGAGCGATCACGTGCTGGAGTTGCTGGACAGCTGGCCGGATGATCAGGTGTCCGGCAAGACAGCTCTCATCGCACGGGCGTCCGCGTACGCGGGCTACTCGTACGTTCTCCTCGGCGAGGCCATGTGCACCGCCGCATTCGATGACGGTCCGGAGCTCCAGCCAGATTCGATCTTCATGCGCGCGACCGAACGCTTCGAGCGTGCGATTCAGACGGCAGGAACTGTAGGCGACCAGGCTACTCTGAATCTGGCGCGGGTGGGCTATGCCCGAGCGCTGCTGAGCCTGGGTCGTGCGGACGACGCGGCGAACGTCGCGGCGCAGGTCCCCGCTGGCTTCGTGGCATATGCACAGTATGATGCAACTCCTCCGTCGCGGACCAACTATGTGTACGAGAGCCTTCAACTCAATAAGGGGATGAGCGTGGATGCTCCTTTCCGGGATGTGAAGTTCGACGGTACCAGCGATCCGCGCGTCGCGGTGGTGCAGGACGGCCTGGGCTCCGACGCCCAGACGCCGCTCTATTTGCCGCAGAAATACACGGGACAGGGCGCCGATATCGAGCTCGCAACCTGGGTCGAGGCACAGCTAATAGTGGCTGAGGCGCGCGGCAGCTCGACGGCTGTGGCGATCATCAACCAGCTACACGACCTCGCGGGCCTCCCGCATTTCAGCGGCGGCGATGCCGCCAAGATCAGACAGCAGATCATCTACGAGCGTCAGGCGGAGTTCTTCCTCGAGTCTCAGCACCTCGGTGACATGCGCCGCTACGGCCTAACTTTCTACCCGGCTTCCGGGACGCCGTACGTCGGCACCGGCACTGGCAACTACGGCGATCAGACCTGCTTCCCGCTGCCGGATTCGGAGCGGAGGAATAACCCCAACATGTAGCGATGTGCGCAGTATGGTCGGAGCGCGATGCTCGGCCCATGCTCACACACCTCATGTGCCGACACAGGAGAACGTGCCTTGAGAGCAGCCAGCTACTATCGGATATCGTTCGCCGCTCTTCTCGTGATAGTGCCGGTGTCGGTGGCCGCGCAGGGGAAAGCGATCGACTACGAGCGTGCCCGACAGCTGCTGCCTGAGCGAGTCGACAGCCTCGTGTATCACTCGGAGGCGGAGCCAAACTGGATCGGAGAAACAGACCGTTTCTGGTATCTCAGCCATACGCGCGAGGGAGATATCTTCGTGCTCGTGGACCCCGCGAAAGATGAGCAACGACCCGCTTTTGATCACGAACGGCTGTCGGCGGCGCTCTCTCGCGCGGCCGACACCACGTATCGCGCGGGCAGCCTTCCCTTCCAGCGGATCGAGCTCGTGGATTCGCTGCGCTCAGTTAAGTTCGTTGTCCACGACAGCGCCTGGAGTTGCGCGCTGGATACCTACATCTGCCAGCGCAGCGCGGAGACGCCAGCGAGATCGCCTACCGAGGTAAGGTCACCCGATGGCAGGTGGGTCGCTTTTCTTCGGGAGCATAACCTCTGGATCCGGTCCGTCAGCGACGGAGAAGAGATTCGGCTGAGTTCCGACGGGCAGTCGAGCTTCGAGTACCGTGCTGGGCTGGTCAACCCGGTAGAGATGGTGCGCTCGGGTACGGAGGCCGTGCCGTTGCGGCCGGCAGCAGTATGGTCTCCCGATTCGAAGCGGCTGATCTCCTGGCGGTTCGACCTCCGTTCGGCGGGTTTGCTCACGCTGGTTCAGAGCGTACCGAGGCACGGCTATCGCCCCCTGGCATTTACCTTCCCCTATGCACTTCCCGGGGACGTGGGCATTGCTCAGGCTACGCCGGTGATCTTCGAGGTGCCGACGCGACGCGCGGTCCCCATCGTTACCGCGCCGCTGGACCAGCTCTACTACGGTGGGCCACGATTCGAGTGGGCGAGCGACGGGTCAACCGCGTGGTTCACCTATACCGAGCGTGGTCTCGCGAGCATCGAGCTTCGCGCCGTGGACCCCTCCACCGGTGCGACCCGGACTATGGTGCGGGAGAGTGTGAAGCCGCGGGTGGACACATGGAGTCACGATCAGGCCGTCATCGACGATGGTCGCGAGGTGGTCTGGACTTCCGACCGCGACGGCTGGAACCACCTCTATCTCTATGATGGTCGGAGCGGTACGCTAGTTAACCAGATCACGCGGGGTGCGTGGGCCGTACGCAAGATCGTCGGCGTGGACGAGAAGGAGCGCGTCGTCTACTTCACCGCCGGTGGGCGCGAGAGCGGGGAAGACCCGTATCTCAGGCATCTCTACCGTGTGCGACTCGATGGACGTGACCTGCGCCTCCTCACCCCCGAGAGTGCAGACCATTCGGTGTGGCTCTCGCCGAGCAGGAAGTATGTCGTTGATACCTACTCGCGCGTAGATCTGCCGCCGGTGTCGGTGCTCAGGCAGGCGAGCGATGGCTCCGTGATTCGCGAGCTGGAGAGCGCGGATGTGAAATCACTCCTGTCGGCTGGCTGGACGGAGCCCGAGACATTCAAGGCGAAGGCGCGCGATGGGAAGACCGACATCTATGGCGTGATCTGGCGCCCATCCAATTTTGATCCGAAACACCGTTATCCGGTAATCGAGCAGATCTACACTGGTCCGCACAGCTTCCACGTTCCCAAGAGCTTCCAGGCGCGTGGCAACCGGACCTGGCCCGGCGAGGAGCTCGTGCGACCCATCGCCGAGTTGGGCTTCGTGGTAGTCATGGTGGACGGCTTGGGAACCGATGGCCGGTCTAGCGAGTTCCGCGACTTCTCTTACAAGAACCTCGGCGACGGCGGAATACCCGATCATATTGCCGCCCTTCGACAGCTCGCCGAACGGTATCCGTACCTGGACCTCACCCGAGTGGGAATTTTCGGACACTCGGCGGGCGGTTACGACTCGATGCATGCCATGCTGACTCACCCCGAGTTCTACAAGGTGGCCGTGTCCACCTCCGGCAACCACGACGCCCGCATGGACAAGGCATCCTGGGTCGAGACGTGGATGGGCTTCCCGGTGGGTAAGCAGTACGCCGAGCAGTCGAACCTCGATATGGCCGGCCAGCTCGAGGGGAAGGTGCTTCTCATGCACGGCGATCTCGATGAGAACGTCCACCCTTCCAGCACTCTTCGGCTGGCGGACGCGCTCATGAAGGCGGACAAGGACTTCGACCTTCTCATCGTGCCGAACGGACACCACGGCATCGACAATATTCCGTACGTGGTGCGTCGACGGTGGGATTACTTCGTGCAGAACCTGCTGGACGTGAAACCGCCGCACACGAACGTTACGGTGCGGTAAGGATTACCGGGGCGAGGTCATCGCTTGAGAGCTCGAGCTTGAGACCCCCTGGCACTCGCTGAACCGCCTCACATCCACGGTTTACCCTCGGCGTCCATGCGCGAAGCTTGCCGTGACGGCGCCAACAGGATATTGCATATAGAATGCCCACGAACCCATCCACGCCCAAGTCGCGCTCCGCCCTCAGTGGCCCGCGAGGCACCCCCGCCAGGAAAGCCCGACCGCTCCTCCGGCAGACGCTAGCCTCTGCAGCGGTCGACGCCATTCGCGAACGGATCCTCGATCGCACCTACCCGGAAGGTGAACCGCTCCGGCAGGACGTCCTCGCCACCGATCTCGGCGTCAGCCGCATTCCCGTTCGCGAGGCGCTTCGCCAACTCGAAGCAGAGGGGCTCGTCACCTTCAACCCTCATCGAGGAGCGGTGGTCTCAAGTCTCTCGATCGCCGAGATCGAGGAGCTGTTCGAGTTGCGCGCCGAACTGGAGAGCGACCTGCTCCGACGCGCGGTGCCGCTCATGAGCGACGACGACCTGGAGCGGGCGGAGGAAGTGCTGGACGAGTACGAAGCCGCCTTTCGTGACCGCGACATTGCAGCATGGGGTGACCTCAACTGGCACTTCCATTCCACGCTCTACTGTGCCGCCGCTCGCCCGGTCACGCTGGCCGTGGTCGAGCGACTCCATCTGCACACCAATCGTTACGCGCGGATGCAACTGGCTCTCACCCATGGAGAGTCGAGGGCGCAGGAGGAGCACCGGGCCATAGTCGCCGCGGCTCGGGAAGGTGCCGCCAGCCGTGCCTGCCATCTGCTCAACGCGCACATTACTGGTGCCGGACAATCGCTGATCGACTTCCTGCGTGGTGAGCGCTCCATGACCGCGTCCGACCGGCCGCGGTGAACTCCGGCAATGCGAACTGCTCGCCCCGAGCGACCCATTCTCTCGAGCCCCGCCTGATGTCCGATGGCTGATACAGCAGAGCACCTCCAGAACTTCATCCACGGCGAATTCCGGAGGGTGGAATCCGACGGCTGGATGGACGATCTCAATCCATCAGATGCCGGCGACGTGATCGCTCGCGTCCCTCATGGCTCGGCCGACGACGCCCGCGCGGCGACCACTGCGGCCGCTGCCGCACTCCCCGCCTGGCGCGCCCTCACCGGGCCGGCGCGCGGCGAGCATCTCCACCGCTGGGCAGCGGCCATCTCGGAGCGCGCTGAGGAGTTGGCCCAGGCGATGGCACGCGAGGTCGGCAAGCCCATCGGCGAATCTCGTGGTGAGGTCGGTCGGTGCATCGTCATCCTCCGCTACTACGCCGGCGAGGCGGTGCGCTCCGTGGGCGACGTGATACCGGCAGGTCTGCCTGGCGCCCTCCAGTATTCGCTCCGCGAGCCGCTCGGCGTGGTCGCCCTCATAACGCCCTGGAACTTCCCGCTCGCCATACCGCTCTGGAAGGCCGCGCCCGCGCTCGCCTTCGGCAATACGGTGGTCCTCAAGCCGTCCGAGCTCTCTTCCCGTGTCGCGACGTTGTTGGCCGAGACGTCCATCACGGCGGGCCTGCCGCGAGGCGTCTTCAACGTCATTCTGGGCACGGGTGTGGATGTCGGTACGCCGCTCATCGAGGCGCCCGAGGTGCGTGGCATCAGCTTCACCGGCTCGGCGAAGGTGGGGGCCCTGGTGGCGGCGATCGCGGCGAGGAGAAATGTCCGTTACCAGACCGAGATGGGTGGCAAGAACGTCGTCATCGTCGCTGCCGATGCGGACCTCGATGCGGCCGCCGCACTGACCGCTGCCGGCGCCATGCGCTACGCCGGTCAGAAGTGCACCGCGACCAGTCGTGTCGTCGTGGACAGGAAGATCGAGGGCGACTTCCTGGACCGGTTGCGCTCGCAGGTAGAGGCGCTACCGCTGGGGCCAGTGGCCGACGCCACATCGGCGGTAGGTCCGCTGATCAGTCAGCGATCGCACGATTCCATAAGTGCAGCGCTCGCCGATTCGACGGCGGATCGGATATTCGGCGGCGAATTGCCGGACGACGAACGCTTCAGGCGCGGCTTCTATTTCGCCCCGCTTGTCATCCGTATCGCCGACCCTGCTGCCCGGCTGGCCCAGGAAGAGCTGTTCGGGCCAGTTCTCGGGGTGCTCAGCGCGGATGACATGGAGCACGCGATCGCCATCGCCAATCAGACGCGGTATGGGTTGAGCGCTTCGCTCTTCACGCACGACCTGCGTAGCGCACTGCACTATGTGCAGAGGATAGAGGTAGGTCTGGTGCGAGTGAATGGGGACACCACCGGCGTGGACCCGCACGCACCGTTTGGCGGAATGAAGGGCTCCAGCTCAGGCAGCCGTGAGCAGGGGCCGGCCGCGCGAGAGTTCTACACCGAGACGAAGACTGTTCAGATCAACCCGTGAAGCTGGCCCCGACTCACTTCCCGAGATCAACCCACATGCAAGCCACCGACTGGCGCGGCGTTTTCCCTGCGATCACCACTCCGTTCAACGAGGATCTCTCCGTCGACCACGATGGCCTGCGTGACCACGTCGCGTGGCTGATCGACAGCGGGTCGACCGCCATCCTACCCCTCGGCTCGCTCGGCGAAGCCGCGACGATGAGCTTCCAGGAGAAGGTCGAGATCTTCCGGACCTGCCGGAGCGTGACTGAGGGACGCGTCCCGCTCGTGGCGGGCATATCGGCGATGAGTACGCACGAAGGGGTGGCGCTGGCAAAGGAGGCGGAGAGGGCTGGTTGCGACGGGCTCATGGTGTTACCCCCGTATGTCTACCGCAGCGACTGGCGGGAGATGAAGGCTCACATGGAGGCCATCATTACCGCAACACCGCTCTCATGCATGCTGTACAACAACCCGATCGCCTACGGCACCGACTTCCTGCCGTCGGAGGTGGAAGAACTCTGTGTTCACGAGAACCTCCATTCGGTCAAGGAGTCCAGCGGTGACATCCGGCGAGTGACGGCCATCCGTGCCCTCCTGGGCGACCGGTTGGCCATATTCGTCGGCATAGACGACATGATCGTGGAGGGAATCGCGGCTGGTGCGGTGGGCTGGATCGCCGGCCTCGTGAATGCGCTGCCGGAAGAGTCGGTGCGGCTGTACGACCTCGCCATGTCGGGTGACCGCGAGGGTACGCGCGAGCTCTACGAATGGTTCATCCCGCTCCTGCACCTCGACCTCGGCCCCAGGTTCGTCCAGCTCATCAAGCTGGCGCAGAGTGAACTCGGTCGCGGAAGCGCGAGGGTACGGCCACCGCGTCTGGAGTTGCTGCCGGAAGAGGCCGAGGGCGTGCGGGATCTCGTGAGAAGGAAGATGGCGGCGCGGCCGGACCTCGTCAGGTGACATCGATGCGACAGCCCCCCGGAGAGATCGAGGTGGTGGACTCGCACACCGAGGGCGAGCCCACTCGCGTGGTGCTGTCAGGGTGGCCGCAGCCCGAAGGAGCAACGATGCTCCAGCGGCGGGCAGTGCTCGAACGCGATCACGACGCGCTGCGGCGCGGCGTGGTCTGCGAGCCGCGCGGGCATGATGCCATAGTGGGTGCCCTGCTCACACCACCGGTGACGCCGGGAGCGGTCACTGGCGTGATCTTCTTCAACGACGTCGGCTATCTCGGCATGTGCGGCCACGGGCTGATCGGGGTCGTCCGCACGCTCCAGTTTCTGGGCCGCATGGAGATCGGTCGCGTGGCGATTGACACTCCGGCGGGCACCGTACACGCCGATGTGGCACAGGACGGTCTGGTGACAGTGGAGAACGTGCCGGCCCGTCTACACCTGGCTGACGTGCAGGTGGAGGTGCCTGGCATGGGGCGCGTCCGCGGCGACGTGGCTTACGGCGGGAACTGGTTCTTCATCACCGAGCTTGCCGAACCTGCGCTGGACCTCACCAATGGCAAGGAACTGCTGCGCGTCACCACTGCGATCCGTGATGCCCTGAAGCGCGGCGGCATCACCGGCGACGACGGCGCCCTGATAGACCACGTGGAACTGGGTGGACCCCCCAGGCGCGAGGATGCGGACGGTCGGAACTTCGTGCTCTGTCCGGGCGCTGCCTACGACAGGTCGCCTTGCGGCACCGGCACGTCGGCGAAGATGGCGTCACTGCATGCGCGTGGAGCGCTACAGGCCGGCGAACGGTGGCGTCAGGAGAGCATCACCGGCAGTCTCTTCACGGGTTGGCTGGAAGAACGCGACGGAGCCCTGGTGCCGTACATCCAGGGACGCGCGTACGTGACGTCGCGCTCGACACTCCTCTTCGACGCCGACGACCCCTTCCGCTTCGGCTTCGCTCCGACATGAGCCCGTCGCGCCAGCCAGATGTCCTTGTCGCAGGCGCTGGCGTGGTGGGTGCGGGGTGTGCCTTCGCGCTCGCCCGCGAGGGGCTGCGCGTCTGCCTGATCGATGGCGGCTTCGTGGGCGGCGGGAGCACGGCGTCGGCGATGGGCCATCTGGTGGTCATGGACGATTCCGAGGCCGAGCTCCGACTCACGGCATACTCACGCCATCTCTGGTCCGAGCTCGCGAAGGAGATGCCGGCCGACTGTGAAGCCGAGCAGCGCGGCACACTCTGGGTGGCCGCGACTGACGCGGAGATGGCTGCAGCGCGCACGAAGCGTGACCGCTACCAGAGCCATGGCATCGCCGCCGAGGTGGTGGATGAACAGCTACTCATGTCGATGGAACCGATGCTCAGGCGTGGCCTTGCCGGCGCGCTGCACGTGAGTGACGACTCGGTGCTCTACCCTCCAGCGGCGGCGCGCCATCTCGCCGATCGCGCACGGGCGCTGGGTGCGGAGCTGCGCGAGAATTGCACGGTCGAGAGGATCGATGGTCGATCGGTGTACGTGCGAGAGCGTGGTGGATCGACGGCGGTACTCTCGGCCGGCGCGGTGGTCAACGCCGCCGGCATCGACGCACCACTTCTCACGCCGGGACTGCCGATCGTGCCGCGGAAGGGGCAGCTACTCATCACCGATCGCTATCCGGATTTCTGCAATCATCAGGTCGTGGAGCTGGGCTACCTGGAGAGCGCGCACACATTGGGCGGACCATCGGTCGCGTTCAATGTTCAACCGCGCGCCACCGGGCAGTTGCTCGTGGGTTCGTCGCGCGAACTGGTGGGACGCGACCCGGAGGTGAATCGCGAACTGCTGGGCACGATGTTGCAGCGGGCAATCCACTATATGCCGCAGCTCGCGAGCCTCGTCGTGACCCGTAGCTGGACGGGTTTTCGCCCGGCGACGCCCGATGCCCTGCCGCTGATCGGACGCTGGGAAGGGGTGGACGGGTTGTGGATCGCGGCTGGCCATGAAGGGCTGGGCATAACCCTGGCACCTGCTACGGCGGCATTGATTGTCGATGGAATCCTGGGCCGTGCATCGGCGGTCGACCCCACTCCGTTCGCGCCAGGGCGTGCGATGCCGAACAGCCACGTGCCGGCCGCCGTCTAGATGACGAACGCTGAGGTCGAGATCGTCGTGGACGGCCGGCGCGTTGTCGTGCCGGCCGGGACGATACTGGCGGCCGCCCTGGCGAATGAGGGTGTCCAGGCGTTCCGCACTTCGGTCACTGGCCAGCCGCGCGCTCCGATCTGTGGCATGGGTAGCTGCTTCGAGTGTCGCGTGACGGTGGACGGCAGGCCGCACCAGCGATCATGCCTCGTGCCTTGTGAGCACGGCATGGTCGTGGATACGGCGAGCGGTGGTGGAGCATGACTCTGGTCGAGAAGGCCCCCTCCAGCGCAACGGATGTCGTGGAATGCGACGTGGCCGTGGTCGGGGGTGGGCCGGCGGGGATCGCTGCTGCTGCCCGTGCCGCGGAGAGTGGTGCAGGTACCCTCCTCATCGATCAGGGCGTCCATCCGGGTGGCCAGGTGTGGCGCCATCGGAACGAGGCCGACCTTCCACATGTAGCGCGTCGGTGGATCGAGCGACTCGGTCGCTCTGGCGCACGTGTGATGACGCAGTCGGCGGTGACCGACGCCACGCCCGACGGTCTGCTGCGCGTGGTGCGCGGGAGGGCGGGCATGAGCGTGCGCGCCGGCACGGTGGTCATCGCCACCGGGGCGCGGGAACTGTTCATCCCCTACCCCGGTTGGACGCTTCCAGGAGCGATGGGAATAGGCGGCGGACAGGCGATGCTCAAGGGTGGGCTGGACGTGCGCGGCAGGCGTGCAGTGGTGGCGGGCAGCGGCCCGCTCATCCTTCCCGTTGCGGCGGCCATGGCGCGGTCGGGGGCGCTCCTGCAGGGCGTGCTGGAACAGGCATCAGTGGGGCGGCTGGCAAGCTTTGGCACCAGCCTCCTGCGACACCCATCCAAGCTGATTGACGGGGCGCGCTACCGGAGCGCCTTCGCCTGCACCGCCTACCGCACAGGTAGCTGGATAGTCCGCGCCGAGGGTGACGGCAGGGTGGAGCGAGTGGTGATGACGGACGGGAAACGGAGCTGGAGCAGGGAGTGTGATCTGCTCTGCTGTTCCTACGGGCTGGTGCCGAACGTGGATCTCGCCTCGTTGCTGGGCTGCGTGATCGACGACGGCAGGGTGGTTGTGGATGACTGGCAGCGGACCAGCGTAGCGCGCATCCTCGCCGCCGGCGAGCCCACCGGAATTGGCGGAGAACTGGCCGCGCTCACCGAGGGGCAGATTGCCGGCCTGGTCGCTGCCGGCCGCAACCCGGCTGGCGAGGCGGCGCTGACGCGGGGGCGATCGAGCTGGCTCCGCTTTTCCGGGCAACTGGCGACGTCCTTCGCATTACGCGATGAACTGCGCCACCTGGCCCAGGCGGACACGATCGTCTGCCGGTGCGAGGACGTACCCCGCTCACGCCTGGATCCATCGTGGACCGCGCGGCAGGCCAAGCTCTACACGCGCACCGGAATGGGCCCATGTCAGGGCGCGGTCTGTGGGGCGGCGTGCCACTTCCTCTTTGGCTGGCCGGCCGACCGGGTGAGGCCGCCGCTGGGGGCTCCGGAAGTGGCCGCGGTGGCGGGATCGGCGATTGCAACGGACGCCGGGCATCCTTCGGAGTCCCGGGCGTGAGCCAGGTCCGATCCCCCGTGTTCCCTCCCCGTGTTCCCTCCCCCGTGTTCCATCTCCCGTCGTCCCATCTCCCGTCGTCCCATCGCCCGTCGTCCCATCTCCCGTCGTCCCATCGCCCGTCGTCCCATCGCCCGTCGTCCCATCTCCCGTCATCCCATCTCCCGTCATCCCTTCTCCCGTCGTCCCATCTCCCGTCATCCCGGCGAACGCCGGGACCCATGGTTTCGCGACCGGAATATGGGTTCCCGCTTCCGCGGGAATGACGAAGGTAGGCCGGAAACGACGAGGGTAGGCCGGAAACGACGAAAGTAGGCCGGAAACGACGAGGGTAGGCCGGGAATGACGAGGGTAGGCCGGGAATGACGAGGGCAGGCCGGGAACGACTAGGGCAGGCCGGGAATGACGGGGACAGTAATCCTCAATCAAGACGGCCTTGACGGCCACTTTACCGACGGTTGATACATCCACTCACTGACCTTCGTCCCTCCATTTGAATCCCGACCATATGTCCGAGCACCGCGCCCATATCAGCTGGCGTCACGACGGTGGTTCGTTCGCCAAACGACAGTATTCCCGCGAGCATAGCTGGACCTTTGACGGCGGCGTCACCGTTCCCGCTTCGCCGTCACCCCTCGTGGTGCCGCTGCCCTACTCCAACCCGGCGAACGTGGATCCGGAGGAGGCCTTCGTGGCGGCGATCGCCAGTTGCCACATGCTCTCCTTCCTCTTCGTCGCCGCGAACACCGGTTTCGAGGTGATGAGCTACGAGGACGAGGCAGTGGGACGCATGACGAGGAACGACCGCGGCGTGCACTGGGTGAGCCAGGTGGAACTTGCCCCGCGTATCGCCTACGGCGGAAGAACGACTCCGACTGCAGAACAGGAGACCGACCTCCACCATCGCGCGCATGAGAGTTGCTACATCGCCAACTCCGTGCTCACCGAGATAGTCGTGCGCCAACCCGGAATGAACAGCTCGACGAGCTGACGACGGCACTATTCATCGGCCGCCAGAGGTTCGGGATCGAGTGCCGCGAGACAGCTTCACCTGCCCGCGACGCCATCGCCATCGCCATCGCCCGTGCCTGGCTGACGCTGCTTCATTCGCTCCATCCGTCCCTCCACCTCTTCACCAGCCGGGAATCCCATGGCATCCGACGCGGGCCTCGTCGAGTACATCTGCGAACAGTTGCGCGGAGTCGGTGGGATATCGGCCAGAAGGATGTTCGGTGAGTACGCGATCTACGCCGGCCGGAAGGTGGTCGCCCTGGTCGCGGACGACCGTCTCTTCCTGAAGCCGACGAAGGCTGGCCGTGCGCTCCTCGTGACCCCCGCTGAGGCACCGCCCTACCCAGGGGCCAGTATGTACTTCGTGCTCGACGATCACGTGGACGATGCCGACTTCCTGGCGACGCTCGTTCGTGCCACCGAGAGCGAGCTGCCGGAGCCAGCGCCGAAGAAGCCGAAGAAACCGAAGAAGCCGAAGAATCCCGGCAAGCCAGAGGCCGGCTGACCTCCCTACGGCTTCACCTTCTCCATCCGCGACCAGTCCTGCGCGAGCTCCACCCTGGGGTCGAACAGTGAATCGTTGGAGAGGATGATGGAGCCGTCAGCCCTGCTCCACCCATGCTCGTAGCCCGCACCCAGCTCCACCGATCCGCTGTTCGGGTCGTTCCATGTCTCGACTTCGCGGACGGTCTGGATGAAACGGTGCTGGCTCGCATCAGGCGAAAGCTGTGCCTTCTCCCAGTTGCGCATCAGCGCGTCGGAGGCCTTGCCCTGCTCCCGGGCGTAGGCCGCGCTCTGCTCGCCCGTCAGGCGAATGCGCTCCATGCGGCCGGTGTGCTCGATGTCGCCGAGCTGGGTCAGGAATTCGTCCTTCGCCTTCTGCCAGATCGGGTTCACGCGATGACTGGCCAGGATGGTGCCGAAGATCCTGAGCGCTTCGGCCTCACGATTGGCGGGGTACCGGATGTACGCCTGATGGAAGACCACCGTCGATGCTGAACCGTTGGGAGCGCCGTGGAGATCGGCCGCTGGCATCTCTGCTACCAGCACTCCCACGTTGGCAATTCCCCGGGAGCCGTCCGGCCACTGGAGCCTGCCATATGCTGCGCTGCCGGACTGGGTGACGCCCGTCCCATGCTGTCGTGCAGCGGCATTGGTCTCCGCCGTCATGCGCTCCACCAGCGTGCGGAGGCTCTCGTCATCCTGCACGTCGCTGATGGACGACGCACCGAGTTCATCGCGGCCGAGACTGCCCAGATATTGCCGCGCATCGAATGGGGCGCTCACCGCGCATCCACCCTGGCGGGAAGCAGTGATCAACGCCTGCTGGATCATCTGATCCTGACTGGCAATGAAGGCGCGGACGGGAAGTACGGCGAAGCGGATCGCGCCATCCGGCGACGTCGCCGTCATCTGCCAGGTGACGATCTCGCCGCGACACCCACCCACGTCCTTCCACCGCACCCCCATTCCGGTGCGCCAGCCTGCTGGCACGAGCACGCTCATGGCCTCCACCGGACGGTCGAAGCCCATCTCATCCAGGATGCGGACGCGCTCGAGCACAAGGTAGTCCTGGCCTTCCAGGAAGGATACGACACCGCCGTCCGGGGTTCCCGCTGATCGGGAAGTCGACTCTCCGTCGTCTGACCGGTCGACGGAAGATCCATCGGATGAGCCGGAGCCACATGCGGCGCCGAGCACGAGCAGGCAGACGATGGCCGCCGTCTGCCGGAACATGCGCCTGGTTGGTGTGTTGGGACGTGGCAGAGAATGCAGGGACATCACTGCGGTATCGGGGTGAAGCGAGGTGGATCGATGCTCGGCGGCGACGTGTCCGATCTCATCCGGCCAACCGCCAGTCAGCAAATCTGGCGGCCGGGATCTGGCAACACCACCCATCTGTGAACAGAAAGCGCGGGATCCTGTAATGCGGGCTTGCCGGCGCCGTCGCCAATTCGCCGGGCACGAACGGGGTCGGTGCAGGACTTGCGCTCGTTCGTGGCTCGGGCGGCGCGTCCGGGCGCCTGGCCGCGAATCCGTCGTATCAGGAGAGCGCCGGCAGGTAGCCGCTACGGTGTGGTCAGACGGGCGTGGCGAGAGCTGCTGTGCACTCCTGCCTGCCGAGCCCGGGCCGATCGCCCGGGTTAGGTTGAGAGGACGATTAGTCGACCTCGGAACTCATGGTCTTCAGGAAAATCTGCACAACAAGCGAGGGTTTCACGCATGGCTGTTCGTATCAACGATGTCGCACCTGATTTCACCGCGGATTCCACCGCCGGCGAGCTCACCCTCCACGATTGGATCGGTGACAGCTACGCCATCCTGTTCTCGCATCCGAAGGATTTCACCCCGGTCTGTACCACCGAATTCGGCGCTGTTGCCCAGCTCGTCCCGGAATTCAACCGTCGCAACACCAAGGTCATGGGCGTGTCGGTGGACAGTGTGGACGAGCACCGGAAGTGGAAGCGTGATATCGAGGCATTTGCCGGTGCCCCCGCTGCCTTCCCGATCATTGACGACACCTCGCTGCATGTCTCCAAGCTGTACGACATGCTCCCGGCAGACGCCTACCTGCCAGACGGTCGCACGCCTGCCGACAGCGCCACGGTGCGAACGGTGTTCATCATCGGTCCGGACAAGAAGGTCCGTCTCACGATGGCCTATCCAATGTCGGTAGGTCGGAATTTCGCCGAGATCGTGCGCGCGCTGGATGCCATCCAGACCACCGACAGCGCGCCTATCGCCACCCCCGCCAACTGGGTGCCTGGCGAGGACGTCATAGTAGGCATGGCGCTGAACGACGAGCAGGCCAGGGAGAAGTTCGGCGAACTCGACATCAGGCTGCCATACCTGCGTTTCGCGACGGCGCCCGAGAACTGACTGACGCCGGGTGAGCTGCCCGCTGATGCGACGGGTGGTGGCACCAGCCATCGTTGCATCAGCGAGCGGCGCTCCGCCGGTTCGGGCGTAGCGAAGTCCTGACATCCCCCGCACGCCCGGAGATCCTCATGAGTCGTCATCTCAATCGTTACTGCATCGCGCTCCTCGTCATCGGCGCCATCCCGATGACGATCGGTGCGCAGGATGTCGAAGCTGGTCGCGCCGCCGTTGCCAATCCGTCTGGCGCTCACCATGCCGCGCCCACCGATGGCCGCCGGGTGCTGGCGGAGACGCGCGTCCGGGATGGCTGCCGCGACGTCCGCGCGTCTGTCAATCCCGGTTCGTCATCGGCAACCGCAGACACAATCTGCCCGGAGGTACGGATGAGCGAGAACGGACTGGTCACGATTGCCAGCAAACACTCGGTCCACGAGACCATCGATCGGCTCGTATCGATCCTCGAGGAGAAGGGATTCACGATCTTCGCGCGAATAGATCATGCGAGGAACGCCGCGGGGGTCGGGATGGAACTGCGGCCCACAGAACTCCTCATCTTCGGCAACCCCAAGGTCGGCTCGCTGCTGATGCAGGACAGGCAGACCGTTGGGCTGGATCTGCCGGTGAAGATGCTGGCCTGGGAGGACGCGGACTCACGGGTCTGGCTCACATACACGGACGCAGCGTGGATGGGAGAACGGCATGGCCTGGGTGAGAAGGGCGGTGCGGGCGTGCAGAAGATGGGAGCGGTGCTCGCTGAGGTCAGCAAGGCCGCGGCGGGCGGCTGAGCGCCAGGACATCACGCCCGGGCGTGATGAGCGCGTACTTCTGCGCACCCGGCGGTGGAAATCCTGGTTGGCAGCGACAGTTCCGAGCGGCAGTACTCACCGCCAGGTAGGTGCGTGTCCTCGAGCAGTCCACGCGCCACGGGAGCAGGGCTACCTGACGCGCACCTGCCCCAACTCCACCAGATCTCCCACGCAGCCCACCCCCACCATCCTGTCTCGCAGCCGGCCGACTTCCTCCCGTCCCAACATCAGGCGATGTGCCGCGGGGTTCCGCAGCTCCGCCAGTTCGTCCAGGATCGATGGTAGACTGCCGGTGATCCACTTCGACGGCTCCAGTCTCCGCCCCAACTCCTCGTTCAATTCCCGCTCTCCGCCTATGATCCGCGCCAGTTGACCGAGCGAGAACGGACCGCCATCCACCACATCCACGGTCCGGCCATCCACGTTCGCCCGACGGGCCTCCGCTGGCGCCGATCGCAGCGCACGTCGCAGCAGGTCGTTCACCTGCACCTCGACGGCCTTGGCCAGATTGACGAGTACCGGTGAGAAGTCGAAGGCGGGCTCGCCGCGGTGATCCCGGAACACCTTCTCCGCCGAGGCGATGAAAGTCCGGGCCGCCGGATCCAGCCCGAGCCACGGAGCCTCGCCCAGCATGTTCTCGCGCAGGTCGCGTTCGACGCTCCCCAGCCCCGTGCGCTCGGCGTCGAACTCGGCCCATGAGCGTCCCTCGATGAGCTGCTCACGCACGCGCGGCTCGAACCAGCGCGCACCGTCGTCGCGCCTGACCACCAGCGGCAGGTCGACCATTCCGCCGTAGATGGAGACCGGTCGGTCGTGGTAGCGCACGTTCCGGAGTTTGCGAAGCTCCCTCACCACGCCCAGCGTGTCGTCGTGGACGATGCGCCTCAGATCCAGCAGACGGAACCAGCAGTCACAACCCACGCCCTTGTAGAGCGAGACCACCTCCTCCGGCTCCACCTCGCTGTCCGTCGGATCGCGTACATCGTCCAGCGTCACCTCACCCACATGTCCGACATAGAGTGAGCGATAGTCGGTGAGGTAGAGATGCACCTCGGCGTCTGGCCCGGCCTCGTCCTGAAGAAGCTTGTCGAGTTCGATGATCTGCTCCAGGTGCGGCAGCGGCTGCTGCCGGTTGGGCGAGCGGATCTTTCCCCACCAGACGTAGACATCCTCGTCCTGCAATTCTCCAGATTTCTCGCGACGGCGGCGGTCGAGCAGGAACTGCAGATGTGCCTGCAGCGGGTCGGGTCCGCGCGACGGATCCCAGACAGTGAGGAGATGGAGGGGCGCGGTCACCGCGAGAGAGTTCGCGGGGTGGCGCGGAAGGCGGAGTCCATTGGAGCTGATTCTGACGGGAGAGGTGAACCTGCCTGGCGTGCGTGACGACATGCAGACAGCCAAGCATGCGTTTCCGTCGATGCAGGTGCAAGGTTGGTATGCCTGCGTCGACAACGACGCCACCTGCCTTCCTCGTGCGTCGGAGCACCATGACCGCTATCCGGACAGCACAAACGAGAACAACCTCGCCAGGTCATCCTTCGAGCTGGCAAGGCTGTCTCTCGTGTGCTACTACTCACCCGGACGGCTGTCAGAAATCGTTGTTCCGCACATGGTCCCGGATGATCCCCTTGAGACGCTCGACCGTCTGCAGGTCCTGCTGTTTGATATCCTCCCAGAGCGCCCTCGCTTCCTCAGCCTTCTCGGTCTCGGCGTTGGCGATGTACTGGTCGTAGCGCCAGATGGCATCCAGGCGAACACTGAGCTCATGGATGAGGTCGTGGTCGTGGTTGCGAATGCCCTTGGTCTGTCCGATGTGCCTGTCGGCCTGTTTGCTCTCTGCCATCATCAAGCTCCATTTCGAGGAGTGTTGGAAACGTCGGCCGGCCCGGCGATCGGCGGTGCACGTTTCCGGATTGGCCTACCTCTCTGTAGGCGTCGTGCGCGGATAAACATCCGATCGTCATCGCGAAACCATCGCTGTCCTGGCCTCGCCTCTCCCACCGCCGCTCAGTCGGGAACGCGCGAGACAGCTGTCCCACGATTGGTACGGGAGAGGGTCGGACAGCGAGCTGGAGCTGTGGGGTATGCGGTAGCAATACCCAGGACGCGCGGCTCGCAGTGCTGTCTGTCGTCACTGCAGTATCAAGCAGGCGGTATGCCACGAGGCTTGGGAAGATCGCGAAACAGTGGACTGGCATGGCCCTTCGTCCCACCACTGCTTCCGCGCCGGCCAGGGTCACGTGAGGCCAGCCGGGCCGGCCGCGGAATGACGTCACACACGGCGGAATCAGGATGATTTCATGATCAGCTACACCGCGCTCCGCGCGCGCTACATCGCGGACCGGAGCGCCAGAGAGGCCGTGGCCGGCCTGACCAACGCTCTCACGGCGATTGGCTGGCGGGCTGTCGGCGACCCCACCCCCCAGAAACTGGCGGGCGAGCTCATCGAGTTGGTGGACGCCTGTGTGGAAGAGCATCACGATACTTCCTGGCTCATCAGTGCGGTGGCACGGCTGCTACGTGACCGTGGTCCCCTGCTCGACGGCGGACTACCCCCGGTCGAGGCCTACGAACCGGCCTCGTTCGAGTTGCTCGATCGGTACGTTCGTGGCGCGGTGGTACTTGATGACGAGCCATTCGGCATGGGCTGACCAGATTGCCTTGACAGCCAATCGACCGGGGCCGTATGCTAGCGGCCACCCCGGATTCGCGAAACCCGGTCCGACGCCTCAGGCTCCCCTGCTGCCGGCAGTGCGGGTCGCATGTCGTGCATCGTCAGCGCACTGGAATCGATGCGAGAGGGACAGCGAATCGATCGTCGGTTCATGGTGCACCGCGTCAGAAATCCCGCCCGGACGATCGCACCGCACAGGAATGTTTGCCAGTGTGGAGGAGCCAGGATCGCGGCCCTCTGCCGCCAGCCCTTCTTCTCTCCTTCCGAGTCATGCTGTATGCGATCCTGCCCCCCCGCTCCACCGTCCGCGTGTGAAGGAAGATTCCGCCCCCACGTTATGATCCGTGCCGCACGCACCTCTCGAATCGTGGCCGTAGCCACTGGTTGCTCCCTGCTCGCCGGTTGCTTCACCCTCACCCCGATCCGTCTGGACAGTGACATCGAGCCTGGGCGCCTGCGCGTCCATCTCACTGATGCCGGAGTCTCCCGGGTAGCCGAAACACTTGGCGAGCGGGTTCGCGTCCTGGACGGAGAGGTGACGCGCACGACCGCGAGTGACATCGTCATTCTCGTGCCCTCCAGCGGGCCGGCCGCCTTCGGTGAACAGGTTCTCTTCCAGGAACTTCGCCTGCCCAGGGATGACGTGACGTCGCTGGAGCGTCGTCAGCTCAACAAGATGCGAACCGGACTGGCCGTGGGAGGGGCGGCAGCGGTCGCCGGCTTGCTGATCTACGAGGCGCTCTCCGGGAAGACAGGATCGACACCTGACGGTGGAGGGGGTGGGCCGTCGGAATCGCGGGTCCCTGTTTTCCGCATCTTTATGCGTTGATACCGTGCATTCCGAGGCCCGCGATTCTTGACGGATGGCAACCCGGTTCGTACTGTTGCCCAATTGCTTCCATACTCTGCCCTTACTACCGTTCCGGCGAAAGCCCGTCATCCCGGCGAAAGCCCGTCATCCCGGCGAAAGCCCGTCATCCCGGCGAAAGCCGGGACCATCCCGGCGAAAGCCCGTCATCCCGGCGAAAGCCGGGACCGTGGATGGCGCGTTCCATATTTATTCGGAGGATGCTCCTGCCCCATCTGCGCACCGATCCCGCCCGATCTGTCCCACTGTGACCCGCTCGATGAGGAGGGAAAATGACATCTGATATCCGTCTGCAGTGCATGAAGTCGTGTGCACTCGTACTGTCGTTGCTGGCGCTGCTGTCGACCACGGCGGCCGCCCAGGCCACTGGCTCCATCCGAGGCAAGGTACTGAACGAGGCCCAGCGCCCCATTTCCGGGGCGACGGTCTCCATTGTTGGAACGACCCGCGGCGGTCTCACCAATGCGGACGGCGAGTTCGTGATCGCCAACGTTCCGGTGGGCCCCCAGACCGTCCGGGCGCAGATGATCGGATTCGCGCGCAAGGACATGACGGTCACCGTAGCTGCCGAGCAGACCGCGACCGCCGATTTCGTCCTCGCCACCCAGGCACTCTCGCTGGACGAGGTGGTGGTGACCGGCACCGCCGGCGCCGCGCGCAAGCGCGAGGTGGGTAACTCGATCGCCCAGATCAAGATGGAGGACGTCATACAGCCGGTTGCCAACGTCGACCAGCTACTCCAGTCGCGCACACCTGGAATGATCGTGACCGGCGGGAGCGGCATGGCCGGTTCGGGATCTCAGATCCGTCTCCGCGGGACGGTCAGCATCTCGCAGACCAACCAGCCGCTCATCTACGTGGACGGCGTGCGGGTGAAGAGCGACGCCTACAAGAAGAACGTGCCCCCGGGCGACTTCAACGGACGGAGCGGCAACGTCACCGCCAGCCCCCTGTCCGATATCGACCCGGCCGACATCGAGCGGATCGAGGTGATCAAGGGTGCCGCCGCCACCACCCTCTATGGCACCGAGGCGTCTGCAGGGGTGGTCCAGATCTTCACCAAGCGCGGCGCAGCCGGCGCACCGCGCTGGAATTTCTCGGTCGACCAGGGCTTCAACCGGCTGATGGAGTTCGCTCCCGAACCACGGCCATTCCTGAACATCGACGACTACACCCGCCGTAACGGAAGCTTCCTCGATCGGAAGCTCCCCGGTACCGGTATCGCCTATCGCCAGGGCTACTCGGCCAACGTCTCCGGTGGCACCGAGCAGATGCAGTACTTCGTCTCCGGCGGTTTCGACAACGAGGAGGGCGTCCTGCCGCTCGATGAGGAGCGCAAGTACAACGTGCGCGGCAATTTCACCTTCGCGCCGCTGCCCAAGGTGCTCCTTGCCTGGAATACCTCCTACACGCGCACCGGCATCCAGAACACGCCGTCGGGCAACAACGCCCACGGGCTCACGCTGAACGCCTACCGTCAGGAGCGCAACTACTTCAGCAGCGGCGATCCGGCAGTGGTGAGTCAGGTGCTCGATTACGAACTGAATACCTGGATCGACCGCCTCATCACTGGCGGTACGGCCACCTACTCGCCCTCCGATCGCTTCACCAACCGTTTCACGGTCGGCTATGACCTGGCGTCGCAGGAGAACCGGAACGTCCGCCCCTACGGCTTCGTCGCCGCTCCCAAGGGCATTCTTTCCGATCAGCGTTACAACACCAACACGCTGACCTTCGACTACGTTGGCAGCTACCGGCTGGATCTCGGATCCTCGGCCTCCGCGACTCTCTCCTTCGGTGGCCAGAGTGTCACCAACGACGAGGTCAACACGATCGCCAAGGGCGACAATCTACCGGGCCCGGGTGAGGCGACGGTCAGCAATACGGCAGTGCAGACCGGAGTCGAGGAGCGCACCCGGACGATCAACGCCGGTCTGTTCGGCCAGGCACTCTTCGCCTTCCGCGATCGGTATTTCGTGACGGTCGGCGGGCGAGTGGACGGGAACAGTGCCTTCGGATCTGGTTTCGGTCTCCAGGCCTATCCCAAGATCAGCGGCTCGTACGTGATATCCGATGAGGAGTTCTGGCCGGAGAAGCTGGGCTCGATGAAGCTGCGTGCGGCGTACGGTCAGTCGGGTCGTGCGCCAGGCGCCTTCGATGCGGTGCGGACGTGGGATGCCGTGCAGTACGCCGGACTCTCGGCGTTCGTCCCCAGCAACCTTGGTAACCCGGATCTGGGGCCCGAGCGCACCGCTGAGACCGAATTCGGTTTCGACGGCGCCTTCCTCAACCAGCGAGTGACGGCCGAGTTCACCTACTATCACTCGGTCACTTCGGACGCACTCTTCCTGGTTCGCCACGCTCCTTCCGAAGGTTTCTCCAACTCGCAGCTCATGAACGTGGGCAAGTTGCAGAACCAGGGTATAGAGCTTGGCATCAACGCCAACGTCTACGACTCCGGCACCTGGGGGCTCGACCTGGGCGGCAGTGTCTACACCAACAAGAGCGAGGTGCTCGACCTGGGCGGCGCCACCGAGTTCTCCATTGGCGGCGGCTGGATCAAGGTGGGCGAGCCCGTGTTCGCGCTGCGCGCCAACAGGATCGTGAATGCCGACGAGATCGCCGACCCGATCATCGAGTACGACCACATCTTCGGGCCGCAGAACCCCACTCACACGTTTGGTATCAACACCACGATTCGCATGCCCAAGGGACTGGAAGTGCAGGCGCGCGGTGAGTACCAGGGCGGCGGCTGGATCAGCGATGGCGCCTCCCAGAACGCCCTCCAGCGCGGGATCATCTGGCCGACGTGCACCAACGCCTACGCGCTCATGGAATCCAATCAGGAAGGCAAGATGACCGCCTGGGAGCGGAAGATGTGCAATTCCGCAAACTATGAAGGCAGCCTGCTCAACTATCCCAAGGACTTCTTCAAGATCCGCGAAGTGAGCCTGCGCGTCCCGGTCGGCAACTTCGTTCCGGGCACGAGCAACGCCAGCCTCACCTTCTCGGCGCGTAACTTCTACACCTGGAAGAACAAGCGCATGCTGATGTTCGATCCCGAGATGATCGGCCGCGGCGGCTTCGGCGACGCCAACACCGACATCGAGGAAGGGATCCCGCCGACCGCCTCGTTCGTCGCATCTCTCCGCATGGCCTTCTGAGGAGGATCAGATGACAATGCGAGATCCCAATACTCATCCGGGAACGGAAACCATCGTGACCACGAAGCGCATGCCTGTCATGGACATTGCTGAACTGAAGCTCGGGAGAGCCCTGGCTGGAGTGCTGCTGGTAGCCGCCGTCACGGCCTGCGATACCGACGTCACCAACCCGGGTCGCTACGAGGACAAGTTCCTCGACCTCCCGTCGGCGCACATGGCCGTCGTCAATGGCGCCGCCCGCACCCTCTCCGACGGTCTCAATGACGTTGCCTACACCACGGCCGCGATAACCCGGGAGATCTTCCCTGGTGGTTCGACCTCCAGCTTCGGCATCACGCCGCGGCAACAACAGGGGCTGCTCGTCTTTGACGATGAGCACGTCCAGTGGACCTCGAACCATCGCTCCCGTTTCATCGCCGAGCAGGGTTACGAGCGTTTCAAGGCGGAGCGGGAAGCCGCCGGCGAATCTTTCGACAAGTACGAGCCCGGCGGGCTGGCCGCTCTATGGGCGGGTTACGCCAACCGCATCCTGGGTGAGAACTGGTGCGAGGTCACCTTCGATGGTGGCCCTGCGGTACCCGCGGACTCCGCGCTCCGACGTGCCGAGGGCTGGTTCAGCAAGGCGCTGACGATCGGTCAGGCCGCCGGCAAGGCG
>CALCHX010000148.1 GCA_937906875.1 uncultured Gemmatimonadota bacterium | reverse complement strand
GTCACCGGCGCTGTGAATTATTCAGTTGGCACGGAATCTATCGAGTGAGACGCGCTACGCTACTCCACGCTAACCGGCTTTCATAAGATAGAGGGTTAGCATGTGCGATCGGCCACAGCATTGCGGCTGTGCCAACCTCGCGCCCGCCCCCAGCCACCGCGCGTCGATTCGCCAGACCCGTCGCGCCGTGGTTCCCGCCTCCACATCCGGCGGATGCCGCTCGCCGGCCGCGACGATGTCCGGGGAGGGGGCTGGATAAGTGGAGGCACCCAACATACGGTGAGGGAGAGGAAAGGCGTTGAAACTTCCAGGCGCGTTTCATCGTACGGCTGGTACACCCCTGACCGGAACTCCTCCATGCTGCGCACCATCTTCTCCATCGGCGCGTTCGCCCTGCTCGGCCTCTTCGTGCTGAAGCTGGCCTTCGGCGTCTTCGGGGCACTTTTCGGAGTGCTGACCTGGCTCACCGTCCTGGCCATCAAGATCGCCGTCGTCGGCCTGCTCATCTATCTGGTGATTCGCGTGGTCAGCCCCGACACCGCTCGAAGGATGCGCGAGAAGTGTGACTTCTGACAGCTCGCCAGCCGTAACACCGGTGGCGGGCTGGTCGGGACCACGTCACCTGGTGCCGACCGGCACTCCCGTGCCCGGCCGGTATGATCTCAGGTAGAGGTTGAGCGAGCCGAATGAGAGCTTCGACTTCATCTGCAGCATGATGTGCCGATCGTCGTCGGAGAGCCAGATCTCGGCGCGCCCGTTCTCGGAGAAGATGCCCGACGTCTTGATGATGGGCTGGATCACTATGGCGTCGAAGGTACCCGCGGGGACGCTCACCTTCTCCTTGCGCAGTACGCGGATCGTCACCGGGTTGCGATCGGGACGGAAGTACCGCTGGAACTCGTAGGTGCGACCGACCACGAGCGGCACCGTACGGATGAAGTAGAGGAATGAGCCGTCGTCCAGCGGCTGGGAGACCGACGGCTGCATCTCGCCCTCACCCTTCACCAGCTCGCGATACTGGGCCAGCTCGGGGAAGATCTCGTAGTGCCGTTCGCGCTCCTTTGGGCCCTCATCCTGGTCCTGCACGAATTTCAGCGAGGAGAGCGTGCGCGTGTCGAACCAGCTTTCGAAAACGTCATGCACGCGGTAGAACGGAATGCCACCCCTCACGTCGAAGACGGTGTGGTACGCTTCACGTCCCCGTATGGTCTCGATGCCACGCACCTCCATGCTGCCGCTACCGGCCCGGATGGGACCGAAGTTGACCTGGTAGTCCAGCCGCTCTCCAACCGCAAACGGGACCACTGCCCGTCTGTCGTCGATCAGGATGCCTGGCTGCCCTGCAGTCGACGGAGATGAGTCCTGAATTGGGGATATCCCTGGCAATGGCGCCGCGGATGCTCTGGGCACCGATGGTTGCAACGCCTGGTTGACCGCGAAAGGCGCCGCCAGCAGGGTCAGCGCGAGGAGCGCGATCGAACGTTGGTTCATGGCGAGGTTCCGGTTCTCAGGGTCGGGTCCAGTGCCCGGCGCGACCGAGCCGCCCGCCCGAACCGATATAGAGAGACGGCGTCGTCCCAGGGACGCACGCGGCTTTCCCGGGGCCGCAGATCATACCGCGGCGACAGGTCCATCGTCTCCATCCGACGTGCGTGGCGCATCGCGCGGAGCAGCAGGTCGACATTGCCGGCCCATCCGTCGGCGCGCATGAGCGGCTCGTCGCCGGCCTCCCGGATCAGGTCGCGAAGAAGCTGGATCCGGTAGAGCCGGAACGAGCGGAACGGGTCGCGAACACCCGGTACCGAGACGAACGGACGGAGTACCCACGGCGCCACCCACTGCAGACGGCGTACCGGCGTCGGCTGGGACGGAATTGCTTCCAGCGACCGTTGGGCAACGACGAGGTCTGCCCCGCCCTCGAACCGCTTCACCATGTCCACGAGGTGCTCGGGCTGGTCGGTCAGGTCGCCCTGCATCACCACTGCCGCGTCGCGACGCGGATAGCGGGTGCCCGCCGCCACCGTGCGTAGCAGGGTGTCAACCGCCGCCGCCATCCCGCGACGCGTCCCGCCCCTCATGACTGTCAGCGGAAGGACGCGGCCGTACGGCTCCAGCACCTCCGCGGTTGCATCCGAACTACCGTCGTCGTAGACGGTGATCTCGTATTCGCGCGAGAACTCCTGGAACAGTTGCCGGATGCGCCAGAGAAGCACACCTACGGTTGGCGCTTCATTGTAGACCGGTATGCAGATATGAATCACTGGCGACCGTGGTAGCGGCGGAAGGAGAGCTCGTTCGTGGGCGGTAGACGGCCCGGAAGGCGACCTAGCAAGCTACAGGTCCTCCGTCTGACCGCGCTACTTGCTACATACACCGGGGGCACTGCTACGTTCGCGGAACATCTGAACGCTTGACGCCCTGCTCCCGCCACCTACCTTCCGGCGCCGAGACCGTGCCGTCCTCCGATCCTCCACAGCCGACCGTGACGTGACCGCCAGTGACCTGACGCCACCCCGGCTCTCAGCCGTGCTCATCGTTCGCAATGAGTCCAGGCGTCTTCCGGATTGCCTTGCTTCCCTGCATGGCCTGGCAGACGAGGTCGTCGTCGTGGACACTGGTTCCGAAGACGATACGATGGACATTGCCCGCGCCGCCGGAGCCAGGGTGACGTCGCTCCCCTTCACCGGGTTCGGCCCTCTCAAGCAGGCGGCGCTGGAGATGGCCAGCGGCCGCTGGGTACTCTCGATAGACGCCGATGAACGTGTCACGAGGGCGCTGGCGGAGGAGATCCGGCTCGTGATGGAGATGGATCGCCCCGAGCCGGCAGGCTTCTGGGTGCGCCGCGAACTGGTGTACCTGGGCCGGCGTCTCAGATTTGGTGGCGCGGAATCTGACTGGGTGCTCCGTCTCGTGAGGCGCGAGCGCGCACACTTCGTTCCCCTGCTCATCCACGAGCGACTCGAGGTGGAGGGGAAGACAGAACGTCTCCAGGGCACCCTCACCCACGTGAAGTATGAGACGCTCTCCGAGCATCTGGTGCAGATGGACCGGTACACGACGATGATCGCCCTCGAGCGGATGGCCCGCGGCCGGCAGTTTCACTCCTGGCAGTTGCTCCGGGTACCATGGGAGTTGTTCGTCCGGCTCATACTGCGGCTCGGCGTCCTCGATGGACGACCCGGCGTCATCCATGCCACCATGTCATCGTTCTATTCCTTCCTGAAGTGCGCCAAGCTGTGGCGCCCGGAGCAGTCGGCGCGAGGAGAGCTGGCGCCGGCCGCGGACGACGAGAGGGCCCCTCGCTGACGGCCCCCGCGACGCGACCCCTGTCAGTCCTGCACCTGGACACCGAGCGTGGGTGGCGAGGCGGCCAGCGCCAGCTTCTCTGGCTTGCCGACGAGCTGCGGCGGCAGGGGCACATCTGCTACGTCGCGGCGAGGTCGGGCGAACCTCTCGCCGAGCGGGCTCGTCAGCGGGGTATGCCGATGGTCTCGTGCAACCCGGCCGGCGAGATGGACCTGGTGGCGGCGGTGCGCCTGCGGCGGAAGCTGCGGCTGCTGCATGTGGATCTGATCCATGCCCACACCTCGCACGCGCTGGCGCTCGCCGTACTGGCGACGGTGGGCAGTTCCATACCCGTGGTGGCCTCCCGGCGTGTGGACGTCCCATTTCGTGGCAGCACCGCCTCGCGCTGGAAGTACTCCCGCGCGGCCGTCGTGGTGGCAGTCTCGGAAGCGGTGCGCGACGTGCTGGTGCGCGGCGGGCTGCCTCCGGAGCAGGTGACGGTGGTGTACGACGGCGTGGACCTCGAACGTGAGACCGTACCGGCGTCGCCCGGGGAGCTGGCCGGGCTCGGGGTGCCTGAAGGAGCGCCGCTGGCCATACAGGTGGCGCAGATGGCCTGGCCCAAGGACCCGCTCACCTTCGTGCGCGCCACCGTTCAGGCCCGCCGGAGCGTGCCAGCGCTGCACGGGCTGCTCGTGGGAGAGGGCGGGGAACGGGCGGCGGTGGAGCGGACGATAGCCGAACTCGACGCGGAAGCATTTGTCCATCTCGCGGGCCATCGGGCCGACGCCGACGCCCTTCTGGCCGCCGCCGACGTCGTTGTCCTGAGTTCTCGTGGAGAAGGCATGGGTTCGGTCCTCCTCGATGCCCTCATGATGGGTCGACCGGCTGTCGGCACGCGGGCAGGTGGAATACCGGAGGTACTGGTGGACGGAGAGTCCGGGCTCCTCACGCCAGTCGGCGACGCCGCAGCGCTGGGCACGGCGATGGTTCGCGTCCTTCTCGAGCCGGGCCTCGCCGACCGGCTGGCGGCGGAAGGCCGCAAGCGAGCGCAATATTTCTCCATGGCGCGTACCGCCCAGGCGACACTGGCGGTGTATCGCCGGGTACTGCTCGAGCGTCAACTCCTGTGACGCGAAGCTCTCCGCGCTTCATGCCGAGGGCGACGCGAACCAGGCGAAGCGAAACCGAGCTCCGCCCTCGGGGGTACTGGTAGGGAGACGATCCAGAGGAGGTTGACATGATCGCCGCAACGCTACGCAACTCCCTCGCGCGCAGTGACGCGCAGTTCGCCATCAGTCTCATCGCTCGTGAGAGAGAGAGCGAACGAAGGCAACTGGAGAGCGACCTGAGCAATCACGGGATCGACTCGATCCTCGACGACACGCGCCTGCTCGACGCCCTGATGGAATCGCCGCGCGGAGCGCATGCGTCGCTGGCTCTTTTCACCTACGTCCTGGTGCGCAACACGCTCCGGGCGCTGGGGGAGCAGGATCGCGTGATCGCCGATTACCTGGCCTCGCTGGTGGTGCAGTTCGGCGACGGCGGACGGGCGATGCGCGTGGCGGACGTGGATGACGAGATCTACAGCACGCTGGCGCAACTCCTGGCCGAGGTGAATGCGCCTGACCAGCGTCGCGCCTTCCTCGTTCGCTCCCACCTGGGCAACTACGCGCTCTGGTTGAGTGGTCTCTATCCGGACCACATCGAGTACAGGCGCTGGCGTCGTGGCGGTCCACCGATCGATTACTACGAGACGCTGGGCAGGCGCGGCTTCGAACTCGCCGCCACTCATCGCCTGGCGCTGGAATACGGTGTCCAGGGCCTGTACACGACAGCCGCCGAGCGGTTCGACGTGATGCGCCACGCGCTGAACGACATAAGCGACCAACTACTCTTTCCGCGCCTGTATTCACCGGAGCGACTGCTGCGGCAGGTGCGGAGTACCATGGGTCTGCGGTGGAGAGCCGGTCACTGAGATCGGGGCGCCTCGGCATTCACCTGAGGTGCCCGACGGTCAGCCTACGGCAACCTGTTCTCGTCGACCCAGGGCCGCCTGTATGAAGGCATCGAATAGCTGTCGATCCCAGGCCTCGGGGGTGGCGGTGAGTTCCTCGGGGTGCCACTGAACGCCAACGGCCCACCAGCGCGGGTCTGTCGTTTCGGCGGCCTCCACCATGCCGTCCTCCGAATGAGCGACGGCGCGCAGTCCTCGGCCCAACCTGTCAATGGCCTGGTGATGCAGGCTGTTCACGGTGAGCTGTTCCGTCCCCAGCAACCGCTGGAGTCGGCTGTCGCTGGCGACGCGAACGGAATGGCTGCGGATGTCCAGAGGGCCGTCAGGCTTGTGGTCAATGGCATCCGCCCGCTCGCTCGGGATGTCCTGGATCAACGTTCCCCCAAGGGCGACATTCAGCACCTGCAGGCCGCGACAGATGGCCAGCAGGGGGAGCCGGACACCGCGCGCGGCCTGGACCAGTGCCAGTTCCGTCGCATCCCGTTCGGGTGAAGACGGCTCCGTCTTCTCGTGTCGGACTGCGCCATATCTCGAGGGGTCCACATCCACGCCGCCGGCGAGCACCAGGCCGTCTGCGCGGGCCACCAGGGCCGCCACCAGTTCGGGGAAGGGCGGGGCGAGAAGGGGAAGCCCTCCCGCTCGCTCCACGGCACGCATGTACACCGCGGCCACGCCCACATTCGGGACGTCGCGGACGGTTTCGCTGCTACCGGCGATTATTACGATTGGACGGGATGGATCGGACATGATGGGGACGGCGTTGCCTCGTGTGCATGACGGCCTGTATCGTATACCAACCGGGCTCCGGACGCGAACCCGCAAGCAAGTGCCGGCGGAAGGCGAGCCGCCGGCGCGTGCCGACGATCCCTTGCCTGCCGCCCGGCCGCCATGGTCGATTGACAGCCCGCGTGCCGATTCCCTTCTTTGTCACCAGTGGCCGGGTCCCACCAGTGGCCGGGCCCGCAATGCGGCGACTGGCGGTCGGCTGCCAGCCCCAACCATCACCCGGAAAGAACTTGTTCGAGAGCCTACGAGACAGTCTACGCGATCTCTGGCACGGCAGTCGCACTCCGGAAGAGAGGCGGGCAGTGCTTGGCCAGATGCGCGACACCCTGGTGCAGCTTCGGGTCGGGGTGGAGGACCTGCAGATCGGCCTTTCCCGCACCCGTCACCGGCTTGCCGAGGAACGGCGCGAACTGGACACGGTGCGTCGTAGGAGGATGCTCGCGGAAGGGATAGGCGATGCGGAGACGGTCGCGGTCGCAGCGCGGTTCGAGGCGCAGCACGCCGAGCGCGTCGAGGTGCTGGAGCGGAAGTTGGCCGTCCAGGAGGAAGAGCTCGTGCTGGTGGAGCGCGAGGTGGCCGAGATGACGGCCGAGTTCAAGGCCGCACACGCTGGAGTGGGGCCCGCTCGCACCGGCGACGGCAGTGGAGCCGCCGGTGACGCCGCCCGTGCCGCGGCTGCGGAGGCGGAGGTCGAGTCGACTCTGGGCGAGCGTGACGACCTGGATGCGGAGCTGGATGCGTTGCGTCGACGCGGGAACAGGGCCGCGCGGGACGCCAGGGCCGACGCCATGCTCGAAGAGTTGAAACGAAGAATGGGTCAGTAGTGCGAGGGCGTGTCTCTCTGGTGTTGCGCGCTGGCTCGGGTGCAGGTCTCGGGCTCCTGGCCATCGGGTTGTGCGCCTCCACGTCGACCGCCCAGCGTCGCCCTGACAGCGCGCAGACGCTACCGGGAGTGATCGTCGAGCGCCGGTCCCCGCGTGCTCCGGTCGTACAGTGTCATGGTGAGATGATCACCGACATCGAGGTGCGCACCTATCCGCCATTCGTCAAGGGCATGATACGTCGCTGGCAGATCGTGGTGCGTCTGGCCAACGACACGCATGTGACCACGAAGCCGTCGGTCGTACGGAATTTCCTCCTCCTCGACGCGGGCGAGCGCTGCGACGAACTGCGACGTGCGGAATCGGAGCGCATCCTGCGTATGCAGCCCTACTTCGCGTCTGCCGTCGTGCGTCCGGAGCCGAATGGCCCGGGCCGCGTGCGGCTCGTGGTGGAGACGGTGGACGAGGTCACCATCATTGCCGGGATTGACGTGCGCGCGAAGAGCCCGCTGTTGCGGATGCTCCGTGCTGGTGAGGGCAACCTCATGGGGCAGGCAATTCATGCGTCAGCCGCCTGGCGCGCCGGAACCTATGGACGGGATGGCTTCTCTCTCCGGCTGGTGGATCATCAGCCCTTCAGCAGGCCGTATCAGCTCTCACTGGAGGCCGTGCGCGACCAGATTGGAGGACGGTGGGAAGGGATCATGGAACATCCCTATTACACCGACCTGCAGCGCGTGGCATGGCGGGTGGATGCCGGTGGCGCACACGACTATTTCCGGCTCTCCGGCTCGGGCAACGAGTATGACCTGGCGCTCGGATCACGCAGAACCTTCGCCACACTCGGGGCGATAGGGCGTGTCGGCCAACCGGGTCGCCTGAGTCTCTTCGGTGCATCATTGACCCGGGAGCGGGAGGATGTCGATGAGAAGGCGGTACTCATCACGCCCGACGGTCCGGTTCCGGAGCCGATGTTGCACCCATCGGTCGGTCCGCACCAGCCCAAGCGGAGTGCCCGCGCGAACCTGCTGTGGGGAGTTCGCAACATCGACTTCCTCCGGGTGGACGCGTTCGATGGGCTGAACGCGGTACAGGACGCGAAGGTCGGGGTACAGGCGGGGGTGCGATTCGGTCGCAGTCTGGCTCTACTTGGCGCCGAGGATGACGACCTCTTCATAGCCTCGGACATCTATGCCGGCTTTGGCACGCCCGAGTCGTTCGTCATGCTCCAGGCCAAGGGAGAGGGACGGGAGGATTACAACACGGAGCGCTGGGATGGAGTGCTGGGCAGTGCTCGACTGGCCTGGTACACGCATCTTGCGCCCGGTCATACCATGCTCACCAGCGCCGAATGGTCAGGTGGCTGGCAGTCGCGCCGGCCGTTCCAGTTGCGTCTCGGCGAGCGGGATGGAGGCGTGCGAGGTTATCTGGATTCCGAACTGGCCGGCTCCCGCAGGATGCTGCTCAGAGTGGAGAACCGGTGGAACCTGGGCACCATCTACAAGAACGCCGATTACGGTGTCGCGCTGTTCGCCGATGCCGGCAGGATGTGGGCCGGTGACGCCCCGTTCGGTGTCGACACGAAGATCAAGACGGGGCTCGGCGTGTCGTTCCTCACCGCCATTCCGCGCGAGTCGCAGCGGCTCTGGCGGATCGACCTGGCATTCCCTGTCAGCTCGGACCCCGACGCCCGCTTCGAGATTCGCCTGGGTAGCTCGAACCTCAGTCGTACTGGCTGGCGAGAGCCCGCGGACGTCCGTCGCAGCCGCGAACAGACGGTGCCGGAGGGCGTGTTCAACTGGCCCTGAGCACCGTGTTCGCGACCGCGGCGAAGTCCTCCGGAGGCAGGTCGCTACCTGACGCCCACCATCATCTTCCGGATAGGAATGGCCAGTAGCGCCAGCACCACGGCCGAGCCAAAGAGGAAGATGGCCGTCGTGGAGAACAGGGTCGGCATCTGCACCAGCTTCTCGGGATCCACATTTCCGCCCACGAGCCCCGCCACAAGGTTGCCCAGCGCCGAGGCGGTGAACCAGATGCCCATCATCTGCCCGACATACTTCCTGGGCGAGAGTTTGGTCATGGACGACAGCCCGACCGGGCTCAGCGAGAGCTCCCCGATGGTCTGGAAGAAGTAGCTGGCGACCAGCCACCACGGCGCGACGAGGAGCAGTCCCTGGCCGGCGACAACGCGGTTGGCGGCGAAGTACATGACCAGGAAACCGATGCCGGCCAGCGCCAACCCGACGGCGAACTTGGCCGGGCTCGAGATCTCGATCCTTCGCTTGCCGAACCAGACCCACATGGCGGCGAAGACAGGCGCGAAGATGATGATGAAGGCCGAGTTCACCGACTGGAACCAGGTGGCCGGGATCTCGAACCCGCCCATCTGGCGGTTCGTGAAATCGCGGGCGAACAGGTTGAGCGACGTCGGCGCCTGCTCGAAGGCCGACCAGAATATTGCCGCGAAGACGAACAGGATGAAGATCACCGCGACGCGCTTCTTCTCGTCCGTTGATAGCTTGCCGGCAACGAAGACCATGGTGAAGAAGCCAATGACCATGGCCAGGATGACACCGGTCATGTAGCGGCCTATGACCTGGGCATCGAGTTCCACCACGCCACTTGCGGCGAGTATGACGACGATCGCGAGCAGGCTCAGCCCGGCTGTCAGTATCCCCTTTGCGGTCCGCGTCTGCCGGGCCTGGGTGACCGGGTCGGGGTGCTTTACCGGCTCCAGGCCGAGCGTGCCCAGGGTACGCTTCGCCTGGGTGGCGAAGTAGATGAGGCCGATGATCATGCCGACTCCGGCTGCCCCGAATCCCCAGTGCCAGCCTACCCGCTCACCCAGGAAGCCGGTGACCAGTTGGCCGAGGAATGCGCCGGTGTTGATTCCCATGTAGAAGACCGAGAAGCCCGCGTCCCGCCGCTCGCCGCCTTCCGGGTAGAGGTCACCGACAATGGCCGAGATGTTGGGCTTGAGAAGTCCGGTGCCGAGCACGATCAGGACGAGGCCCAGGAAGAAGGGCAGCCGGGCGTGGACGAATGCCGACAGGCCGATCGATATGTGGCCCAGCGATATCAGCGCCGCGCCATACAGGATCGCCCGGCGCAGGCCCAGTAGTCGGTCGGCGACCCAGCCGCCTGGCAACGATGCCAGGTATACGCACGCTCCATAGATACCGACTATGGCCGACGCCTGGTCGCGCTCGAAGCCGAAGCCGCCGTCGGCCAGCGCGGCGGCCATGAAGAGGATGAGGAGCGGTCGCAGCCCGTAGTACGAGAAGCGCTCCCACATCTCGGTGACGAACAGCGTCGCCAGCCCGCGTGGATGCCCGAAGAAGCTGTGGTCGCTGAGGAACGGCGGAGCGTCTGCTGTCGTTGCCGTCTCGTCGACGGAGCCTGGTCGCCTGGGAGGAGGAGTCTGCGCCACGATGCCGTTGGTATGGGAGGGAAGGCAATCCCGAAGCGGCGCAGGGTCGCCGTCCGGGGTCAGGAATGTCTCGCGATCGGGCTACAGGTCGGGCAGGTACCGCTCCGGTTGCCTCGTCCCCCCGGCCGCCTTCTGGACCTCCCAATGGACAGTCGTGGGAGGCTGCTTGATACACGCCGCCCAGTGGCCAGCGGACTTCTCCTCCAGCGGAGGGACCAGCTTCGTGCAGGCCTCGTCCTTACGGGGATGCTGGCAGCGCGGATGAAAGACACAGCCGCTGGGCGGGTTGGCCGGCGAAGGTACGTCACCGGATAGCACGACGCGAGTGCTGCGCACTGTCGGGTCGGGCACCGGGACGGCCGACAGCAGCGCCTGGGTGTAAGGCATGAGCGGCTCACGGTAGATATCCGTGGCACTCGCCAGTTCCACGATGTGACCGAGATACATCACCGCCACGCGATCGGCAATGTGTTCCACCACGCTCAGGTCGTGGGCTATGAACAGGTAGGCCAGCCCACGATCACGCTGCAGATCCTGCAGTAGGTTCACGACCTGCGCCTGCACGGACACATCCAGCGCCGAGACCGGCTCGTCGCAGACGATGAGACGCGGCGACACGGAGAGCGCTCGGGCTATGCCCACTCGTTGCCTCTGACCGCCGGAGAACTCGTGCGGATAGCGATCGGCGAACTGCGGGCGCAGGCCCACCTCGGACAGCAGCTCGCGCACGCGGCGGTCCGCCGCCTCGCCGGCGGCTATCCGGTGGATGGTCAATCCTTCGCGGATCGCGGCACCGATTGTCATCCGCGGGTTCAACGAGGAGAAGGGATCCTGGAAGATTATCTGGGCGTGGCGGCGCATCGCCCTCAGCCGGGCGCCGCTCAACGCGAGCACGTCGGCACCGTCGAAGTGCACGCTGCCCGCGCTGGGTTCCAGCAGTCGCAGCACCATGCGGCCGGTGGTCGACTTGCCGCAGCCCGATTCCCCGACCAGCCCCAGCGTCTCGCCCGGCCATAGCTGGAAGGAAACACCGTCGACTGCTCGCACGTGCCCCACCGTTCGACCCAGGATTCCCCGGCGGATGGGGAAGTGCTTCACGAGGTCGCGTACTTCGAGCAGCGGTGGCCCGGATTGGCGGCTCGTTGTTGGAGTGGGGTGCACGTCCGGTGTGCCGACGCCGGCCGATGGCGGGGTCATCGGGCAGGCACGGCCTGAGCCGCCAGCGGCTCGTGAGGATGCGCGCGCCGTCCAGGTTCCACGGCAAGATGGCAGCGTGAGCGACGGCCGTCGCCGAGATCGTAGAGTGGCGGATGTTCGTTGGCACAGCGATCCCACGAGTACTGACAACGCGCCCGGAAACGGCAGCCGGTGGGCCAATCGGTGGGCGGCGGGACAGTGCCCGGAATCACCCTCAATCGATCCCGTCGCCGCCCCATGCGCGGCATGGCCGCCAGGAGCCCCTCGGTATATGGATGATGCGGGGTGGCAAAGAGGGGACCGACGGCTGATTGCTCCACCACCTCTCCCGCGTACATCACGATCACGCGCCGGGCTGTCTCGGCAATCACGCCCAGGTCGTGGGTGATCATCAGGATGGAGGTGCCAGTGCGACGCTGCAGGTCGGCCAGAAGTTCGAGTATCTGCGCCTGGATGGTGACGTCCAGCGCGGTGGTTGGCTCATCGGCCACTATCAGCGCCGGATTCATCATCAGCGCCATGGCGATGAGAACCCGTTGACGCATGCCGCCGGAGAGCTGGTGCGGGTACTCGTGCGCCCTCTGCTCCGGCGCCGGCATGCCAGTGAGTTCGAGCATCGCGACCGCCTGTCGCCATGCGTCGCGCCGGGAGGCACGCGAGTGTATGCGCGCCACCTCGGCAATCTGGTCACCCACGGTGAACACCGGGTTGAGCGCGCTCATCGGCTCCTGGAACACCATCGCCATCCTGTTTCCACGCACACGGCGCATGTCGGCCTCGCTGAGCGTGAGGAGCTCGGTGCCCTCGAAGCGTACGCTGCTCCCCGGCTCGATCCGTCCAGGCGACTGGATGAGCCGCATGAGGGAGAGCGCCGTGACCGACTTGCCGCAGCCTGATTCGCCCACCAGCCCCACCGTCTCGCCCTGAGCGACGGTGAAGGAGACGCCATCCACCGCGCGAGCCACACCGTTGTTGGTGTGGAAGTACGTGCGCAGGTCCGTGACGCTGAGAAGCGGGGCTTCGGCCCCGGGCGCGTCGGCGCCCTTTGGGGGTGGGGTCATCGCAGCGGAAGCTGGCGTGGGTCCAGGGCATCGCGCAAGACGTCGCCCAGCATATTGATAGCCGTTACGGTAAAGGCGATGGCCAGGCCGGGAAAGAGTGCCACCCACCACGCGCTGTTCACGACCTCGAATCCATCGTACGCGATGCTCCCCCAACTGGCCGTCGGCGGCTGTACGCCAACACCCAGGAAACTGAGCCCCGCCTCGAGCACTATCACTCCACCGGCTATGAGCGGCGCGGCGACGAGCACCGTACCGATGGCATTGGGGAGCACGTGTCGGAAGACTATCTGCAGGTGGCCGCTCCCGAGCGCTCGCGCAGCCAGTACATGGTCGCGGGTTACGATGGCACGCACCTCGGCGCGCACCAGTCGACTGAGGGGAAACCAGGCGGTCAGGCCGAGCACCAGCACGAAGACATGCAGCGGCAGTTGTGGCCAGATGGCCAACAGGCCAATGAGCAGAAGTACGCGAGGCAGCGCGAGCAGCGTGTCGACCAGGCGCATGAGCAGCGCGTCAACCCGGCCCCCGGAATAGCCGGCGGCGGCGCCCACTGCCGTTCCGAGCGCGGTCGCCACCACGGTTGCCAGGAATGCGAGGCCGAGTGAGATGCGTGAACCGTAAAGCACACGCGTGAGGACATCCCGGCCGAGCACGTCGGTGCCGAAGAGATGGGTGCGCGAGGGAGGCAGCAGCTCCGAGCCGGGCAGGATCTGGGCTTCGCCATAGCTCGTGAGGACCGGTGCGAGGAGAGCGAGGAGCACCACCACGACCAGGGCCGCACAGGCCACGACCGCCGTCTTCGATCCGCGCCAGCGTGGGGCGGGGGTCGATGCACCGGAGATGAGCAGCGGCGGCAGCGGCACCGTCAATCCCGGTTCGCGCGGCGCTGTCGCGGATCAACCGCGAGCGCCAGCGCGTCGGCCAGGAGACTGCCAGCCGCCACGAGCACACCGCCAACGAGCAGGCAGCCGGTCAGGAGTGCGTAGTCGCGTCGTTCGATCGACGTGACCACCAGTCGCCCCATGCCAGGCCAACTGAATACCTGCTCGACGAACACAGCCCCGCCCACCAGGGCCGGCAGCGCGAGCCCGAGCAGTGTCACGATCGGCAGGAGGGCATTGCGCCAGGCGTGACGGAGCACCACCCGACGTCGCGACAGCCCCTTGGCCACCGCCGTTCGTACAAAGTCGCGGGGCAGTACCTCCAACAGCGCCGCGCGCTGGAAGCGGGCGACGCCGGCGGTCGTCAGGAGAACGAGCGTGAGGGCGGGTAGGGCCAGGTGGTGTAACCGGTCCAGGAACCAATGCCAGCCGGAGGAGTGCGCAACTGCCAGGGTCTCCAGGCCACCACCCGGAAATAGATGCAGCCGGCCGCTCAGGACTATGAGCAGCACGAGCGCCAACCAGAACTCCGGCAGCGAATGGAGGAAGAGCGAGACCGCACTCGCCGCTCTGTCGAAGACTGTACCGGCGCGCGCGGCCTGGGCCACGCCGAGCGCGATCCCCACGGCGAAACTGACGAGGATGGCCGTGCCCATGAGCAGGAGTGTGTGCGGAAGCGCCGCACCGATCACTCGCGACACCGGCATGCCGAGCGAGGCCGAGTAGCCAAGGTCGCCGCCGGCGGCAGCCGACACATAGGACAGGAACTGGACCGCTGCTGGTCTGTCGTAGCCCAGGCGGGCTCGCTCAGCGGCCACCAACGCTGGCGATACCGATGGGTTCTCGACAAGTGCGCTCAGCGGGTCGCCGGGTGCCGCCTGAAGGACGAAGAATGCAACGGCGGCGACGAGGATTGCCACTACCGCCGCCTGCACCACCCGGGAGACGAGCCCGCTGATCACGTCAGGGTGCGACCGGCGCGGCCGGAGCGCTGGCCGCCCCGCGGTCGCGGGCGATCTGCTCGCCCGTGCGCACCGACCAGCGCGGCAGGTCCAGCCACCAACCGGCCGTGCGGAGTGGTGGCATGACGAATCGACGATGGATTCCGATCACGTTGCGCGGTTCGTAGAGCCAGATCGCCGGCGCATCGTCGACGATCAACTGGTAGGCGCGGCTGAAGTGGGACCGACGATCGGCAGCGTCGAAGGTGGCCAGGGCGCTGTCCAACTGTGCGTCCACGAGTGGGTTCCCGTAACTGCCAAAGTTCTGGTTCCCTCCGCTCCCCCATGTGGCGCGGCTGCCCGCCGGGCTGCCATCGGTCAGTACCCAGGAGCCGAGATTGGTGTCGAAGGCCCGTCTGCCGAGCCGTTCCAGAAAGGTATTGAACTCCAGCCGCTCAACCGTGAGCCCCACGCCGTTCCGGGCAAATTGATCCTGGAGCAGCACGGCAATCCGTTGCCGGAAGGCGCTCGATGTCGGCACCGTGACGGCGAACTCCAGCCTCTGCCCGTCGCGATCGCGAATGCCGTCACCATTGCTGTCCCGCCAGCCCAGGGAGTCGAGTATGGCACCCCCGCGGGACGGATCGTGAGGCAACTGTCGGACAAGCGTGTCGGCCGTGGGAAGCGAGCGCGGGAAGGGACCCAATCCGACCACGGCGAGCGAATCCCAGGCGCTCTTCACGATTGCCTCGCGGTCGATGAGCATCGAGAGCGCCCGCCTCAGTTCACGATCGGACAGGAGCGGATGCGGCCGGTCAGGGTGTCGGGGATCGCGCAGGTTGAACTGGAGGAAGTTGTAGGTGAGACTGGGTTCGATATGTGCCACGACCTCCGGATGGGTTGCGAACTCACCCATCTGCTGTGGCATCATGGCCTCGTAGAGATCTGCCTCCCCGTTGAACAGTTGCGTCGCCGCGGCAATCGGGTTGGGCGCCACTGTCATGAGGATGCGATCGAGCAGTGGGCGTCCGAGGTGGTAGCCAGTATCCGCGGCCAGCTCTATCAGGGCGCCAGGTTGGAGACGCACGAAACGGAATGGCCCGCTCCCGACAGGCGCTGTCGCCTCCGGAGCCCGGTTCAGTCCGCCCGCGGGCACGTCAGCCAGCAGGTGTGCGGGCAGGATCGACAGGCGACCCGCTGCATCGTAGAACTGCTCCGGATAGCGAGCGGCGAACCAGAAGGTGACGGTCAGCGAATCCGGGACGGAGACAGAATCCACCTTGCTGAGGTAGACTGCGTCCGAGGACTGTGCGCTGTCGCTGTTGACGCGGAAGGTGTAGCGCACATCTCCAGCCTGCACCGGCTTGCCGTCGTGCCAGCGAGCTCTGGGGTCGAGATGGAAGGTGATGGCCATGGAATCGGCGCTCCAGTCCCAACTGGTCGCCAATCGCGGCTCGAATCCCTCGTCGCCAAACGTGTTGATTGCCGGTCCCACGTCCGCCAGCCGCTCGTAGATCAGATCCGTGAGCTGCTTGCCCTGGATCGAGGTCACAGTGGGCGGCATGAGGGTATTGGGTCCGGTGGGCGAGGCAATCACCAGGGTGCCTCCGACATTCCCGGAGCCGGCCAGCTCCCGGCCACCGGTAGTGCCGTCGGCCTGTGGGCCGCAGGCGGTGGCGAGCGCGGCGATGAGGGCGCTCGTTGCGACTGTCAGACAGTGACGATGGCGGAAGCGGGATGTCATGTCGGGAAGGTTGGGAACGGAGGAGGTAGCAGCAACTGGCGGTCACCACCCGTCCAGCGGCGTCAACGTTGCCGCCTGGTGCTCAGCGTCGCCAGGTCCAGGCGTCGTCCAGGTAGCGAGTTCGGAGGCGGTCGGTAGCCGCCTGCAGCGCCCCGTCCACCTCCCATGGCCCGGCGTCGGGGTCCTCGAGTTCGCGCACGCTGGCAAGGAGCGCCGCGGCGAGTTCCTCCGGCGCAGGGGCACGTCCGAGCGCCTCGCGAAGCGTCGCCGGCGGGAGCATTTTCGTCGTCACGGGACGGGTGAGCAGTCTGGCGATCAGCGGCTGGTCGTCGTCGACGAGTATGGACCCATGCTGCAGGAAGGCACCGTTGTCGCGCCATTGTGCGCTGCCTACGAGCTTCCGGCCATCCAGTATGAGTTCGTCGCGCGTGGGGAGTTCGAAGCAGGGTGCGAGGGAGGGAACGGGAGCCCGCCCCGCTGGCTCGGCATCGCGAACCGCGGCGCCCAGCCTGGCCAGGGCGTCGTGGAGGAGACGATTGACGGCGGCGTACGATTCACGGAGCGAACCCGTCTCCGGCGCTGGGGCGGCGACTGCGTAGGTGATCTCGCGATGGTGCAGGACGGCCCGCCCGCCAGTCGGGCGACGGACGATGTCCACTCCCAGCTCTCTGCCGAGCGCCAGGTCATAATGGCCAGCGGCAGTCTGGTTGCGCCCCAGCGAGAGAGTGGGTCTGCTCCAGCTATAGACTCGGCAGACGGCCTCGCCAGTTGCGCCTGCTCGCTCGAGCAGGGCTTCGTCGAGCGCCATGTTGTCGGCGCCCGGGAGCGGCGGCGTGATAAGGAGGTGCCAGCGCATGACCGAAAGCTGAGGTTGAGAGGCGTGCCGACCATTGCGGTGTCGGCCGGGCCGGCGGGGGCCACCGCCCGGCCGCCCCCGCGCCAGAACCGGGGTTCCGAGGGGGAAAGCCGGGTGAGCTTCGAGGCGGGGTCCATACGGTGTCGCCGCCGGGCCCCCCCCGCTACAAACATACCCCCGCTCGCCCGCCTCGGCAGCACCGTTCCCTCTCCGCGGCAAGCAATCCCGCGCCACGCGCCGCGTGGCCTCCAGCACGTTAGATTTCACCGGATACGCTGCCTGATGGGCGCCTCGCTATCGGGTGCGTACTTCTCGTGCAACTTCTCGCCGCTCGTGGGCCGGCGCGTCGCCACAGGCGCACCGTTACCCGCGTTTCGCGGCTCGTCCAGACCGTCCCCGAGGTCTCGCATGACCACCGCAATCCGACCGTCAGAGTTAGTCGATATCGACCAGTTCGTGGATCGGCACGTCGGCCCCAATCCGGCCGAGGTTGCCGCGATGACCGAACTGCTCGGCTACGCAAACCTCGACGACTTCATCGACGCCGTAGTCCCCGCCGCGATCCGGCTGCCGAGGCCGCTCAACCTGCCGGCCGCACGGACCGAGCCCGAGGTACTGGCCGACCTGCGCACGCTCGCCAGCCGCAACAGGATCTACCGATCCTATATCGGGCTCGGCTACTACGGCTGCCACACGCCACCGGTGATCCAGCGCAACATCCTCGAGAATCCCGGCTGGTACACCGCCTACACCCCGTACCAGGCGGAGATCGCCCAGGGGCGGCTGGAAGCATTGCTCAACTTCCAGACGATGGTCATGGATCTGACCGGCATGGCGATCGCCAACGCCTCCCTGCTGGACGAGGGCACGGCGGCCGCCGAGGCCATGCAGATGTCCCACAACCTGGCGCCCGATGACAGGAACCGATTCCTCGTCTCCCGGGACTGCCATCCCCAGACGATCGAGGTGGTCCGCACGCGGGCCGCTGTTCGCGGCATCTCGGTCGACGTGGGTGACCACAGCGAGTTCAGCTTCGGACCGGACGTGTTCGGCGTGCTGTTGCAGTACCCGGCCAGTGATGGAGCAGTGCACGACTACCGCGCCCTCGTCGAGCAGGCCCACGCTGCCGGCGTGCTGGTGACCGCGGCCGCCGACCTGCTCGCCCTGGCTCTCCTGACTCCCCCCGGCGAGTGGGGCGCCGACATTGTCGTTGGTAGCACACAGCGCTTCGGTGTGCCGATGGGCTTTGGCGGACCGCATGCCGCCTACTTCGCTACCCGGGACGAGTACAAGAGGCAGATTCCCGGACGCATCATAGGCGTCTCACGTGATGCCGACGGCCGTCCCGCGCTGCGCATGGCGCTGCAGACGCGCGAGCAGCACATCCGTCGCGAGAAGGCCACGAGCAACGTCTGCACGGCCCAGGTGCTCCTCGCCGTGATGGCCGGCATGTACGCCGTCTGGCACGGACCGGAAGGCATTGCGCGCATCGCTCGCCGCGTCCATGCCATGACGGCCACGCTCGCTGCCGGACTCGAACGGCTCGGCTTCCGCATCGTGCATCGGGACTACTTCGATACCCTGCGCGTTGACCTCGGTCAGGCAGAGAGCGCGACCTTCCTGGAGATCGCGCAGTCCCGGGGCATCAACCTCCACGGCATGGACCAGCACACCATTGGCATCTCGCTCGATGAGACTACCACGGTGGATGACCTGGCCGATCTGCTGGCGGTCTTCAACAAGGGTGAGAGCGCCTCGTTCACCGTGGACGACCTGGGCGGCGACGTGAACACGGAAGTGGACGTACGGTTCGCTCGCACCTCGCCCTACCTGACCCACCCCGTCTTCAACACCCATCATTCCGAGACGGAGATGCTGCGCTACATGCGCATGCTCGAGTCGCGTGACCTGTCCCTCGTGCACTCCATGATCCCGCTCGGGTCATGCACGATGAAGCTGAACGCGACGACGGAGATGATCCCGGTGACCTGGCCGGAGTTTGGCCAACTCCATCCGTTCGCGCCGGCGGAACAGACCGAGGGCTACCTCGAGCTGTTCAGGGAACTGGAAAGCGCGCTGGGTGAGATCACCGGCTTTGCCGGCGTTTCGTTGCAGCCGAATGCGGGCTCCCAGGGAGAGTTTGCGGGACTGCTCGTCATCAGCCGCTATCACAAGTCGCGTGGCGATACCCATCGCGATGTCTGCCTCATACCGCAGTCCGCGCATGGCACCAACCCGGCAAGCGCGGTGATGGCCGGGATGAAGGTCGTGGTCGTGAAGACGGACCCGGACGGCAATATCGATGTCGCCGATCTGCGCGCCCGGGCCGAGCAGCACGCCGACAATCTGGCCGCGTTGATGGTGACCTATCCGTCCACCCACGGAGTCTTCGAGACCTCCATCCGTGAGGTGTGCGAGATAGTGCATGAACACGGTGGCCAGGTCTACATGGACGGCGCGAACATGAACGCGATGGTCGGCGTGGCGCGCCCCGGTGACATCGGCGCCGACGTCTGCCACCTGAATCTGCACAAGACCTTCTGCATCCCGCACGGCGGCGGCGGTCCGGGCATGGGACCGATCGGTGTCGCGGCCCATCTCATTCCCTTCCTGCCCGGCCATCCGCTGGTAGACATGGGTGGTGATCGGGCGCTGGGGCCTGTCTCTTCCGCTCCATGGGGAAGCGCGAGCATCCTCCCGATCTCCTACCTCTACGTCCGCCTGATGGGCGCCGAGGGCCTCACCCACGCCACGAAGGTGGCCATCCTCAGCGCGAATTACATCGCGCAACGGCTTGCCGGACATTTCCCGGTGCTCTACCGCGGGCAGAATGGTCACGTTGCTCATGAGTGCATCATCGACACCCGCCCGCTCAAGGCATCGGCGGGGATCGATGTGGAGGACATCGCCAAGCGTCTCATGGACTATGGTTTCCACGCACCCACCGTCTCCTTCCCTGTGGCCGGCACGTTGATGATCGAACCGACGGAGAGCGAGCCACTGGCCGAGCTGGACAGGTTCTGCGAGGCGCTGATTGGCATCCGCGCGGAGATCGCGGCCGTTGAGGCGGGCGAGATGGACGCCACGAACAATCCTCTCAAGAACGCACCGCACACGATGGATGCGGTCGTCAGCAGCGATTGGGACCGCCCGTACACCCGCGAGCAGGCAGCCTTCCCGGCTCCCTGGACGCGTACGCGCAAGTTCTGGCCGAGTGTGTGCCGGGTGGAGAGCGCGTACGGCGATCGCAACCTCGTCTGCTCCTGTCCCCCCACCGACGCCTACGCGGAAGTCGTCGCCGGCGTCACGAGCTGAGAGGCGCTGCATCGGCGGCTGACAGCGACACGTGAATGACCACAGGGCCGCCTTCCATGGTGCTTGGAAGGCGGCCCTGTGGTTCCGTTCGCTCAGCGACTACCCGTCAAGGCCAGACGGTCAGGCGCCAATCTGGTCACGGTACGCCTTGGCGTCGAGGAGTGAGTCCAGATCGTCGCGACTGTCCACGCGCATCCGGATCATCCAGCCTTCACCGTAGGGCTCGGTGTTGATCAGCGCCGGTTCGCCGTCAAGGCGCTCATTGACCTCGACGACCTCGCCCGAGAGGGGCGAGAAGAGTTCGGACACCGCCTTCACGGCTTCCACGGTGCCGAAAACATCGTTGGCAGCGAAGGTCGCACCAACGGCAGGTAGCTCGATGTACACGATGTCTCCCAACTCGCCCTGTGCGAAGTCGGTGATACCGATCTCCACGACATCGGGATCGTCGGTCGTCCTGATGTACTCGTGCTCCTCGGTATATCGCAGGTCAGCGGGAATGTCTGCCACGAACGTGCTCCGGTATGGGTGGGCGGGCGGGCGAAGTCTACCCGCAGGGATGGCTGGGTGTCAAGAATGCGTGGGAACCAGCGGGCGTTCGCCGAGGCCGTCGTCGCGCCGCCTCGTCAGGCGCGCTGCTTCATCGCTCAGGGATTGCCAGAGATCCAGCACGCGGGCTGCAAGCATGTCGCGATCGCCAACATTGTCGATCACGAAGTCGGATCGGGCGCGCTTCAGTTCGGCCGGCATCTGCGCGGCAATCATGTCCATCGCCTCGGATTGGTGCAGGTTCCGGTCCCTCACGAGTCGTTCCAGTCGGACCGGGCGCGGTGCATCCACGAGTACTATCGCGTCGAACTGATCGGCCAGATGAACCTCGAAGAGCAGCGGGATGTCGCAGACGACGATGCTGGCACCAGCTTCGCGAGCCTCTTCCACCCGCTCGAGTCTCAGTCGCTCGACTTCGGGATGGACGATGGAATTGAGCGCCTCCAACTCGTCGCTGTCACCGAACACTCGGGCACGTAACGCCGAACGGTCCAGGGCACCGTCGGGCTCCAGCACGCCGTCCCCCCACCGCGAGGCGATGAGCGGCAGCGCCCTCGAACCCGGCCGCACCGCCTCGCGGGCCAGCAGGTCGGAGTCTATGATCGTGGCACCCAGGTCGGCTAGCTGCGCCGCGACGGTAGACTTTCCGCTCGCGATGTTGCCGGTGAGTCCGACTACCAGCATGTCCCTCCAGGTTTGGGTGAGCGATCTGTGAGCAGGCGCCGGCGACGTGCAACATATAGGTCTGGCAACGTTGGGCTGTCAACGTTCCTGTCCGGTCATCTGGCGAGCTAGAGCAGCCGTACCTGCCGGTCGTCTGGCCGCGGTACGACGTGGCATGCCCGACAGCGCGCTTCATACGATTCGCTCCCTCCCACCATGATGGTGGGCGAGTCGTACGCCGCCGGCCGACCGTTGATCAGGCGCTGGGTTCGACTGGCCGGGTTGCCGCATAGCACGCAGATCGCATGCAGCTTGTCCACCACCTCGGCGAGCGCCATCAGTACCGGCATGGGACCGAACGGCTCGCCGCGGAAATCGGTGTCTATGCCTGCCAGTATCACCCTCCGCCCGCGCTCGGCGAGGCTCGTCGCCAGGGGCACGATCCCGTCGTCCAGGAACTGGGCCTCGTCCACCGCGATGACCTGTGCCTGTGGATCGATCTGCTGACCGATCTGTGCGGCTGACTCGGCGGGGATTGCCTCGAGCATGCGGCCATCGTGGCTGGAGACTCGGTGCACACCGCCATAGCGCGCGTCCAGGTGAGACTTGAACACCTGGACGCGCTTGCGTGCTATGAGCGCCCGTCTCACGCGACGCTGCAATTCCTCGCTCTTTCCACTGAACATGACGCCGGCGACCACCTCGATCCAGCCGCCTGACGCCTGGAACATTCCGTTCACTCGTCGTCCATGCTCCGCCGCGAGTGGCGGATACGGTCACCGCGCGATGCCCACTCCTTCTGTTCATCCTGGAGTGTGCGACCGTAGCTCGAGCTTCGCTCTTCGCTGGCCGAGCGGAACGGCGGCTTCCCCGAGCGAGGTGGACGGGACCCGCCTCGCTCATCCCGGTCCCTGAGCGGGGGACCGCTACGGGGCGGACGATCACCGCCGCGTGACGGCCTTTCGCCGCGCGGGCCGCCGCCCCGTGTTCCCTCGCCGCCCCCGGATCGGCCGCCACGGAACGACCCGCGGTCGTCGCGTGGGTGGTCGCTGCGCGGAGGACGATCGCCACCGCCAGCACCGCCACGTGGAGCGGTGGCGCGGTCCCTGTCCACCCGCGCCACCAGGCGGCGCCCGCGCAACGCGGCACCGGTAACCGCGGCAACCACCGCGTCCACGACGTCGGTCGATACGTCCACCATCGCGTGGGTCTCGCGCAGCTCTATGCGGCCGATCTTCTCACGGCCCACGTTCCCCTCGCCGGCCAGGGCGCCCAACAGGTCGCCTGCACTCGCGCCGTCCTTCGTGCCGACATTCACGAACACCCTGGTCCACGGCGCCACCGGCGCGTCGTCGGCGGCCGGCAGGGTCACTCGACCTGCGACCGGGCGCTGACGACGCGCCTCGTCCAGCAGTCGGAGCACTGCCGCGGCAACCTCGACGCCGTCGTACTGCGCCAGAAGTGGCTCCAGCGCCAGCACCTCGCGCGTGGGTGCACCCTCGGCCAGTTCGGCACGGATCTCGTCACGCAGCGCCTCCTCGCGCGCCTGGGCACTCCGGTGAGCGTCCCCGAAGGTGTACGCGACCAGCGCACCGCCGGCCAGCCGCCGCAGCGATGGGAGCTGTCGAGGCTGCACGAGGGCGATCACCTGACCGGCGCCGGCGCCCTGCGCTGCGCGCACTGTCGCGGCATCGGAAGGCAGCTCGTAGAGCACGACGAGCGCTGTACCCGGTGCCACCGTACCGTCGCTGACGCTGACGCTCGGGTCAGTGGCCCCGTATCCGAGCGATGCCAGGGTCAGGCGCACCTCGGCAGCGGCATCCTCGCCCGGGGCGACGATCGTGGCGGACGTCGGATCCAACTCGTCGAGAAGCCGGCGCAACATCCACCGACGGCCACTGTCCACCGTCGTCAGGTAGTGGAGTGGTGCGCGCAGCGGGGTTTCCTCCGCCTCGGCAGCAGGGTCGGAAATGTGCCGCGGCCGGCGCATGTAACGCTCCACCAGCTCGTCCACCTGTTCACTCGGGCGCGATGCGACGAGCACCCTGGCAGCGTCCTTGGGTAGTTCACCCAGCACCGCCTCCAGTTCCGGCTGACCGCCTGCGGCAACGAGATCATCTGCCCAGGCGATGATCACCGTCTCGATGTCGTTCAGCTTGAGGACGGCGTTCCGCACCAGTTCGGCAAGGAGGGCAGGGGTTCCGCTGACGCCGATCGGCTCGCGGCCGCGGATGAGCCTGGTGGCGCGGCCGACCGCGGTCACCGGTATGAAGGCCGGCCCCTCCTCGCCGAGCAGTCCGTGCGCGCTACGGGCGATGGCCAGCGCCCCCTCCGTGTCGCTGGCGATGACGAGCACCGACGGGCCCGCTGCGTCGCTGGCCCGCAGGCGCTGGGCACGCTCCAGGGCGGGCGCCAGGAAACGTCGGATCAGCGCCCAATCGTGCGGCAGTGTGTAGACTGTGTGCTGGCTTCTGGCTGCGCTGCCGCCAGCACCGCCAGACGACTCGACGCTGGCGGTGGGGGTCGTACGCTCGTCCTGATCCACGACGTCCTCTCTGGTTGTCAAGCGGTTCGAACGCCCGGCACGTCGCCCGCAGGGCGTTGCGTGGCGCGGTCGACACCGCGGATATACTCTTGGCACGAAGTATAACGGCACCACCTCTGCCGCTCCAAGCACCGTTACCGACCGTCGAGCCTATTCGCGTCCGCCGTTCGTCGCCTCGCCTGGTCGGAACGGTTCACCGCCACCTCCGTCGCTCAGTAATCATCCCCTGATGTCCACCACCATCGCTCCGTCAGTCGTGGTTCCGTCGGCCAACATTGCCGATCTGCAACCCTCGGCAACCATCGCCGTCGCCGCGCTCGCCGCCCAACTCCGTGCTGCCGGCCGCGAGATTCTCGATTTTGGCGCGGGGCAGCCGGACTTCGACACGCCGCAGTTCATCAGGCAGGCGGCGGCCGAGGCGGTGGAGGCCGGGGCAACCCGTTATACCGCCACCGAGGGCATGTTCCCCCTTCGCCAGGCGATCGCCGATCAGGCTTCGGCACTCGCCGGCGGCCGGTGGCCGGTCACCGCCCACCAGGTAGTCGTGTCCGGTGGCTCCAAGCAATCGATCTTCAATGCCTGTTTCAGCCTGTTCGGGCCAGGCGACGAGGTGCTCGTACCGGTGCCTGGCTGGACGAGCTACTTCGAGATCGTACGTCTGGCACGGGCCAGAGCAGTGGGCGTGCCTGGCGATCCGGACCAGGGTCTCCGGGTGGATCCCGATCGGCTGGCCGCCGCTGCCTCGCCGCGCACGAGCGGACTCATCCTGAACTCTCCCTGCAACCCCACTGGCTCTGTTTACTCGTCCGACGAGATGCGGGCGATTCTCGACCTCGCTGCCGAGCGCGGCTGGTGGGTGCTGAGCGACGAGATCTACCGGCGCATCGCCTACGAGTCCGCGGCCCCCTCGGCCCTCCAGGTGGCCAGCGATCCGTCCCGCCTGGTAGTCGTGGATGGCGTGGCGAAGGCGTACGCGATGACCGGGTGGCGAATTGGCTGGGCGGTGTCGCCGGAACCGTTGGCGAGGATGATGACCGCGCTCCAGTCGCATACCACCCACAACGCTGCCACCGTCTCGCAGCATGCCGCCCTGGCCGCCCTGTCGCGGGTCGGCGAATCCGACGACGCGATCGCGACCATGGTGAGTGCCTTTCGCGAGCGTCGGGATGCCGCTCTGGAGGTGCTCGGCGGCGTGCCCCGCCTGCGGACGGTGCAGCCCGCTGGCGCCTTCTATCTCTTCATGAACGTTCGACCGTTCGCTCGCGACGGCGCCGATGCCGGGGGCGAGATCGCTCGTCGGTTGCTTGACGAACAGGGTGTCGCGCTGGTACCGGGAAGTGCCTTCGGTTCGCCCGATTGGATCCGCATGTCATATGCGGCCCCGCTCGACCAGGTCGTCGAAGGCGCTCGACGGATCTCGGCGTTGCTCCATGATGGCGTACGGTAGAGATGGCTGCTCACATCGTGCGCGATAGTTCGGTGTTGCAGGCGCCGATTGGCGCTCGCGCGCCTGCGCATCGCATGACAGATTGGTGGCGCATCTCTCCAGGAGGACCCTTGAGTATCGCGCTGCAGTTGGAACCGACGCTGACGCTGCCAGCAGTGGAGTACCGATGGGACAGTGACACTCGCATCCTGAGCGCCGCTTTGACAGCCCATGAGGGAGCGGAGCGAGCGCCGGCGCGGGGCGCGAACGGATCGGTGGAGGTGGAGGGGGAGGACGGTTCCTGGCTCACGCTCGACCTGGACGATGGCTGCGTTCGTGGAGTGCAGGTAGCGGTCTGGCCGCCCGTACGGCGACGGGCGCAGCTCTCCCCGCCACGACCACCGGCACGCGCAGGGCGCGCTCGTCTGAAGTTGCCGGCGGGCACCAGCGCCGATGTCGTCCTGTCGTTGGAGGTCACCGCGCCGCTCCGCGCCGAGGCCGACCCGGCCGAGACGAACTTCCATTTTGTCCTCGGACGCAAGAGGGCGGCGGTCAGCGTCGCGATAGCGGCCGATATCCTGCTCGAGCTGGACGAACGAGACCACCTGAGCGGCCTCTGGCTGCTCAACGTACCCCCCACACCAACTTCCGCGTGATAACCACAATCGTCCTCGTCAAGGCCGACCCGCAGCGCATACCCGAGTGCGCCAGGCGCCTCGCCGGCATAGACGGTGTCAGTGAGGTCTACTCCGTGGCCGGCGAGTGGGATCTCGTCGCCATCGTCAGGGTGGCCGAACACGAGCAGATCGCCGAGGTCATAACGGAGAAGTTCCCGAGCGTGCCGGGGATCCTGCGTACACAGAGCCTGACGGCGTTTCGAGCCTACTCCCGTCGCGACCTGGAGCAGGCCTGGGATATCGGGGTCGAATAGGGGCGTGGCTCCAGCCGGATGACTGCGCCGGCGTGGAGCCGACCCTGCGATCAGGCCGGTGAGTGGGCGCCCCGGAAGCCGCCTTCCCGATCCGTCAGTGGTCAGCCCTCTCCCCTGGAATCCAGGCACCAACTGGGCCGGCCCTGGAACGCCTCGACCCATCGTCCGTTCCTGTACTGGAGCACGAGCAGGTAACTCTCGTGCCCGCTCGACCAGCCCTCCAGGATCAACTCGTCCACTCCGTCGCCGGTGAGGTCGAGGTGATCCACATAGCGCCGGTAATCGGTACGGGTGCCGCTGCTGCGGACGATCCGCGTGTAGGTGGGCACGTACCGACCGTCCACCCGGTCAGCGAGGACGAAGAGGTGCCGGGCATGACCGCGACTGTCGTCCATTCCGGCAGTCGGATCGATGAAGGAGGCGACCAGTGTCGGCGAGTCCGTGGCGCCGCTGGAAACCGAGACAGAGCGGAAGTCCAGTTGACCGAGCGCCCCCGGTCCCATTCCCGACGCCTCAGCGACGCTCCCCGCCACACGGCGAGCCTCGCTCACGGCGTTGTCGGAGGAGACGAGACGTGCCCGCGGCCGGCTGACCGCTCTCGCCAGGGGAGCGTCGGTCGCGAGATGCTCCACCAGGTAGCCCACCGGGGGCGGTGCCTTGACGAGCGCGGCAGCCAGCGGCGTCAGGCTGCGGCAGCGTGGTAGCGAATAGAGTGCTTCGCCGCGATCGTTCCACATGGGCCGCGTGACGCGAGCCCAGCCTGCCGGGTGGCCGTCCTGGTAGATCGTGTACTGCGCGCCAGGCTGGTGATACAGGCTGTCGAACTGTTGCCAGCCGTCGGCGGAGAGAACGATCGGTTGTATCCTGCCCTGGGCGAGCGTCGCCACGGGGAGCAGGCGTGGGTCGTCGCGTTCGCCGAACACCTGATAGAGGATGTGCGGTCGGCCTGACAGGTCGGTGGTATCCCCTGTCGGGCGGGCGGGAGCGACGCTGGTGCCGGCAATGCTGTCGGCGCTGACGCTGTCGGAGGCTACGGTAGCGGCCTCGGCCGTGCCGCTCGCCTCGTTGCAGCCCATGGTGGCCGCGAGGATGCTCGCGGCCAGCGTGAGTCCTGTCGCCTTCCCGGCGATCGATGTCATGGCTCTCATTTCCGGCTGCTCCTCAGCGCGCGTCCCGTGCAGGTAACTTGTTCCCTGTATGAAGGACGCCCGGCCTGCGCATGGCGTAAAATCAGCCCGTCGTCGGGCGCACCCGTAACAGAGCATTCAGATGGATCCGAGCTTCCGATCGGCACAACGAACTCTCCAGGGCTGGGCGCCCGACCTGCCGCTGCAGGCCGACGGCGGAGCTCCACTGGAGACGCTCGGCCGGGTCGTCGAGCCACCTCGGCTCCTCGCGGCGCCGGTGGTCGAGGACAGTGCCCTGCGCGCCCGACCTGTGGGAGGTGAACCGGAGGTGGGCTTCCTGGCCTTCCTGGACGGCATCCAGCGCAGTCGCGTACTGGCCTACCACGACGGCCTGCCGGTGGTCTTCGGCGTGGTCGCCGCCGTCATCCGCCTCCGCGTGAACAGGCGGCTGCATAGCTGGACCGGCGGTCCGCTGGTGGAGCGCCGCATCTACCTTCCGCTCGCCTACCTCCCGTCCGAGCTGGCGGCTCACTTTCGCGCCGCGGGGCTGGACGTCGTCGATACGACCGCCGTCGGACCCGACCAGGCCATCCCCATCCGGCATCCTCTCGCACTGCTCGACCGCGCCATCCACCTGGTGCAGGAGGATCGGGAGGGGGCCGAGCAGACGCTGGCTGAACGATGGTGCAACGCCGAGCGCGCCCCGATATTCATCGATGGCGGGCTGAACAAGAGCGAACTCGTGGCCCGCTCCCCGAATGCCGTGGGAGTGGTGAAGAGCCACCGTACGCTGTACGTGGAGGGCGATGCGCTGGATCAAGTATTCCGCCTGCGTGGCGGCGAGCGGTCGAGCGTCTTTCGCATCCCCTCGTCCCGCCGCACGCCAGTGGCCAGTTGGTACCTTCGTCTGCGCGATCCTGCCGGCCACGACCCACTGTTCGGCCTGGTGCGTGTGGAGGCCGCCGACGCCGAACTCGCCGGCGAATCACTCCCTGCGCTCACCGCCCGCGCCGACCGGCTTTCCCGCTGGATCCTTGCCGAATCCTCTCCGCTGTCACTCCCCGACGGGCGTTGGGACCGGATGGTGTACGGGATCAGGGATTGCGAGGAGTACCTGCGGGCCGTGATCTGAGAGTCCCGTAGCGCCCTCGCGCCAGATCACCATCCGTATATTCGGATTGACGACGAGTCCTGTCGTCATCCAATCCAGAGACATGAGCAGCGACATGGATACCGAACCGCCCTCCGTACTCTCCTCACCGCTCCCCCTCCTGGGCCGGGTAGTGGCCACCGAGCGGCGCCCGAACACTGCCTTCGAGTTCCATTTCTGGACTGCACTCGATGCACCCGTCGGTATCGGCAGCATCGTCCGGGCGGATGGCGAGCGACCGGTGAATGGCCAGGTGCCGATCGTCTATGGCGTGGTCACCGAGGGGCTATCCTATACTGATCTCCAGTCCCCGCTTCACGACGTCCTGGGGCACGACGGCGAGCCGTCCCACGCGACCGCTGCGGCCACCGAGCGGGCGGAGATCCGGCTCTACAGCGCCGCCGTCCTCCGTCAGATCCCGGAGGAGCCGATGCAGCCGGTCCCGATGGGCCGGGTCCATCTCGCCGACGACGCCGACGTGGCCGCGGCGCTCCGGATGGATGGTTACCTGCGCGATGGCGAGAGCAGGGGTATCCCTGTGGGCGTCTATCACGGCGGTGGTGTCGAGTCGCCCATCTACCTGGACGCTGACTTCCTGGTAGGTCCGGAAGCCGCGCATCTGAACATCACCGGTGTCTCCGGTCTGGCCACCAAGACCAGCGCTGCGGAATGGCTCATCGCCTCGCTCTTCGCCCACTTCCCGGCGAGCAAGGGTTCGGTCGCGGCGGTCTGCTTCAACGTCAAGGGTCCCGATCTTCTCTTCCTGGACCAGCCAGGCGAGCTGGACGAGCGGGACCGTGCCGTCTACGAGCGTCTGGGTGTTCCCGCGGAGCCGTTCGAGAAGGTGGAGTACTACGCTCCCTACACCGCCCGCGGCTATACCCTGAACACACTTCGCAGCAACGAGGCATTGTCGGCCAACGTGCATCCTCTTACCTGGGGACTACGCGAGGTGCTGCAGTACGCCGAAGTGCTGCTCAACCGCGACGACGTGGACGCCAAGGCCGACGCGCTGATCGACTTCATCAAGGAGCGGGTGATAGACCGGGAGTTCACCGATCCACTGCTCAGGCGTCCCTATCGAGTGCAGACGTTCGGCGAACTGGAGGAGTGGTTCCGCGACCTTCTCATGGCCATCGAAGGGCGGGGCGGCGGCGGCGATAGCTGGCGCACCCACCATGTGGCCACGATCCGGAAGGTGCGCAACCGCCTCTCCAACATCTCTACCCGATGCGCCGGCCTGGTCACCGACGACGGAGCCGTCAGCGACCTGCCGTTCGGTAACCTTTCCGACCGCACGGTGTACGTGGTGGACGTGGCGATGCTGGAGGAGGACGCGCAGGATCTCATCTTCGCCCGGGTAGTATCCAAGCTGCGCGAGCACCTCGAACGTCGTGACCTCGGCGTGAACCACGTCGTGGTCTTCGTGGATGAACTGAACAAGTATGCCCCCAGCGATGGTCCGGATACGTACGTTCGCAAGATGCTCCTCGACATATCCGAGCGTGGCCGCTACCTGGGGTTGGTACTCTTCAGCGCCCAGCAGTTCAGATCGCAGGTGCATCGCCGGGTGGTCGGCAACGCCGGCTCCTCGCTCTACGGCCGGATGGATGCGGATGAACTCTCGACGCCGGGTTACGCGGTGTTGAGTCCCGCCATCCGCACCAGGTTGGCCACGCTCGACAGGGGCCAGATGATGGTTCGTCACCCGCATTTCACGCAGCCCATCTTCATGCGCTTTCCGCGTCCTGCCGTGATGCGTGGTCGTGATGGCGTGGAGCAGTACCCACAGGCCGAGGAACCCACACTGGAGGCCGCGATCCTTCGCTCCCTGCTCACGCTGGACCGGTCGCTCAGTCTTTCGTGGGTACAGGACGTGATCGCCCTGGCCAGCGAGGAGGAAGCGCTACGAGCGCGCAATGTCACCCTGTTGGCTCGTCCTGCCGATGTCAGGTCATTCTTCGCCGCACAGTTCCGTGCGGTCGTGGGTGCACGCACTCCAGGCCGCCCGGTAGTCGCGCCTGCTCTCCGCGTGCTGGCTGACGATGATCCTTACGGCTTCTGAGGATTCCCCACTGACAGGACCTTGTCGATCTCGACGCGCCGCGATGGAGTCGGCGCGTCCCGCAGCAACGCGCCCTCTGGCGAACGGTCGTTCCAGCCTGGGCCGGGTGCTGGCGGTGGCGCTGGTCATGGCGATGCCGCGCCTGTTGCCGGCCCAGGGTGTCAGGCTGGAACTGCGACCGCACGCTGGCGACACGCTGTCCATGCGCATGCAGCAGAAGGTGGAGGTGATCGCGACCAGCCGGGTCAAGGGACGTGACAGCACTGTTTCCATGAGACGTGATGTCACGCTGCTCTCCCGCTCCGTGGTGGAAGCGGCCGATCCGTCCGGCGCTACGATCGCCTCCCTTGCCGATTCGCTGATCGTGGAGGAGCATGGCACGAGGCAGGCGCGCCACCTCGGCTCACGCCTGGTCATGCGACTGGAGCCGGACGGCACAACGCGTCTTCTGGACGGCGGCAACGCCCTGACCAGCGATGCCGTCGCGCTGCTCGGGCAGATGCCCGCCACTCTCCCCGGTCGCGACATCCGCGTCGGCGAACGATGGTCCCACTCCACCTCCATGCCCATTCCCGGCCAGCCCGCAGGAGTGAGCGCGGGATCTCTCGCCACCACCTTCCGGCTGGATTCACTCTCCCGCTACGGCGACGTCGCTTACGTTTCGCTGAAGGGTACGCTCAGTCGTCCCGACGGCGGTGTACTGCTGCCGCAGGGTGTTCGCTACGAGTCCACGGGCACCATCGTCGGGCAACTCCAGGTGGACCGGCGACGAGGTTGGCTCACCGCACTCAAGGCGACCATCGACGTCAAGTCGGTGCTCACGGCTTCCGGAGTTGCGCCCGTGCATGTGTCCACGCGTATAGTGCAGACACTGCGGGTTCTCGACCCCGTGGACAAACGATAGCCCTGCAGGCAGCTTTACCGGTCGGGGTCAGCCAGGGGCGCGATGACCGAAGTAACGACGTCCGATCCGGCCCGGTCCGGCCGCGGTCCCCTGAACATGCCTCCCGCTCCCAGCGCGTATGCGGCTCGTCCACCTCTCAGATCTGCACCTTGGCTTCCGCCAGTACCAGCGGCAGACGCCTGCTGGAATCAATCAGCGAGAGGCAGATGTCGCCGTGGCTTTCACGCGCGCGATCGACACGGCGATCAGGCTGGCTCCCCAGGTGATCGTGATGGGCGGCGACATCTTCCACACCGTACGCCCCACCAATCCGGCCATCCTGCACGCGTTCCACCAGTTCTCGCGACTGCGTGAGGCACTGCCTGCCACGCCAGTTGTGGTCGTCGCGGGCAACCATGACGTCCCTCGCTCCACCGAGACCGGCTGCATCCTGCGCCTCTTCCGTCCGCTCGGCGTGGACGTCGTGGAAAGCGAGGCTCAGCGCCTGTGGTATCCGGAACTGGAACTCAGCGTGCTCGCCGTGCCCGATGTACCAGGCCTCCCCAGGCCGGCTCTCGATCCGGACCCGGCAGCGCGCCACAACGTCCTCCTGCTGCACGGCGAGGTCGAGGGAATGCTGCCGACCCTCTCCGGCCCACTGGACCGCAGCAATGTCGAGATCAGCAGGGAGGAACTGGGGCTGGCGCGTTGGAGCTACGTAGCCCTGGGCCACTATCATGTCTACCGCGAGATCGCGCCGAATGCCTATTACTCCGGCTCCATCGAGTACACCAGCGCAAATCCGTGGGGCGAACTGGTCGAGGAACAGGAAGCGGGCATTCCTGGCAAGGGAATCATCTCGCGTGACCTCGAGTCAGGAGCCCACGAATTCCACCCTCTGGCGCCCAGCCGTCGCCTGATCGACCTGCCGCCGGTACGGGCGACCGGGATGAGCGCGGCCGATCTGGACCAGGCAATAGCCGAGACGGTGGACACCGTGGATGGCGGCATAGACGACCAGATCGTGCGCTTGCTGGTGCGTGATGTGCCTCGGCACATTGTGCGCGAACTCGATCACCGCGCCCTGCGCGAGTACAGGCGGCGTGCGCTCAACTTCCAGCTGGACACGCGGCGTCCCGAACTGCTGCGCAGCCGTGGCCAGGGTGCTCCCGGCCGTCGCCCCACCCTGGCCGAGACCGTCAGGGACAAGCTGCACAGCCGAATCCTGTCGTCGGACGTGGATCGGGAGGCCCTGGTCGCGCTCGGCCTTCATTACCTGCGTGAGGCCGAGACACTCTCGGCTATCGCACCTACCGGCGCTGGCGCAGCGGCGGAGGGCGAGTAGGCGCCATGCGACTCCACGCCATCCGCTTGCAGAACTTCCGCCAGCACGTCGACACGGCGATCGAGTTCTCCAACGGGATCACCGGGATCATCGGCCCCAATGGCTCCGGCAAGACGACGATCCTCGAGGCGATCGCCTGGGCGCTCTACGGCAACACGGCGGCCCGGGGCAACCGCGACACCATTCGCTTCAACCGCGCCCCGGCGCGAGCCAGCGTGCGCGTGGTGCTCGACTTCGAACTCGGTGGCCATCGCTATCGCGTCGTGCGTGGTCTGACGAACGCGGAGGTCTACCTGGATGGCGCCGAGCAGCCCATCGCCAACTCCATCACCGGAGTGAGCGAGTTGCTGCAACGTCGGTTGGGGATGACGCGCCCGGAGTTCTTCAATACGTACTTCACCGGACAGAAGGAACTGAACGTGATGGCGGCCATGGGGCCGACCGAGCGTGCGCAATTCCTGAGTCGGGTCCTCGGCTACGAGAAACTGAGAATGGCGCAGTCGCTCGTGCGCGATCGCCGCAAGCTCGTTTCAGCCGAGTTGGCAGGTCTCCGGGCAGGAATGCCTGATCCCGACGCGGTCTGGCGGCAGTTGGCGGACGCCGAGGCTCGCCTCGCCGCTGCGCGTGTGCTCGCCGACGAGGCGGGCCGCCGACGTCGCGAGACCGGCGACGCGCTGGAAGCGCTCCGGCCACAATGGGACCAGGCGCAACGCGAGCGCGAGCGACTGCAGGAACTGCAGGCAGAACTGCGCGTTGCCGAGAGTGAACAGGCCGGCCTGCTGCGCGAGATGGAACGGTTGGATCGTGAGCTGGGCAGTCTGACCGAGGCGCATGCCGAGCACGAACGACTGACGCTCGAGTTGGCGCCGCTTCCGCACCTGCGCGAGGAATGCGCACTGCTCGAGAGGATGGCACGCGAGGAGGGTCGCCGACAGACGCTGGTGGGGAACGAACGTTCCCTTGCCGAGGAACTGGCTCGCCTGAACGAGCGTCGCCTGAGGCTGGTGCAGGCTCCGGAACTCGAGCGCCAGGTGGGCGCCGATCTGGCTTCGGCGCGGGAGACGCTGGAGCGCGTCTCGGCGGAATTCGAAGAGCGTCGAACCGAGTGGGTGCGAGACCGCCAGGAAGCGGAGACCAAGAGGCAGGCACTCCGCCAACAGTATGCCGAGCTTCGCGAGCAACGTGATCGTCTCGCCGAGCTCGGCCCCGAGGGCCCGTGCCCCACGTGCACGCGCCCGTTGGGGGACAGTTACACCACCGTACTCCAGGATCTGGACGACCGGGTGGAGACCGTCGAGGTCGACGGTCGCTACTACAAGAACCGCCTCGATCAGCTTGCCGAGATGCCGCCCGGTGTGCGCGAACTGGAAGACTTCCGTCGTGTGGCGGCGCAGGAAAGTGCGGCGCTGGAGCGGAAGTTCGCCAAGTGCCAGGCCGGGGTGCTGGAGCTGGTACAGGTCACGGCCGACGTGACCGCGAAGGAGGAGCAGTTGCGCACGGTGCTCACCGACCTGGCCTCCATCCAGCCCGGTTATGATCCGGCGCTGCACGCCGAACGCCGACGCTCGCTGGACGCCCTCCTGGCGCTGCAGGCGCGTGCGGAACGGCTGGCTGCGCAGATGGAGCGTGAGCCATCGCTGCGCGAGGAACGGCTCCGCGTCGACCGACAACTGGCCGAGCAGCGAGACAGGCTGGTCGCCATAGCTGCCCGTCGCGATGCACTCGACTTCTCCGAGGAACGCTATCAACCGCTGCGAGACAGCTTCGACCAGGCGGTGAAGGCCGCTCGCGCCGCCGAGCTGGAGGCCGTGAGCGCCGAGGGCGAAGCGCAGGGAGCGCGCGCATCGCTGGAGGGAGCGGAGCGCGCACGAGCTGAAGTCCTGCGGCTCCAGGCTACGCTGGACACGCTGCAACGCGACAAGCGTCTGCATGACGAGCTGGACCGTGCCTATACCGACCTCCGGACAGATCTCAACTTCCAGCTCCGTCCCGAACTCTCGTCACTGGCGAGCTCCTTCCTCTCCGAGCTTACCGACAGCCGCTACTCGGAGCTCGAGCTGGACGACCAGTACAACATCATCGTCCTCGAGGATGGGCTTCCCAAGCCGGTCATCTCTGGTGGCGAGGAGGATATCGCCAACCTCGTGCTGCGCCTGGCAATCTCGCAGATGATCGCCGAGCGGGCCGGGCAGGCGTTCTCCCTCCTCATCCTGGACGAGATTTTCGGATCGCTCGACGAGACCCGCCGCGACAACGTCGTGGGTCTCCTGCGGCGGCTGGAGGATCGTTTCGAGCAGGTGATCCTCATCACGCACATCGACAACGTGCGTGAGGGGATGGACCAGATCGTCGAGGTTCGTTACGACGAGGAGAGCGGTACGTCGAGAGTGCGGCAGTCTGACCGCCCGGAAAGCGACGGCGGCGTCGTCGGATTCCTGGACACCGACTACGCCGATGCGGCGGCCGGCGACTGATGGCGCACTCTTCCAGGGCGCGAGCGGATGCGGTCGTGACCGGTCCTTTCCGGATCATGCCGACCGACCTTGCCGCACTGAACCAGGTATTCAGTGACGCCTTCACCCAACGGTACCGCAGCGACGGGATGGCCGGCGTCCGTGTGCCCTTCCTCAACCCGGCTATCTGGCGCTACGCGATCGATGGAGCGGGGGAGGGTGCCATGCTCTGGCGCGACGAACGCCACCAGATCGTCGCATTCAACATCGCGCACCTCTCCGGAATAGAAGGATGGATGGGGCCCCTGGCAGTGCGCCCGGATGCCCAGGACAGCGGGCTTGGCAAGCGGGTGGTGATGGCAGGGGTGAACTGGCTGGAGCGTTCAGGAGCGCAGGTCATCGGCCTGGAGACGATGCCCCGCACGATGGACAACATCGGTTTCTACTCCAACCTGGGTTTCGACCCGGATCGCCTGACGATCACCCTGACCCTTCCCGCGGCGAACCACGACTCGCCCGGCATGCTCCTGGGTCGTCTCCACGATTCGGAGAAGATGGATTGGCTGCGACGCTGTCGGGAACTCACCCAGTCCCTTCGCCCTGGATATGACTTCACTCGCGAGATCGAGCTGACCGACCGCCTGGCGCTCGGCGACACATCCCTGCTCGTGCGGGGCGGGAAATTGCGCGGCTTTGCCCTGTACCATACGGCTCCGCTGGTGGAGGGTCGCGTACGGGACGAACTGCGCGTGCTCAAGCTCGTTCTGGCCGACTACGCGGACATCGACCGGATGGCGGGTCAGCTCGCGGATCAATCACGGCGTAGCGGCACGCGCAACGTCGCGGTGCGCGTACAGGGCGAGTTCGGGCAGCTCTATCGCCGTCTGCTGGAACTCGGTGGACGGGTGCGATGGACCGATCTGCGGATGACCTTCAGGGGACGGTCGGAACCACCACTGGAGGGTGGGGGCGTGGTGCTGTCGAACTGGGAGATATAGGCGCACGTCAAATCTGCTTGCGCTAACCAGCCTCATGTTGTATTAGTAGTGTAAGGTGGGTGGCCCCGGTGGATCGGCCGGACTCCCGCCTTGAACCCGCGAACGCCCGCAGTCGCCTCCGTCGCACGGATTGGCGCGCGAGAACGCTTCCGCGGGGGCTACTTCCGGGATTCCCTCGCTGGTGCCCTGGCACCAGTGACGAGTGAAGTCTTGACGTGCACGTCCGCAGGCCGCACCGGGTTCCTGAACGCACTGTCGTGCCCATCGCGCCTGCCGCACCGCCGGCCCCCATCCGCACCCGTGATGGGTGGTTCGTAGACACTCCTCGATCCAGGAGAGCGAATGGTCACGTTGAGCACTTTTTTGATGTCGGCGCTGGTACAGACCGGAGGCGCAGCGGCGCCCGCGGCCGACAATGGACTCTCCAGCGCCGCAGTAGGCAGCGGGAGCAGCACCGCCATCCTGATCGCGCTCGCGGTCATCACCCTTGCCGGGGTCGGATCCTTCTGGGCTGGCGATCGTGTTCGCCGCCGCGAGGCTGCACAGCGAAACAACCCACCACTCTGAATGCGTCCAGCCACCCGGACCGCATAGGGGCCTCCGCCAACGCGGAGGCCCTTCTGGTATGTGCCCCCATCCCCCGTCATTCCCGCGCAAGCGGGAACCCCCTGTGGCCCTCCCCCGTCATTCCCGCGCAAGCGGGAACCCCTGTGCCCCTCCCCGTCATTCCCGCGCAAGCGGGAACCCATGTGCCCCTCCGCATAATTCCCGCGCAAGCGGGAACCCATGTGCCCCTCCGCGTAATTCCCGCGAAAGCGGGAACCCACGTCCCGTCGGCGGGTCCGTCGGCGGCTCCAGCCTTCAGATGGGCTTGTAGACCGCCAGGTACGCCGCAAGGCCACCCAGGAAGGGAAGGGCGATCAGCGTCCACCTGGCCAGCGCGGGCTGGCGATAAGGTAGGGCGGCCAGCACCGCGATCACGGTCCAGATACCAAGTTTGGCCAGAATCCAACCCGGCAGGCCGCCATGGACCACGCCCAGACGAGCCAGCATTCCGAAGCCGCCCAGGATGAGCAGGAAGACTCCCGTCCCATGCATGGTGAGAACCGTGCCACGAACTCCGCTGGCCCTGGCGGTGCCGCCGCTCGCCGCATGGACTGCCATGCCGCCAAGGGCGGAAAAGGCGAGGAGGAGGCCGAACAGATGGATGAGCTTGTAGATGCTGTAAGAGATCACGGATGGCGTCAGGAAAGGTGGAATGCCGTGAGGTCGCACAACTGGCCGTGGGTACGGCCGCTGCTACCAGGTTGTGGCGAGAAAGGGCGCGGGTGACGCGTTCGTCACTGCCACGTACCGAGGTCGAATTCCGGTCGTCGAACCGTTGTCGTCAGCGTGACTTCCGGGTGCCCGACTGGCGGCGAGCGGCATCCCGGGCGAGCGGCTTCGGAGGCAGCGGTGGAGTACCGCGCACCACTATCCGCCATATCAGCAGGAAGACGCCGGCGGTAAGGAGCGCGTTGCTCCAACCGGGCGCACCCAATGCCAGTGTGGCCACCGCCCAGCCTACGAGGAGGAGCAATGCGCCCACGATACCGAGATCCATGATTGACCCTTCAGTGGCGAGATCTATATTTCCACGCAGTCGGAGCGTGGAGGCTCATCTGTCGAGCCGGATTATCTCCAGCAACATGCTCGTTCCACGTCGTCGAGAGGCCTCGTCCGTACGGGGCCTCTCGACGTTCAGGCGCCGCGGACCGCCCTGGCTTCAGCCCCAACGGTCGGGCGCCCTTCAACGGCTTGCCGCGGCGCGGTTGCGCCCGCTGGGAAGCTAGACCAGCGCCATGACTCTCTCAAGGCGTACGTCTCGAGGCACCGAACCATGCCCACTGTAACGGTCACCCGGCGGCTGACCTTCAACGCTGCCCATCGGGTTCACAACCCCTCGCTCTCCGAAGCCGAGAACCAGGCCCTCTTCGGCAAGTGCAACAACCCGAACTGGCACGGCCACAACTACGTCCTCGAGGTCTCCGTAAAGGGCGAGATCTCCGAGCGTACCGGCTACGTGATGGACCTCGGCGCGCTCAAGCGGCTCGTCGAGACGGAAGTGATCCAGGAGGTGGACCACCGGAACATGAACGTCGAGGTGGCGTTCATGAAGGGTGTGATCCCGACCACCGAGAACATCATCGTGGGTATCTGGAAACGTATCGCTCCACATGTGGCCCCGGCGCGCCTGGTGAGACTGCGCCTCTGGGAAACGGAGAACAACTTCGCCGAGTATGAGGGAGAGTGATGAGATGACGACAGGCACAACGGCCGGAGTGCTCCCGGATGAGCTGGACGGCGGCCTCGAAGTCCGGCGAGAGAGCGATATCGGCAACGGACTGGAGGAGTTCGAGGCGGTGGTCCGCCGGCAACTGGAGCTCATCGGTGAGGATCCGACAAGACAGGGTCTGCTCCAGACTCCGCACCGGGTTGCCAGCAGCCTGACATGGCTCACCCGCGGCTACGGCCAGACGGCTGAGGATGTCATCGGTGACGCACTCTTCGAGGATCACCACGCGTCCATGGTGATGGTGCGTGACATCGAACTCTACTCGCTCTGCGAGCACCACATGTTGCCCTTCTTTGGCAAGGCGCACATAGCCTACATCCCCGATGGACGGATCGTCGGGTTGAGCAAGCTGGCGAGGGTGGTGGACGTGTACGCTCGTCGGCTTCAGGTGCAGGAGCGCCTGACGGAGGAGATAGCTGGCGCACTGGAGCGGGTTCTGACGCCGGCCGGAGTGGGCGTGGTGCTGGAGTGCGAACACCTGTGCATGATGATGCGCGGTGTGGAGAAGCAGAACTCGAAGACCATCACGAGCGCGGTACGCGGTGTCTTTCGCGAGGATGCCCGGACTCGTGACGAATTCCTCCGTCTGGTTCGTGGCTGACCGGCCGGTGTCGGGCGGTGCGGTATCTGGCCCATCGTCCTCCGCCATGCTGGCCGGGCGGCGGGTGCTGGTCACGGGCGCGTCGCGGGGTATCGGCTTCGCTACTGCGCGCCTGCTCGCAGCCCATGGTGCCGAAATCGCGATGGTCGCGCGACAGATCGACGCTCTGCGCGATGCTGCGCGGGTGGTCGGCGGTTCGGCGTCCATCTTCACCTGCGACATTGCCGACGCCGCGGCGGTGGATGCGTTGACCGGGGCGATCGGGGAGAAATGGCCCGATGGCCCGGACATCGTTGTCAACAACGCGGGTCTCTTCGAGCTGGCGCTCCTGCAGGACACCGCCGCGTCGTCGTTTCGTCGCGCGGTCGACACCAACCTCGTCGCACCGTTCCTGCTCATTCGCGCCTTCCTGCCTGGGATGCTCGAACGCGCGATGGGTCATCTTGTCACGATCGGGTCGATCTCCGATCGTGCCATCTTTCCCGAGAACGGGGCATACTCGGCCAGCAAGTTCGGCGCGCGCGCGCTGCACGAGGTGCTGCGCGCCGAGACACGGGGTAGCGGCGTTCGTGCCTCGCTCATCAGCCCGTCCGCCGTCGACACACCGCTCTGGGATGCGCTCGATCCCGAGTCCCGGCCGGGGTTCACGCCACGCTCGGCGATGCTGGCCGCGGACGCGGTCGCCGATGCCGTGCTCTGGGTCGCTTCCCGCCCCCCGGAGGTGAACGTGGATGAGCTCCGTCTCGGCCGCGCCTAGCCCACAACCATGTTCATCGAACTGGCGGACATCCTGCGGTGCACACGACCCCACGAAGACAGTTGGCTGGTACTCCGTGCCGACCTGATGTCCGGTCGCCATGTCGTGAATGGGGAACTCGGATGCCCTGTCTGCAGTGCAGCCTACCCGGTGGTGAATGGTGAGGCCAATTTCGTCGCGGCGGATACCGGGGATGACCAGCCCGCTCGCGGCACGATCGATCCGGGGAGCGGCGGGACACTGGATCACGCCCCGCCGGCGTGGATCGGCCACGAGGATGCCCCGCTCAGACTGGCCGCACTTCTGGGCTTGGAGGACGTCCGCCAGCCGGTGATGCTGGCCGGGAGCTGGGGAGTTCACGGAGCCGCCCTGGCCCGGATCTCTCCGGCCATCTACCTCGTAGTGAACCATGACGCGGTCGAGAAACCCGACCGCGCCGAGGTCTCGTTCATCAGGGCGAGCGGAACCCTGCCGCTGGCAGCGGGCAAGCTGCATGGCGCCGCGCTGGACGCCGAGTCGGTACGCCGTGGCCTGCTGGATGGAGCCGCACGGGCCGTCCGCACCGGCGGTCGGCTGGTCGCTCCCGCCAACGCGGCCTTGCCGGTCGGCTACACCGAACTCGGTCGTGATGATGAGCTGTGGGTGGCCGAGCGCAGGGCGAGCCCGACCGGCCCGCCTGTCTCGCTCACCCGTGCCTCCCGCGGCGCCTGAGCCTGGCCGGCGGGGCTCGGTCCGTCGTCTGGAACGCCCGTACCACCACGGTCACGGCTGCGTGCCTGCCGGCTCCATGTAGAGAGAATCGATGAGATCCTTGTGTACCCTGTCCACCACGCGACGCTTCACCTTCAGCGTCGGCGTGAGTTCGCCGCGTTCCAGCGAGAAGTCCTCGGCGAGCAACGCGATCTTCTTCGGCAACTCGAAGTGCGCCAGGCCGGTAAGCGTGGACTCGACCTCCCGCTCCATCTTGGCCTGGACGGCGGGGAGAGCGACGAGTGACTGGCGATCCCTCCAGGTGAGCTGCTTGTAACGCGCCCACTTCTCGAGCTGATCGAAGTCGGGCACCACCAGCAATGCAGGGAAACGCCTCCGGTCGCCGATCATCACCGCTTCGCTGACGAACTTGTTCGTCTTCACCTGTGTCTCGATCGGCTGGGGCGCGATGTTCTTGCCGCCGGAAGTGACGATGATGTCCTTCTTGCGGTCGGTGATGCTGAGGAAGCCGTCGTGCAACTCACCGATATCTCCGGTGTGCAGCCAGCCGTCGCTGTCGATCGTCGCGGCGGTCGCCTCGGGTTGCTCATAGTAACCGCGCATGACGTGCGGTCCCCGGGTCAGGATCTCACCGTCGGCGGCTATGCGTACCTCGACGCCGTTCAGCGGCCGGCCGACCGTACCGATCCGGAAGGCCTCGGGTGTGTTCACAGCGATGACCGGCGACGTTTCCGTCAGTCCGTAGCCCTCGAGGATCACGAGTCCGGCGGCAAAGAAGAACTTGTTGATCTCCGGCGACAGAGGTGCCCCGCCCGAGACGAAGTAACGCAACCTGCCGCCGGTCCGCTCGCGCAACTTGGAGAAGACCAGGCGGTCGGCCACGCGATACTGCAGGGCCAGGGTGCCGCCCGGTTCACGGCCAGCCAGCTTCTCGTCTGCCCAGCGCTCACCCACGCCGCGAGCCCAGCGAAAGATGGCATACTTGACCGCGCCGCCCGACCGTGCGTTCTCCAGGACCCGCGCATAGATCTTCTCGTACAGCCGCGGCACCGAGATGGCGAGTGAAGGCCGCACCAGTACCAGGTCGTCGGGCACCGTATCGATCGACTCGGCGTAGGCGATCGAGGTGCCGGTGCACCACATCAGGTAGTGCCCTGCCATCCGCTCCAGCACGTGCGACAATGGGAGGAAGCTGAGCGACGTATCCCGACCCTCGAAGGGCACGGCCTTTGTGGCGGCACTGACGTTGGAGTGAAAGTTGTCATGCGTCAGCATGACCCCCTTCGGCTTGCCAGTGGTACCGGAGGTGTAGATGATCGTCGCCAGGTCATCTGGCTTGACCAGCAGCGCGGCCTCGCGATAGGCGGCGATACGGGCAGGAGTCTCGACCGCCTCGCCGCGGGCTTCCAACTCTCCCAGTGTCATGTCCACACCGTCCGCCGCCGGCTCATCGAAGTCGATGACGAACTCGAGCGCCGGTACTTGATCGCGTACCTGGGCGATCTTGGCAGCCTGGTCGGCGGTCGATACGAAGATCGCGCGAACGCCGCTGTCCACGAGCAGGAAGGTTATCTGCTCGGCCGGGAGGGTTGCGTAGATCGGAACGTCGGTGATTCCGGCAGTCAGGCAGCCATAGTCGGCTATCGCCCATTCGGGACGGTTCTCCGACAGGATGGCGACGCTGGATCTGGCGGAGATACCCAGTTCGGAGAGGCCGAGGGCGACGCGTCTGACGCGCTCGGCGACTCTGCGGTGGGAGATGGGCTGGTAGATGCCGTCCACCTTCACCTGCAGCGCGTCCGGCTTGTCGAAACGGTCGACTGCGTCGAAGAAGAGCCTGTTGAGGGTGCCAGGCTCCGGCCGTGGTCCTCCGCGTGCCTCGGCGACGAATCTGCCTACCTGTTCGGCTGGCGGCCGTGGCGCGTCGGGCGACGGGCTGTGTGACGGCCAGGCGTCACTGAACATACGTCCCTCCGGATATCGGATGCCGCGCCGGATGGATCAGGAGCGGGCGCGGAGGCGAATCGTGAAACGCGTGGTGAGCGGCACAGCGTTCAGCCGCGGCGTGCTGACGTATACTACCACGGAGTCGAGCCCGTCAATATCAGGGGCGAAGCCGTTGGCCCGCACCCGGACAGCGACGTTACCGGTTGCATCGGTCGTGTCGGCGGTTGCCGGCGTCAGCGATGATGCCTGGACCAGCCAGACGAGTGAGGTGTCCCGTGGTGCTATCGTATCACCGTGGGCAACGAGTGTGAAGTACACGGGCCAGTGCTCCAGGCCGGTCAGGCCGTCGGCGCTCGCCGTATCGGCGCGTGCGACCCGGACCCGCAGGGCAGCGGAGGTGTCCGGCTGCGGCAGTGGGTCGTGGATCAGTTCCAGTGTCGCGTCGGCGACGCGGATGAGAGTGTCCGGCACGCCCGGTACCACGTGGACAGTCTCGGGAAGGCTCTGAAGTCCGTTCACGCGGGCGTAGACCGCCACGCCGCGTTGCGTGATCGAGTCGCCGCGCAGGTACCCTCCGTCGAGCACGGTTGCGCCCCTGCCCGGTACGATGAACGCCAGCGGCGGGTCGCTGATGGGCGTGCCGTTCACGTTGTAGACCGTGGCGGTGAGCCGGGCGGCGGTACCGCTGGCGTCACGCAGGGTATCGCCGAGCACGACGGCCGGGAAGGGAAGGCCGCGGAACTCGATCGAGAAGGGCTCGTCGGGGCTGGTCGGAATGTCGGTACAGGCCGCCGCGAGCGCTCCGCCGGCCAGCAGTGCCAGTGGAATGGCGCGCCGGAGCGTGCGCCGACGCTGCCGCCGACCGTCGGCGATCATCTGAAGCGCTCGGCGAGCAGGGTGGCCAGGTTGACGTAGGCCTGCGCGGCCGGATCTGCCGGGTCTCGCAGCACGACCGGCTGCCCGGCGGAGAAGGCATCGGCGGCGGCCGGCGAGCGTGGAACGGCGATGTCGAAGACGAGGTTGGGTGGGAGGTGGGCACGCACCGCCGCCGCCACCCGTTCGCTGGCCGGACTGCCGCGATCGTACATGGTGAGGAGTATGCCGTCCAGCGTCAGCGCCTCGTTGGTGGTCACGACATCCTGGATGCCACGCAGGATCTGGGGCGTCGTCTGGAGCGCCAGCGGCTCGCACTGCAGCGGGACTATGACGTGCTGGCTGGATTCCAGCACGCGCCGCGCTATCGGGCCCAGCCCCGGTGGGGGATCCACGATCACCACATGGCATCGCTCGCGCGCCGTCTGCAACAGGTCACTCAGGAGCGTGGTCTCGGAGATGAGTTGCTGGTAGAACCCATGGTCGGCCTGGTCACTTACCGTACCAACCAGCATCACGCGCAGCCATGGCAGAGCAGTGGGCAGGATTACCTCGCGCAACCCGCGCTCACCGCTCAGGTAGTCGAACAGTCCATGTGTCGGGTGGCCCGGTCGAAGCCCGACGCCGTAGCGCACCGATCCCTGCGGATCGACGTCGACGAGGAGGGTCTTCAGGCCACGCCTGGCGAAGGCCGCAGCGAGGTTGACGGCCGTGGTGGTCTTGCCGACGCCACCCTTCTGGCTGACTATGGCCAGGACGTGTCCCGGCCCCGGGTCAGCTGTCATGGCCACCGGTAGCGTCCGATTGCTCCAACGGATTCTCGACGTCGTTGCCGGGCATGGGCTCCTCCCCGCGCAACTGGCTGAGTGTCAGTCTGGCATGGCGCACCCAGCGCTCAGCTTCCGCGCTCTGCGGCGGGGCGGCGAGGAATGCCTCCAGGTGCCTGGCCGCGGCCTCGCGCTCGTCGCGCTTGAGGAGGAGATAGGCCAGTCCATAGTGCGCGCCCGAGAGCGTCGGCTCCGCCTCCAGCGCTCGACGGTAGCAGCGGACGGCGAGATCCAACTGGCCGGTGCGCGAGTAAGCAATGGCCATGTTCTGCAGCACACGATGGTCGTTCGGGTTGTCGCGCAGGGCAAGACGATACGAGGTCAGCGCAGCCGCATAGTCTCCCTGACGCTCCAGCGCGAGCGCCTCGCCCAGGTAGTCCACGCGTTGTGCCTTCAGATGCTTATCGGACCTGCCGCCTGAAAGGCGGCTCCACCAGGACATGCGTCGTCAGTTGCGAGGGGTGTCGGGAGGCGGCCAGGTCGGATGCCGTCGCGCGGCACGACACGGCAACGAGGCGGCTATGGAGCGGCGACGTGTAGGCCGCAAGCCCACGCGGAGTGCATTCCGAACCGGTCATTACGAGGTTTGACACCGTGTTCGTGCCGTCAGCGCTGGACGACACAAGCTATTGCGCGACATGCATGGCGGCAACCGTGCCAGGGCTGAAGTTGCGACGGGAAACCAGTGCGGGACGCCGTCACGACTGCCGCCCGCCCGTGTTGCCGGTTAGCTTGCCGGAGGTGCTCCATCGGGAGCGTCGCGTGCCCGTCATCGTCCAGCCGAGTCCCCATGTCCTCCCGTCAGAACGCCGCCGCCTCACAGGGCGTGCTCGAAGTTGAGTGGCCAATGTTCGGCGAGTTGGCTCGTGCCCTCGCGCTGAAGGTCGCGCGCGAGTTCAACCCGGAAATAGTCGTCGGCATCGCCAACGCCGGCGCCATCCCGGGCGCGGTCATTGCCGCCATCCTGGATCGGGAGTTCCACTCCATCCTCATCAGCCGGCGCTACCGCAGCGATTCCGAGCGCGACACGCCGGCCGTCCTCGGAGCGGTTCCGCTTGGCATCCGCGATCGGCGAATCCTGCTCGTGGACGGGACGTGCGAGTCCGGTGACACGATGCGCCTGGCCATCGCGTCGCTGGTCAATGGCGGCGCCGAGGAGGTGCGGACAGCCGTCGTCTTCCGTACCGGGCCTTACGAGGCCGACTTCCACGCCCTGGCGACGGAATCCATGATCGTTCTGCCGTGGGATCGCGAAGTATTGCTCGGCGACCAACTGGTTCCCAATCCGCTCTACAGCAGCGCTCTCCGCAGCAGCGACGAGCGCTGACCCGCCTCCAGCGGGGCCCGACGAGGCGCGCTCACGCACCCTCAGTCCATTGCCAGGACGGTGCTCAGTGGGGCGCCGCGCTCGAGCTGAGCGAACAGTTGATCCACCGTCTCCACGCTCCCCATCAGGAAGCGGGCTCGGTCGGAGAGTGGTTCGGCGGGCTCCACCTCCAGCACTGCCAGAGGCTCCCCGGCCAGTGAGCCGAAGAAGCCGGCCAGCAGTCCGGTGGTGAAATGAGTTGCGGGAGCGGGCGTCCCTGGTCCGGACCTCGCCGCCGTCTCGGACCAGCCGCTTGCCTCCAGCACCGTCACGGCACTTCGCGAGGCATCGATGCTCAACGCCCCCCAGCCAGTATGCTGGAGCAGCGTCGACGTGACAGCATTGAAGGCCGCCAGGGTGAGAGCTTCCGGCGGCGGTGCGCCGCGCTCGGCCTGACTCGCCCGTAGCCGGGCAGCCAGCGATTGGCCGGTGGCAAAGCCCGCGTCGCGCACGTGAGCGACCCCTTCCGCCCCCAACGCGGTTACCAGGGCGCCGGTCAGGTTGAGCAACGACTCAGGGGCGATTGTGATTCCGGCTGCGGGCATTGAGCGAGGTCCTGTTAGACATTGTTTGTGGCGGCTGGATGCCGGCTGCGACTGGGTGGGTGGGGGATCAACCGTTGATCGGGGCGGATGTGTCTGTCCTGCCCTCGAGTATCCGGTCCAACTCGTCCTCGTCGATGACCCGGACGCCGAGCTCCGTCGCCCGTGCCAGCTTGCTCCCGGCGTCTGCTCCAGCCACGACGAAGGTAGTGGCGCGGGAGACCGAACTGGTAACACGCCCGCCGGCAGATTCAATGGCCTCGGTCGCCTCGGCCCGGGACATTCGCGGAAGTGTGCCGGTGATCACCACCGTGGACCCGCGTAGCAGATTGCTCCCCTCCGCCTGCCGGGGTTCGACGAGCGCCACTCCATTTCGTTCGAGAGAATCGAGGAACGGCCTGGAGGACGGGTCGCTGAAGTAGTCCACGACAGAGCGCGCGATCACCTCACCCAGCCCGCGTATGGCCTGGATACGTTCGATGGCCGCGGCCCGGGGCGAGGTGCTGCCTGTCGCGCCGTCCGCGATCGCGTCCTCGCTGGCGTCCGCTCCCTCCTCAACGTCCTCGCCGACCGTGGCCAGGCTGCGCAGGGCGCCCAGCGTACCGAACTCCCGGGCCAGCAGTTGCGCCGCCGCAGCGCCAACATGGCGGATGCCCAGCCCAAAGATGAGCCGTGACAGCGGCTGTGCCCGCGAGGCATCGATCGCCTCGACCAGGTTCCGGGCACTCTTCTCGCCCATGCGCTCCAGTTCCACGAGCTGGGAGGGCTCGAGCTCGAACAGGTCGGCGGCCGTCGTCACCAGTCCGCTGTCCAGCAGTTGTTGCAGTCGAGCATGGGAGAGACCCCGGATGTCGAGCGCGTCGCGGGAGGCGAAGTGTACCAGCCCCTCCAACCGTCGACCGGGGCAGGCGACGTTGGGGCAGTAGACGGCGGCCTCCTCGTCGTCGCGCCGCACGGCCGTCCCGCAGACGGGGCAGTGATCGGGCATCCTCCACGGCTCCAGCAGCTCTTCTCCGCTGCTGCTCCCGGGCCGGCGCTCGGGCAGCGGCGCGATCACCTGCGGAATGACCTCGCCGGCGCGCTTGACCTGCACCCAGTCACCCACGCGCAGGTCCTTCTGCTGGATGAGCGCCTCGTTGTGGAGCGTCGCCAGCCGGACGGTGGCCCCTCCGATCTCCACCGGCTCGAGAACGGCGAACGGATTCAGCGAGCCGGTGCGGCCCACGTTCACACCGATGTCGAGCAGGCGGGTGACAGCGATATCTGGCGCGAACTTGCGAGCGATCGCCCAGCGAGGCTCCCGTCCGCCAACCACTCCCAGGTCATCCTGGACCGATAGCTGGTCCACCTTGGCCACCCCTCCATCGATGGCGAAGTTGAGTACTCCGCGCACCCGGTGCTCCACCTCGCTGGCCCAGCTTATCACCTCATCCAGCGACTGGCAGCGCCGCCGGTGAGGAGCCACCTGCAAGCCCCATCCGTCCAGGAGTTCCAGCGTCTCCCACTGGGTGCGGGCGGGCGGGGGAGCACCCTCGGGAACGGCCACGGCGTAGGCAAAGAAACGGAGTGGGCGGGCCGCCGTGACTGCCGGATCGAGCTGTCGCAGCGCGCCAGCGGCAGCGTTTCGCGGGTTGGCGAATACTGGTTGGCCAGCGCGAGCCCGGTCCTCGTTCAGCCGCTCGAAACCGTCGAACGGCATGTATACCTCGCCGCGAATCTCCAGCCGCGGCGGGTGATCCTCCCCTCGCAGTCGCAGCGGGATATCGCGAACCGTCCTGAGATTGGCGGTCACTTCCTCGCCGACCGTGCCGTTGCCGCGGGTGGCGCCAATGGTGAAGACGCCGTCGACGAAAGTGAGTGCTACGGCAGCCCCGTCTATCTTGAGTTCGGCCGTGTAACCTGAACGTCGCACGTCGTCGCCACCAATGCGCACCAGGCGCTCCTCCCACTCCCGCAGCTCGTCGTCGTCGAATGCATTGCCCAGTGACAGCATCGGGGCGAGATGGACGTGCTTGGCGAGCGCGCTCGCGGCGGCCGCGCCAACGCGCCTGGTGGGCGAATCGGCGGTCGCGAGCTCGGGATACTCCGCTTCCAACTGCTGCAACTCGCGGAAGCGCTGGTCGTACTCCTGGTCCGACATCGTCGGACGATCGAGTACGTAATACTCGTGCGAGGCACGGTCGAGGATCTCGCGAAGCTCTGCGGCGCGCTCGGCCGGATCTGGCTGGGAAGCTGGCATGCGGGTGGGAGCGGCGGTAGGGTCGGCGGGTAGCCAGGTACTGCCTGGGTCACCGGTCAGCACCAAGATCGCACCGCCGGCGATGTACCGCCATGTTCGTTTACCTGCGGTGTGCCCTGAACTCCTCTCCGTCATGGCGGACGACGCGATTCCGGCCCGTCTCCTTGGCTACATAGAGGGCGTCGTCGGCGGCCTTGACGAGGGCGTCGGAACTGGCGATTCCAGGATGCGGCCAGGCGGCCACACCACAACTCATGGCGCGTCGCACCGCTCCGCCCGGAAAGGTGAATTCCATGGCGTCCACTGCCTTCCTGACGCGCTCGGCAAAGACCATGGCCGCCTCTGCGCTGGTACCCGGCAGGAGAAAGATGAACTCCTCCCCGCCGTAGCGTCCGATGCGATCGATCTCTCGCGCCTCGCCCCTCAGGATGTCGGCCAGTTGGCGGAGCACGGCATCACCAGCCTGATGGCCATAGCTGTCGTTGACCGACTTGAAATGGTCCAGGTCACACATCATGCAGGCCAGCGGCTCGTTGAAGCGGGTCGCGTGGCCAAACATCTCCAGCAGTCGCTCCTCGATGTAGCGCCGGTTGTCGAGGCCGGTCAGGGAGTCCGTCTGCGACATCTGCCTCAGGCGGTCGTTCATGTCCGCCAACTGTCGCTCGCGCTGGGCCAGATCCTGCTGCAATGCCTTGATGCGCAGCAGAGAATTCACCCGCGCCTCCAACTCGGCAAAATTGATGGGCTTCGTGATGTAGTCGTCGGCCCCGGCGTCCAATCCCTCCACCTTGGATTCGGTGGCATCGAGCGCGGTCTGCATGATGATCGGGATGAACGGGAGGCTCGGATCCGACTTCAGGCGCCGCGCCACCTCGATTCCGTCTATGATCGGCATCATGACGTCGAGGAGGATGAGGTCGGGTGGCATCGCCGCGACCCGATCCAGCGCCTCCTGCCCATCGGTCGCGGTATCTATCTCATATCCGCGCGCTTCCAGGCGAGCCTGGAGCAACTCCACATTGTCCTGATGGTCATCAACTATCAGGATGCGGGCGCCGCGATCAGGGGACATTCTTCTTCCCGAGAAATCGTTGCACCTCGGCCACGACTGCCCGGGGCTCACACGGTTTCGCGAGATAGCCGTCGCAGCCCACCTCCATCGCCTTCTCGCGGTCGGACGCGAGTGCATGGGCGGTGAGGGCGATGATGGGGATCGCACTGGTGGCCGGATCGTGCTTCAGCACCTGGGTCGCTTCCCAGCCGTCTATGATCGGGATGGAGATGTCCATCAGTATCAGGTCCGGCAATTCGGCGCGGGCCCGGGCGATTCCTTCCTCGCCGTTCAACGCCTCGATCACTGTGTAGCCGAAGTGCCGCAGAATCGTGGAATAGACGATGCGGTTGTCCTCATTGTCTTCGACGAGCAGGACCGTCTTGCCGTTAGCAGCGCTCATTCTGATCCTAAGCGTGAGTCACGCAATGGTGGCGGCGGACGACTCGAGCGGTCACCGCCGGGCAGGGGAAGACAGTGATCGGGGATGCTGGCACGCAGTTCGCGCGTTACTGAGCCAGGCAGGGACCGATACATGGACCGCGAGGCCATGGAACCAGAGTGTCGGTCCCATCAACATTGGGTGGCACGCGCTTGCGAGCGTCACCCAGCAAGTTCCTTACCACGAAACGAACCCGTAGACAAGGGAGCGAGTCATCATGCCAGAAACGGTAGACGGACATGGATCGGCTGGCGGCGACAAGGGCGGTGCCACGGGCAGCCGCAAGGATTCCGGGCATCGGGCCAGCGATGCGCAGACAAGGCACGATCGTCCCGCCGATGACAGCAGGCGCGCGGCGGGCCTGGCCGATATGACCGGCGGTCGACAGGCGGCAGATCCACCCGGCAGCCACGGCGAATCGATGCTGGACCGGGTCGGCGGCTGGCGCGATTCCGCCCGCCGAGCGGCGCGGAGGTTGACGGCCGATCGACCAGCCCTGGCCGATCAGCGCGACGGGCCCAGGCAGGATGGTTCTGTCGCTCATGACGGTGGCACATATCTGGAAGAGGCGCCGCGCCGCCCGCGCGGACGCCCCTACCGCCGGTCGCTGGAACTGGACGTGGACTGGGCGCGTGCCTCCGTTTTCGGCAGCGGTCTCGCCCTCGGGGCCCTCCTGGGCGCCGGAGTGGCGCTGCTCACCGCGCCGCAGAGTGGCTCACGCACCAGACGGAAGATCGTCGACGCCGGCCGGCGGGCCGGTGGTCGTGCAGCGGACACGTGGGACGGCCTGGGCGATGAGCTGCGCGTGGTTCGCGCAAAAGCCCGTCGGGACGTGAAGCGTGGGCTGCGCGGAAGCCGTCGGGACATTGCCGCCGCGCTCAGCGACCTCGACCAACGCGCCCTGGAGGGCCTGCGCACGCTGCGGGAATTGAGGCGCGCGCGCACCAGGGAGCACGGAAGGGGCTGTCGCGGCGACTGATCAGCGCCAGCCTGCCCATACCCTTGCGGTTGCGATCCCTCGATTCATCGAGGCGAGCGCCCGCGCTTCCATGACGACACCCAGGTGGCACTCCCTCACTTCATCGAGGCGAGTGCCCTTGCCGCCTCCTCCTTGTAGTGGGCGTCATTGTAGTCGTGCAGCGGAGCGCTGGCTATCCAGACGAACTGTTCCCGCGCCTTTGCCACGCTCCCGACGTCGGCGTATATGCGACCCAGATCCAGCCGGTGGCTGATGCGATCCGGCTCTGCTGCCACCGAGCGCTCCATGTAACTCACGGCGTCGTTCCAGTTGGCGGTGTTGAACACCTTCCCGCCCAGCAGGTTCTTGGCGAAGAAGCGCTCGAAGCTGTTGAGGCGCATCACCTCGGCGTTCCACATGCCCATCACGTGTAGCGCGCCAGGATGCTCCGGCGCCGCCGCCAGCGCCGCGAGTGCCTCTGTTCGTACCTCGGCAGCGTACCTGACCCGGTCTCGCTTGCCCATCGTCAGAGCGGTCCGCCCCAGCGCACGGGCCAGCGCGAAGTGTCCCTCGGCGTCATCGGGATTGGCGCTCACGGCTCGTTTGCCGTAACCTTCCGCCTTGGTGTACAGCGCCTTCCGCTGCCCCTCATCGGGCAGGAATTCACCCAGGTCCACTGCTTCCCGCGAGGCCTTCCACAGCGCCTCGTAGAGATTCGGGTCTACCGCCAGCGCCGCCTCGTAGTGCGCCAGCGCACCCGCCGCATTCCGTGCCTCGTGATCGCGGTCGCCCAGAGCCACGTGCTCGGTCGCCGTCTGTGCCTCGGCAGTGGGGAAGGCCAGGATGGCCAGGGTGGCCAACAGCGCCAGTCGCTTCAGCATCCAGATGCTCCAGGTTCGAGAGGTTGAGATCATGCTCACGTACGGTCGATCGCGGCCGGTCGCCCGCCGCCCTGGCGACCGGTAAGATACCATACCCCAGAGAACCCTCAATGCTCGCTCGCAGCCTGATCGAACGCAAACGAGATCGCCTCCGCATATCTCCCGACGAATGGCGTGCTCTGGCCCGGGCATACTCCGCCGACGAGGTACCCGACTACCAGATGGCCGCCCTCCTCATGGCCATCTTCTGTCGGGGACTGGATCGTGACGAGACACGGGCCCTCACCGATGCCATGCTGAACAGTGGCGCACGCCTCTCCCTGGAGCACCTGGGCGTGGGCCGGGTGGACAAGCATTCCACCGGCGGAGTGGGTGACAAGGTGTCGCTCGTCCTCGCACCGCTGGTGGCCTCGCTCGGAGTCGCGGTGCCGATGATATCCGGACGCGGGCTGGGGCACACCGGCGGAACGCTCGACAAGCTGGACTCCATTCCAGGCTTCCGCAGCGACCTGTCGCTGGAGCAGGCGACGCGCCAACTCGAGACGCTGCGATGTGTGCTCATGGGACAGACGGCGGAGATTGCGCCCATGGACCGCAAGCTCTACGCGCTTCGCGACGCCACGGCGACCGTCGAGTCGATACCGCTCATCGCGGCCAGCATCATGAGCAAGAAGCTGGCTGAGGGACTTACCGGGTTGGTCCTGGACGTGAAGGTGGGATCGGGCGCCTTTCTGCCGGAGGTGGAACGAGGGCTCGATCTGGCGCGCACGATGATTCGCCTGGGTGCCGACCACGGTTGCCCGGTCGTGGCGCTGCTCACGGCCATGGATCGTCCGCTGGGCCGGGCCTGCGGCAACGCGATCGAGGTGGAGGAGGCGGTGCTGGCGCTGCGCGGTGAGGGGCCACCGGACCTCATGCGCGTCACCTACGCCCTGGGTGCCGAGATGCTGGTGCTGGGCGGCGCCTTTCCCACGACCGACGCGGCTCGCCGGGCCATGGAGGGGGCGATCTCCTCGGGGGCCGCCGCCAGGCGATTCCAGGAAGTGATCGAAGCGCAGGGCGGCAATCCCGGCATCGTCGACGACCCGGCGGCGCTCCCCCAGGCAGCCCGTTGCGAACTCTATCATGCGCCGCGTCGTGGTTTCGTGGCACAGGTGGAGCCACGCGAGATCGGGCGGGGCATCGCGGCCCTCGGCGGCGGCCGCGAGAAGATTGCCGACCGTGTGGATCCGACAGTCGGCTTCGTCATCACGGCGCGCCCCGGCGACTGGGTGGAGGAAGGTGAGCCGCTCGCCTCCATCCTCGCACGTGACGGGCAGGGCGTGGACAGCGGACGGGCAACCCTGGCACGAGCAATCCGCATCGCGGATGAGGCCGAGCCGCCTCTCCCTCTCATATCTCACCGGGTGACCGGCTCGGGAGTGGAGTTGCTGGGCGATCGCTGAAACGGCCTGATCCGCATGCCACTTCAGGCAGAGCGAGGAGCGGGCGCCCTGCTCCCGTGGCCCTCGCCTTGCGCGATAACTGGTTCGCTGCAATACTCTCAATCCGCCGCCCGATGCGCGTGCAGCGCATCGCCACAGCCCACAGTACCGCCGGAGACCCAGTCGGCATGACCATCGCCACTCGCAAGACGCCCAACAAGCTCGGCGCCCTCTCGTTGATGGGCAACGCCTTCATCCTGTTCCTCATCTGGCTGGTATTCTTCTGGGCTGGCAGCACGAATCCGCTGGGCGGCGTGAACAGCGTGCACGGAAGCCTCATCCGGATAACCGTCGGAGTTCCAGCGATCATCATGATCGCCGCGAACCTCGTGCTCGCACGACAGCTCTGGCGCGGCGGATTCGCCGACTAGTGGCCTGTCAGTGAAGTACGTGTAGCAGTGATCCGGTGTTTGGGATTGGA
>CALCHX010000147.1 GCA_937906875.1 uncultured Gemmatimonadota bacterium | reverse complement strand
TGGTGCTGGAGAAGCCGTTCGGGAACGATGTGGCTTCGGCGGAGGCTCTGAACTCGCTCCTCGCCCGGCTCGTGCCGGAGGATCACACCTTCCGCGTCGATCACTTCCTGGGTCGCTCGACGATCCTCAACCTGATCGGTCTTCGCTTCGGCAACCGCGTCGTGGAGCCGCTGCTCAATTCCGACCATGTGGAGTGCGTCGAGCTCATCTTCGACGAGAGCCTGGCCCTGGAGGGAAGGGCGTCGTATTACGACCGGGCCGGCGCGCTGGTCGACATGATCCAGAGCCACGCGCTGCAGGTGCTGTCGCTGCTCGCCATGGAGGCTCCGTACACCCTGTCACAGAAGGATCTCCGCGACCGGAAGACACAACTCCTGCGCGCCATCCGGCTCTGGCATCATGATCCTGTGACCTGCAGCCGACGGGCGCGCTATACCGCCGGGGAGATCAATGGTGAGCGTATCCCGTCATACGTGGACGAGGACGGTGTGGACCCCGCACTGATGACCGAGAGCTACGCCGAGGTGGTGCTGGCGGTGGATAGCTGGCGATGGGCGGGCGTTCCGATCAGGGTTCGCAGTGGCAAGGCACTCGGCGAGACGCGCAAGGAAGCCGTGATAACGTTCAAGCAACCGCCCTGGGTGCCTCCGGGATTGGGCGGCTACGACCGGCCGGACCGGCTGCGGATCGGCTTCGGGCCGGATTGCCTCAGGCTGGACCTCAACATCAGCGCGCCCGGCGATCCACTCGAGCTCGAGCCGGTCACCTTGCGGACCGACTTCGGCCCCGGGGAGATGCCTGCGTACGGTGAGGTGCTGAAGGGAGTGCTGGACGGCGACCCGACCTTCACGGTCCGTGGTGATGCCGCTGTCCAGTGCTGGCGGATCGTCGAGCCAGTCCTGAAGGCGTGGCGCGCCAACAAGGTCCCGATGGAGGAGTACGCGGCCGGGAGCGACGGACCCCAGCCGCCATCACCCACACCAGTACAGGGTATGCAACCATGCTGAAACGTGCTGTCGCTTACACCTATCCCTGGGACTTCGCCGGTGATCCCGAGGCAGCCGGACGCTCGGCATCGCTGGGCCTGGACACGGTGGCTGTAGCCGCCAGCTATCACGTGACCCGGGCGGCGACACCGCTCCACCCGGCCCGCCGGATCTTCCACGCGAGAGATGCCGCGTGCTACACGCCACTGCGCCCCGAGGCATGGCGTGGCCACCGACTGGTGCCGGCGCCACCCAGGTCGGACCGCGACAGCGGATCGTTCGTGGACGCACGGAACCAGCTCAGCGCTCAGGGGCTCCGCGTCTACGCATGGATCGTCCTCAGTCACAACAGTACCCTTGGCGGACAGCACGACGACCTGGTGGTGCGCAATGCCTACGACGACCTCTACCCGTATGCGCTCTGCCCCTCGCAGGACGACGTGCGGGAATACTGTCGCACGCTGGTGACGGAGATCCTCGCGTCGACGCCGCTGGACGGGGTCGTGCTGGAGGCTTGCGGACCGATGGGGCTGGACCATGGCAGTCATCATGACAAGACGCAGTTGGCCGGCTGGAACCCCACCCAGCGACAGATGCTCTCACTCTGTTTCTGCACCGCCTGTCGCGAACGTTACTCCGCGGCCGGGCTGGACGGCGATCGGCTGGCGACAAGGATCCGCGCCGGGGTCGAAGCGGTGGGGAGTGACGCGCCGATGAGCATCGAGGACTGGTTGGGTGAGGATGACGCGAATGCAGTGGGAACGGTGAGGACGGGCATCGCCGGCGAACTCCGGGCCCTCCTCGTCGATAGCTGTCATACCGATGCGCAGGGACTGCAGATAGTTGTCCATGGCTCCAGCGATCGGTGGGCGACGGGCTCGTTCAGCACGCTCCAGCCGCGCGTGGGCGACGGAGTGAACACGGTCGTCGCCAACTGCTGGGATGTGAGTGCGGGCGAGGAGAGGATCCGGGAACTGCGGACGCTGGCACCTGCGTCCACCGATGTGGGGGCCTATCTCCGACTGAGCAGCGACTGGGAGCCTGGGCAGGCGACCGATCGGCTACTGGCGAGCTATCTGGCGGCCGGCGCCAGCGAGTTGCATCTTTATAATCTGGGCCTGCTCGGCAGGGCGGGGCTGTCTCGCCTGACGGCTCTCGTGAACACGGCCAGACGACTGACGTCCACGGGCCGGTAGAGCGGCGACGACTGATCGTTGACGACGGCTGGTCGACGTCGTCGCGGCTGACGGGAAGCCAGCGCAGGCCCGATTCGCAGGCGCCAGTCAGGCGTCGAGGGCCGCAGGGACCTTGACGTCGCTGCGCGATGGCCAGCGGCGGTCACGCGCGCCGGCGGCCGCCATCAGAGTGACTCCAGCCACCCGCCGTTGAAGCCGGCCCGTCGCAGCCCCTCCACGAAGTAGGGGGAGCGGCGGGTGAGTCGCCAGATCAGTTCCGATCGGTGGTTCTCCAGCATCATCACGACCGGCCCCTGGTTTATGGCATATGAGTGCGTCCCGATCCATCCCGCGGCCGACTTCCGTCGCTCGCTGGCGCCGTCGTCCTGCGCCTCGCCCGCGTCGAACGACGGATTGAAGCTGCACTCGTATCCGAATTCCCCTGTGACCTCCGGGAATGCGCTGTCCACGGCGGCCAGGGTGGGGACGACGATCTCCGGAGCGAAGGGAAGGGACGCGGCTACCGCCCACGGGGAGAGGGTGCCGTCGTCGGCGCCGTGCGGCACTCCGCGCGCCCGATAGCCGTAGAATCGCCGCAGCCGGCCGCCGACCATGCGCTGGGCCGGTCCCGGGCCGTCGCTCGCCGTGATGCCCCATGCCAGTTCGCTGTAGCCGCGGAAGCCGCGCGGATTGCGCCGGCCATATTCCTGCTGGATGTAGGTCGCCCGCCGGCTGTTCTCGAAATAGTCGATGCCCCGCGCACCCATGAACGCATCCCGGATACCGCGGAAGTCGATCCAGGCGTGGCTGGTCTGATGGATGAAGAGCGGACCGGCATACAGGAAGTCGTAGCCGTAGATGCTCTTCCAGCGGTATGTGGACAGCCAGCGCGCGTAACTGGCCGCAGGAACGGGGTGCGTGGGCGAGGCCAGCGCGATGACATAGAGGAAGAGTGCCTCGTTGTAGCCCGTGTACGCGTATGGGATGAAGCCGCGTTCGGGGCGCCATCCGTTGCTCACGGCGCCCTGGCTGTCCAGCATCCAGTCCCACTCCACCCGTCGGTACAGGGAGTCGGCGAGCAACCGGAGTTCGCGCTCCTGAGCGTTCTCCCCGTCAAAGTATGCAGCCGAGACGAGCACGCCGGCCATGAGGAGCGCCGTGTCAATGGAGGAGAGTTCGCACCGGCGCCATCGGGCCCCGGTGGCCATGTCGAGAAAGTGATAGAAGAACCCGCGATGTCCGGTAGCTCTCGCGCCACGACCCTGGTCGGCGCTCCACAGAAAGCGCAGGGCAGTAAGGACGCGCTCCACCGCCTCACCTCTCGTCGTATAGCCGCGTTCCACGGCGACAACCTGACAGGCCATCGCGAAGCCACTGCCGGCGATGCTCGCCGGCGCGTCGTCGTGGCTGTTGTCGCGCACCAGGCCGTTGAGCGGATTCGTCATGCGCTCGAAGTATCCGAATGTCGCGCGTTGCAGCGCGTCCAGGCGACCAGCATCCGCTGTTGCAATACCAGGCCAGGTCGCCTCCGGCCGCTCTCCGGCTGGACGCTGAGTGTGGCGCACGGCATCTTCATCATGGCGGCCGACGCCGACATCGTCCGTGCCGGATCGCTCGTTCGAGTTCAGCGGTAGTCTCATATTCGTGGGGGCAATGAATGCGGCGCATGATCACGCCACGGGGGGGGCAGTTCCTCTCGATCTGGGTGGGTTACATCATAGTTGCGATTCTCTTCCGCACCATGACGAGCCAGGCGGAGATAACCTCGCCACAGTTTCTCCTGGATGTGGTCGTCGGGTTCATCATCGCCGCGCTCATCGATCTATTCGCTCGTCGCCGGCGGCCGCCGCGTCCGAGCGGCAAGCGGCGCCGCCGTTAGACCGGGCAGGGGATCCACAACCTGCCAGGCTACACGACGCTGGCGCCGGACGGTTCACCAAGCGCTCCGCGACTCTCCAGCCGGCCAAGAAGGAGATGATAGTAGAGCATCCCCTGCTGGGGCTCGAGTGCCTTCAGCGCGGCGTCGACATCCGGTTCCGCAGAACCCGAAACCATCGCGAGGTTACGCGCGACACTGGTGTCGTTCGCCGGGAACACGTCCAGCCGACCCAGCCCACGCAGTAGCACCAGCGCCGCCGTCCACGGCCCGATTCCCTTGATCTCCCGCAACCGGTCAGCGGCCGCGTCGCTCGGAAGTTCCTCCAGGGCCCGTTCATCCAGCGCCCCTTCCGCGATCGCCTCGGCGACCCGTCCCAGCGTGCCGAGCTTGCTCTCGCTCAATCCGGCGGCACGCAGCGCGTCGTGGGATGTGGCAAGGAACTGGTGAATGGTCGGGAATGGGTGGAGTCGGACGCCCGCGCTCTCCAGTGGTTCAGTGACGGCGGTGATCAACCGCCCCATGATCGCACTGGCGGCGAGCAGGCTCACCTGCTGGAAGACGATCGAGTTTACACAGGCTTCCCAGAGGCTCTGATAGCGGGGTGGCTTCACCCCGCGCATGCGGAGGGCGAGCGGTGCCAGCCAGGGAATCGCGGCTGCCGCCCGATCAAAGTGCGCCAGCTCGCGGTCGACCCCGAGCGACCGGCGCAGGAGCGCGATCGCGCGGTCGGTTTCCGCGCGTCCATGGTCGCCCCCTTCCAGCCTCACGACGAGCCTGTCGGCGCGTGATTGCCGAACATGAGCCACGACCGGCGTCGTGTCGCCGCGCGCCAGGCCATCCAGGACGCGGTAGTACTCTCCCGTGGGAGCGATGACATCCACGAGGTTGGTGGAGAGCCGACGCAGGACGCTCACCGTGAGATCGAGCCGGTAGGGCGTGCTCAACCGGATCTCCCGCTGGCGAGCGTCGAGCTTCACTGCTCGCGTCCGCGACTGTTCCCTCTGGCCTCTCGATTGCGACGGCATGAATCCAACCCATCCAGTGGAGGCGAGCAGACATGAGCAAACGGCGATACAGGATTGGCGACCATGTGAGCTGGAACTCCGAAGCTGGGCGCGTGAGGGGCCGGATCACACGAGTGGTGACTCACGAGATCGAGTTCAAGGGATACACGGTCCATGCCAGTGAGGAGGAGCCACAGTACGAGATCAGGAGCGACAAGACCGATCATATCGCGATGCACAAAGGCTCGGCGCTCCGGAAGCTCTCCACGTAAGGGAAGGTGCCGCGGAGCGGCACCCGTCCGTCCGGGGCTGCCGCGTGACGGCTGGCACGTTGCCGTCGGGTGCATCGACGTCCGTTCCCCGGTCCACCAACCGGTGCTCCGTCGCCAGCGTGTCGCAGTGCCGGCCTGCTACGTCGCGCCCTGCCTCGTGTCCGACTCCACCTGTCCGTCCACCAGGTGCACCACTCGATCGCATCGCGCCGCCAGGCGGTCATCGTGGGTGACGATGATGAAGGCAGTGCGGTGGCGCTCGTTGAAGTCGCGCAGCATCTGGAATACCTGGTTGCCGGACTCGCTGTCCAGGTTGCCGGTCGGCTCGTCGGCGAGCACCAGGGGTGGCCGCATGACGAGTGAGCGAGCCAGTGCCACACGCTGCTGCTGACCACCGGAGAGATCGGTAGCCCTGAACGAAGCGCGATCGGCGAGCCCCACCTCGTCGAGCAGTTCGTCGGCCCGCTCCTGCATCTCGCGGTCGCGTCGCCCACGATCGGCCAGCAGCGGGAGCATGACATTCTCACGCGCGCTGAAGGCTGGCAGGAGGTGATGGAACTGGAAGACGAAGCCGATGCCACGTCCGCGTGCGGCGGTGGTCTCCGTTTCATCCAGTTGCGCCACATCGGCTCCCCGGAACTCCAGTCGGCCGGCCGTCGGTCGGTCCAGCAGGCCGATGATGTTGAGCAGCGTCGTCTTGCCGGAACCTGACGGGCCGGTGAGGGCGAGGAATTCGCCGGCGGTCACCTCCAGGTCGATGCCACGCAGCACGTGCGTGATCACGCGGCTGCCGTAATCCTTGGTGACGCCGCTCAGGCGGAGCAGTGTGGCCGGGGTGTCTGTCATCGTCGCGCCATGCTGTCAGCCGGAGCGGATGATGCGCGCAGGGTCCATGCGTGCAGCCCGGCGAGCCGGTATTATCGCCGCCACCAGTCCCACTCCTATTGCCAGCGCCGCCGACCGCAGGTACAGCACGGAATCGAACATCACCGGAAAGGTGGCACTGCCGTCGGGGTTCTGAATGATGCGCGAGAAGAATACGTTCAGCCCGACGCCGAGCACTATCCCGACCGCCGACCCCAGCAGGCCCACGATCGAGCCCTGGATGAGGAAGATGCGCAGGATCTGCGCGCGCCTGGTGCCGGTCGCCCGCAATATCCCGATCTCCCGCGACTTCTGCACCACGGATACGGCGAGCACGCTGGCGATGCCCAGGGCCACGGCCAGGATCACGAACACCTGGATCATCACGCTCGATGAATTCTGCGATCGCAACCCGGTCAGAAGCTGCGCATTCGATTTCATCCAGCTATCGGCAACCAGCCCGGTACTCCCATTGATCTGTTGCGCGATCAGCTCGGCGTCGTAGATGCGCTCGCCCTTCACCTCGATCGTCGACGCACCGCCCTCCAATCCGAACATGCTCTGCGCCACACGCAGCGAGACGAAGACCCAGCGCGCATTGAGGTCCTTGTTGCCGATGTCGAAGATCCCGCTCACGGTGTAGACGCCGCTGGTGCCACCTTCCTGTTCGGTGCCCACACGCAGGCGGAAGCGGTTACCGACGTCGAGCCCGAGCTCATGCGCCAGCTCCGTCCCGATCACCGCCTTGAAGCCGTCCAGGTCCAGTCGCCCGCGCACGATGAGGCTGTCCAGGTTTACTATCCGGCCGTAACTCCCAGGCTCGATGCCGCGGACCGTGACGGCGTTCGCCCCGTCGCCGCGGACGGCCATCGCGGCGCCGGAGATGGACGGCGCGGCGGTGGTCACGCCGTCAATGCGCTCGATGTCGGCCAGCCGATGCTGCCACTGCACGATCGAACGCACTCGTTGCGCCGGTCGCTCCATGAGTGATTCGACTATCGCCCCGCCATGCGTCGGCAACAGTCGCGGCAGCTCCTCGCGTGGCCTCACCACCACGTGCGCCTGACTGCCCAGGGTGCGCGCTACAAGGCTCTTCTGAAGGCCCCCGATGAGCCCGGAGAGAAAGATGATGACAGCCACTCCGACGCCCACGCCGACAAGTATCAGCCAGGTCTGTGCCCTTCCCTCGCGAAGATAGCGGAGCGCGATGAGCAGTTCGAATGGCATCTCAGGAACCGTTGCCGCCGGACGGTCGCGCGCTCGCCTGCTCTCTGTCGGGTGCAGGAGGTACAGGCGTCACGCGCACCCGACTGCCTGGCTCCGTCGACGCCGGCAGGACCCGCTCCGCGGTCGCCAGCCCGTCCAGGATCTCGACGTGGCGGTCGCCTGCTATCCCCACCTTTACCGGTCGCCGCTCGGCACGTTCGGCCGTCGTCGCCACCATCACCCACGGCGCGCCCGACTCCATACCGCCCACCCGTTCGCGCGGTACGACGAGGGCGTCGCTGCGCCGCGCCACTTCGACGTTGACCGAGATCGTCATGTCGGCGCGCAGGTAGTCGGGTGGGGCGGGGACCGACAGCCTCACTTCCACCGTGCCCTGACTGCGGTCTATCAGCGGCGCCAACCAGCTCACCCGGGATTCGAATGTGCGATCGGGGAATGCATCTGCCGACGCGCTGGCGGCGGCGCCGACCTGCAACTCGGCCAGGTTCTCCTCCCTCGCGAAGGCCACCAATTCGGTGGCGCCATCCAGTTCCAGCTCCAGCAGCAGTTGGCCCGGCAGCACCGCATCGCCGGTCTCCACGGCGCGAGTGAGCACCCTTCCCGCAGCCGGGGCGGTGATCCGTGTCAGCGCAAGCTGCGCCTCGGCGGCGGCCACCGCGGCGCGCGCACGGGCGACCTCGGCCAGTGGCGCCGTCTCTGCCTTTCCGGACCTCGCGCGCGCGGCGTCCAGTTCGGCCACCGCGCTGGACGCCGCGCGCTCCGCCTCCTGGAGATCCCGCTCGCTGATGGCGCCCTGGGCGAACAACGCCCGGGCGCGCGCGGCATCACGAACGGCGGTCGCCGCGGCGAGCTCCGCCTGTTCGAGCGTCGAGCGGGCACGTGCAGCGGCACTGCTCAGCGCTGCCCGCGACTCGCTGAGCATCGCCGTCTGCTGGCGGTCGTCGATCCGCGCCAGAAGCTGGCCGGCGCTCACCCGGTCACCTTCACGAACGAGTAGCTGCACGACCCTGCCGCTCGCCGTCGCGCCAACCTGCGGGCGCGCCATGGGACGAACGCGTCCCGTCAGCACCAGCGTGCGAACAACCTCACGTCGCTCTGGCAGCACGCCGGTCACTCGTGCCGGCATTGAGCGCCAGATGAGGATGGCGCCCGCCAGGAGGAGGATCCCGACGCCGACACCGAGTCCCCTCCAGCGACGTCCGCGTGCGTCGCGCCTGGTCGTTGTGCTCATCTGCCCGCGCGTTCGTGACGGAGTGTATCCCGGCGCCTGGTCAGCATGTCGAGTCGCCCGCGCGCTTGCGGCGGAGCAGGCCGATGAGACCCGGGATGTCTGATTCAACGCGGATGCCGAGTGCTCTCAACTGGGCCTGGAGGGCTGTCGTCGCCGCTCCTCCAACCACCAGCATGGTCTCTGATGGTAGCTGGGCGCGCAGGGCTTGCAACTCGCCAGGCAGGTCGGCATTGGCCGGTGAATAGACGATGCTGAGCGCGACGACCTCGACTCCCGAGACATCGACAGCATCCACGATGCACTCCGCGGGCAGGTCCGCTCCAAGGTAGATGACGTTCCATCCCTCGAGCGCGACAGCCGCGCCAATCAGCGCAGCGCCGATCACGTGCCGACTTCCAACCGGAGTGGTGACCAGGATCCCGGGCGATCCATCGCGACGCCTGAAGCCACGCATGGCACCCACGACCACGTCGTGCACCACCGACGACAGAAGGTGCTCCTCGGCCGGCGACATCCTGCCGGCATGCCACTCGTCTCCCGCCAGGCGCAGCAGGGGCACAGCGACGAGCTCAAGGAAATCGACGGCCCCGTGCAGTGCGAGGGAGCGCTGCATCGTGTCCTCGAGGACGGCCATGTCGTACGCCCGGGCGGCTGCCATGGCCGCATCCATCGCCTGTCGATCGATCGCTCTGGTGGCAGGGGTGGGCACGAGTAACTCCCGGGCCAGGGAGTCCTCGTCTATCAGTGCCCTCAGTTCATCGGTGGAGGCGGTTGCCACGTGGCCGATCGTTCTCCCACCCTGCACGGCCGCGCGCAGCAGCCGCAGTCGCTCGATCTCACCAGACGTGTACAGCCTGTGTCCGCCCGATCCACGAACAGGCATGACAGCACCATACCGCCGCTCCCAGGCGCGAATGAGGTCCGGCGAGAGTCCGGTGCGCTCGACGACGACGGCGATGGGGTGCCGAGGTTCATCGACGAGCGGCTGCGGAGAAGTGATCATGCGAGAAAGGTACGCTCCGTGTCCAGCAATCGCCAAGGTGGATATTGGACAATCAATTGACATCGATAGGTCCCTGTACCGATCCGGCTGGACAAGCGCTGGACAAGGTGGCGGTGACAGGAATTGATGCTCTTCCCTGCGGTATGGGTGGAGCGGCCTGTCTCTACCACATCGGTCCGGATGGCGCTGGCGGAGTGATGCGCCCAACGCTCATCTTGGGAGTCGATACGGGCGATCACCCTTCGTTGGCATTGAATCAGAGCGCTTCGGTGTCGCTCGAGCCAGCCTTCTCAAGCCGGCGGTCCCGTCGACGCGGGTGTCAGAAGGGCGATGGACTGACCTGCTGCGCGGCCGGCATCCATGGCCGCTCATAAACGACGATGGAAACCCAGGAGACACCTCGATGAGGACCATGCACGGTACGCTGTCGCTGTTCGCGCTGACTCTCGTACTGGCCGCCGGCTGCGCACCGCCGTCAGGGACCGCGAGTCGCACCCTCGCGCCGGATCTGGGCAAGCGGCTGGAGGCGGCGCATGCAGTGGTCACGTCGGCCCATCCACAGGCCAGCGAGGCCGGAGTCGAGATACTCCGCAAGGGTGGCAACGCCGTCGACGCTGCCGTCGCGACCGCCTTCGCTGTCAGTGTCGGCGAGCCGCAGATGTCCGGCCTGGGCGGTGGCGGATCCATGCTCATCTGGCTACAGAAGGAAGGACGCGCCGACTACGTCGACTTCTACTCGGCGCAACGACCGGCGTCGTGGAGGACCGTGGCGCCGGGAGATGGGGGTCGAACGGACCTCCGGGTAGTCGCGATCCCGGGCGAGGTCGCCGGCCTGCTGGCGGCCCACGAGCGCTACGGCCGTCTGTCGCGCGAAGAGGTGATGGCGCCGGCGATCAGGTTGGCCGAGCAGGGGTACCCGATCAACCAGATTCTGGCGCAGATGATCGAAGGCGATTCGGCCAAGCTGGCCCGATACCCGTCCTCCATGGCCGCCTTCTACCCCGGCGGCCGCAGGTTGCAGCCGGGCGATCTGTTCCGGCAGCCCGAGCTGGCGGCGACATTGCGCAAGGTGGCGACGGAAGGGCGCTCCGGTTTCTACGAGGGAGAGGTGGCCGGGACGCTGGTGCGCGAGCTGAACGCCGGGGGGCACCCGGCCAGCATGGCCGACCTGGCGGCGTTCCAGCCGCAGTGGAAGCGCCCTCTGTGTGGCGACTATCGGGGAAGGGCGGTGCTCTCCGCGCCGCCGCCGCAGACCGGGCACGAGATCATCCACATGTTGGAGTTGCTGGAGCCGCACGACCTTCCGCCGCTCGGACTACCGGTGCAGTCGGCCCGGGCGTTCGATATCCTGACTTCGGCCATGCGGGTGGGGCTGACGACGGCGCGCTACGGCGACGACCCGCACTGGGCGAGTGCGCCGGTAACCGGGGTCATCTCGCCCCAGTATGCCCGGTCGCGGGAGGAGCTGGTGGGCACCGGCCGCGCGGCGGCCACGATCGCTGCCGCCGATCCGACCTCGTTCGTGGACTCGCCCGTGGCGGCCGTCTGCGCGCCCCTGGATCCCTACGTGGGCGCGGCGACCAGTCCGACCTCGGTCGGGCAGGCCGTCGGATCGGCTGGCCCTACGCTGGAGGTCTACACGGCCGATGGCGGAGAGACGACCCACATGTCGGTGGTGGATGGGGAAGGGAACGCGGTAGCTCTCACCCAGACCAACAGTTCCGTCTTCGGAGTGGGCGAGCGCTCGGCGCTGGGCTTCATGCTCAATGACTCGGGGATCGACTTCGCCCGCGACACGGCCATGCTGGCGCGGGCACTGGCCAGGCCGCCCGTGGCCGGTGCGGGGAGTGATTTCTGGACACGACGCTCGACGATCGCTCCGACGATCGTGCTCGACCGTGGCCGCGCGGTGATGGTGGTGGGAGCGCCTGGTGGTGGACGCATCCCGACCGAGGTCTTCCAGAACATGGTATACGTACTGGATTACGACCTTGACCCGTTGGCGGCGCTGCGGCTCCCCAGGATCTTTCCGTCAGCGGGCAGTGTGGCGGTGCAGTTGGAGCACGGCTTCCCGGCAACCGTGCTGGGCGATATCCGGGCAATGGGTTATCGGCCAGCCGCTGAGTCGTTCGGCTATGCCCGGCTGTACATGGTGGTGCGTTCGGGGAACGGTTGGATAGGGGTTGCCGATCCGCGGCATGACGGGCAGGTCCGCGGGTACTGACGACGAGATGAGTCGTGGCGACCGGAGTCGTGGGGAAGCCGGGCAGTTGCGGCGAGGATGTCGCGCCGGTGGCGGTGGACAGTCGGGCGGCACGAGCGCAGGCTGTCCCGTCCAGGCCGGATCCTGCCTGGATCCAGGCGGGTCGGGGACGATGGACGGCTGGAGTACGTGCCGGCTGGTACGGTAAAGCTCGGCACCGATGGAACGGTGTTGTGGGTTTCATGCGTCAGATAGTGTCGTGACAACACAACAGTTCATGGTCCGATGCCATTCGGAGCCGGGCGCGACAGTTGAAAACGGCTCTGTCGGTTGCCTGCCTGCGATCGTCCAGGCGTGCTCTTCCGTGGGCATGCGAAAGGGGGTTTGCCCTTGCGGCACAAGGGGAAATGCCGTATGCTGTGGCCGTCCGCATCACCGTGGCAGGTCTGGTAGAGGATGACGCACGACAGTGTTGACTGGGTGAGTGGGATTTGCTGGTACTCGCCGCGATTTTCGCTGGTGGCTCATCCGCAGGGCACGGAAGCTGCCCTGTCACAAGGGTGCCCGGTCGTCGACATGCCCTTTCCGGTGCATGATCAGCGGTAGGGTGGAACTGAAATCCGGGCGGTCATGCTCGCCCAGCCATTCGACCGCGGCAACAGCGGCTGGCGCGGTAGATGCATGGAATGGGTATGTCCGCCGCAACCGCCATCACTTCACAGCAGACGGTGACTGGCGCACAGTGCAGCAGATGCACGTTACTTTGGAGGAGGAGGGTGCGATGAAAGGATTTGTAGAGAGAAGCCGCTCCATTGCAGTGAGAGCCGCGATGGTTGGCGGCCTGGCGCTCGGAGCCCTTGTGGCTACGACGTCTGCCGCGCAGGCACAGGGTGCCCAGCTGAATTTTTCTGGCTCCGCTAACCTGCACGACGTACCGGGTAATCCGGGGTTGCTGTTCGTCGACTTCCTGGATGGCGTGATCACGGCCAAGACCACGATCAGCGGCCCGTTTACGTCTACGATCGCTCCGGGAACGACCGGTTCGATCCAGAACCTGACCGTTGCTGATGCTCCGGGTGTCGTTGGCATGCCGGTCAACAATTTCGTTCAGATCGGTGGATTCACCTTCACGCTCACCGGCGCTCCATCGGCAGTGAACTTTCTGCCCCAGCCGTCCGTCTTCTTCGGTCCGATGGCGCTGTACTCGATGGGACCCACCGGCGGTGCTTTCGGTGCGTTCGGAATGAGCGGGATGGTGACTGGAGGAGTGTATGGCGAAACTGGCGTAGCCTACAAGGGCATCTTCACGACTCAGTTCACCGACATGACTCCGCAGCAGGTGTTCGACAAAATCAACGCCGGTTATCCGGGGACGATCGCGGCTTCGTACTCCGCTACCTTTGAGGTAGTTCCTGAGCCGTCCACGTACCTCATGCTGGCGACAGGTCTGGGCGCGCTTGCCCTCGTTGGCCTCCGTCGCCGCAGCAAGCAGTCCTGAGTAGTCTCCCTCCTCTTCCCGTCAGTGGTCGGGGCGGGGACCCGCCGGTGGTCCGGGCGGGGTGAATGAAGGAAAGCGGCGAACACCCATCCAGGTGCTCGCCGCTTTCTCGTGGTTCCCTGACTCTTCCAGACCCGGATCAGAGCACGCCGGCATACCCCTCCCCCCGGCCAGCCAGACGCTCGAGCACCCGACTACATGCTTCGAGCGAATGAATTGGCCGTCGTTCAGCGCCGGGGCTCGCTCCGGCGCTCCCGTGCCGGCTCGTCGGCCGGGACGTCGAGACTGGACGTCGACAGCAGTTGACGCGCCTCGTTGACGGCGTCCACCAGGATGGTCGCCGCCTGCCGCGCCTGGTCCGGCGTGTGATCCGACTGGACCTGCAGCCGGAAGCGGGCGTTCCTCATGCCCACGGCCGGGAACTCCACCAGGTTGGCGAACAGCCCGCGTCGCATGACGCCGCCGCTGGCCAGCCGGGCGATCGGCGTGTGGCCGATGAATACCGGCACCACTGCCGACGGCGTCCCGATGCACCGTAGCCCGTGCTCCGTGACCGTGTCGCGCAACACGCCGACAGCGTTCGTGAGCGACTCACGCCGGAGATCGCCTTCCGGTGAACGCACTATGCGCAGTGTCTCCCGCACCGTCGCCACCTGGAGCGGAGACATGGCGTTGGAGAACATGTGCGGTCCGCCGTAACACTCCACGTACGCCTTCACGCCGGCGTTGCGCGTGGCGACGAAACCACCGTTGGAGGCGAACGTCTTGGAGAATGCGCCGACCACGATGTCGATGTCGCCGAGCATTCCCTCGCGTCCGATGTGCCCGGTCCCACCAGGGCCGAGCGAGCCGAAATCGTGCGCCACGTCCACCAGCAGGGTGGCCTGATACTCCCGACAGACAGCCTGTGTCGCCCGCAGGTCGGGCGAATCGGAGTCCATCGAGAACAGGCCTTCCGTGATGACGAGGATGCCGTTGAGCGAGTCGTTGGCACGAATGTCGGCCAACGCCTTGCGCAGCGCCTCCACGTTGTTGTGCTCGAACCGGGTCACGTTGCGCGTCGCCGAGGCGACACCCGTCTGCAGCGACGCGTGAGCCAGGCGGTCCATCACCACGTGGTCGTCGGGCCGCACGAGGCCCGTCACGGCACTGAACGCCGCGCCCCAACCGCTGGAGAGCAACGCGACGTGCTCGAGCTGGAGGGCCTCGCCGATCTCCTGCTGCAACAGTTGCGAGAGTCGCGAGCGACCCTGGAGCACTGACGAGCCACCGCTGTGGACACCGTAGTCGCGCATGGCTCGGGCGACTGCTTCGTGCACCGACGGATGGGAGCTGAGTGACAGATAGTCCTGGGTCGCGAAGTTGAGCCCCTCTCGCAACTGGAACCGCTCCGCCTCGGCGCTCGCGGTGGCTCCCGATGCACTCGCCGTGGCACGGGCGTACGGCCAGACCTCGGCCTTCACGCGAGCCTCGATCCAGGGAAGGATGGCTTCAGTACGAGTCATCAGGTCCGGACCGGCGGGTCGCGCGAACTCTGCGACACTCCCGCGCAGTGGGTCTATCCCTGCGCGATGTGGGAGGGTTGGTGCCGGTGTGAGCACGGCTGCGATCTCACCAGTCTTCCTGGCGAGGCGAGTCGGCGGAACAGTGATGGCTGGCACGGCTACTTCGGTTGTAGGCTGCGGACAGCGGCACCCGCGAACGGGAGCGTGAGACCGGCGACGACAGCTCACCCACGGGTCGCCAGTTAACTAACGATTTACTACCGATTGCGTTACTCCATTGCGTTACGGTTGAGCTGCGGGTGGTACACGCGAAACTAACCGACGGTGCCGGCCCGTGTGGCCAGATGCCGTGACCCGTGTCACAAATGGAGGGCACCCGTCAGCGGCGAGCGAGGGAAGTTGCGGCGTGGAGGGCAACCTGCCCTGTAAAGTTACGAAACGTTCATACTAAGTACTACTGAGCTCGCTTGGTTCTGGCAAACTGCTCTGGAGTATCTCCGTCGTTTGTTGGCTGTGCGGAGCTGCACCAGTTGGCCGGAACGGACGAGACTCATGATTTCTGCACGGCCATGCGGTGGCTGTCGAGGAAGAGGTGGTCGCGCACCAGCGCCACGTGTGCAGTGCGCTCTCCCGCCACCTCGAGCGTGGCCCTGGAGACAGTGCGAGGGGGAACGCGCCGGGGCGCGGAATTGCCCGAAGTGATGTAGACTTCCCGGAGCCGTTCGGCGGGCTCGTCCATCGAACACCTCGCCATCTTCATGCGAGGTGGAACGCCGAGCGACGAGACTTCCCCACGATTTCTCACACCATCGGGAGGGCCTGTCATCATGTCATGTGACGGCCGACTGCTGGCGACAATCATCCTGTCGCTCGCCACACCCACCCTGGCGCTGGCGCAGGTCGATGTTCTGCCGCCCGCTGCCGCGCGCAACTCATCCGCGCCGACAGAGCGTGCGGTGCTCGCTCCCGCCGACTACGATCGAATCGCCACGCTCGGCGGTAGCGAATTGTCGCCGGACGGTCAGTGGATAGCGTACCACTATCGCCGTGGAAGCGGCGGTGGCGAGTTGCGCTACAGGCGGCTCTCGGCGGGCGACGAGCAGGTGGTTTCGATGGGGACCGCGCCCGAGTTCAGCGACGACAGCCGCTGGCTGTTCCATACCATCCTGGCCGACAGCACTCCCACATGGCTCCGCATGGCCGCGACGGCGACGGGGCCGGGCGCGGCGCGCGGAGTCCCCGCCGCTGCCACTGAAGCAGGCCGCAACAGCGTTGGCATCGTGGACCTGCGCACCGGCACGACCACGGTGCTCAAGGACATCCAGTCATTTTCGGTGAGCAGCAATGGCCGGCATGTCGCGCTGCGCCGCTACCAGTCCACCGGCCGGCAGGGACGCGCTTCGGACCTCGTCGTGCGCGACCTCGCTCGGGGCACCGAGCTCACCTTCGGCAACATTGCCGAATACGGATGGAGCGACGACGGGGCGCTTCTGGCAATGACGGTGGATGTCGGTGGGCGGACCGGGAACTCGGTGCAATTCCTGGCTGTGGGGTCTGGCGTTCTCACCTCCCTGGACGCCGGTGACACCCCATACATGCACCTCCGCTGGCGGGAACGGAGTCGCGATCTGGTGGTGATGCGTGGTCGCGCAGATAGCGCTTACACCGACACCAGCTACACCGTGCTGGCGTGGCGCGACATCGGTACACCGCGCGTTCGCAGCTTCAGCTACGACTTTTCCGTGGACAGCGCCGTGCCGACAACGCTGCGCGTGGCGGCGTATCGCGAGCCGCAGTGGTCCAGCGATGGACGCACGATCTTCCTTGGCTTCGCGCCGCGGGAGCCAAAGCCATCGCCGGGCCGCCGAGTGGCGTCGGCTCCCGGTCAGGGACCGGCGCGGGTGGAGGTGTGGCACTGGAAGGACACCCGGCTGTATCACCAGCAGAACCGACAGTCGCAGGCCGATCGTCAACGTACCCTGCTGGCGTCGTGGCAACTGGATGGCAATCGTGTGGTCCGCCTCACCGACGACTTTGAGGAGCGAATACAGCTCTCCGACGACGGATCCACGGCCATCGTCCACGACGACACTCCATACCTTGCCGAGGCGCTGTCCGGGCGCGCCTTTCGTGACGTCTACACCGTGGACGTGCGGAATGGAGCACGCACGAAGGTGCTTACGCGCTCGGCGTTCGGCGCCAGCATGAGTCCGGGCGGCCGCTACCTGCTCCATACCGATGGCGGGCAGTGGTGGTCGTACGATCGCACCAGCGGCAAACGGGCCAACCTGACCGGTGCCACCGGAAGTGTATTCGTGGACATGGAGGACGATCACCCGACGCCGGAGCGGCGACCTTATGGCGTTGCCGGCTGGACCGAAGGAGACCAGGCGGTGATCCTGCAGGACCGATACGATCTGTGGCAGGTGAACCCCGACGGCACGAAGCCCGTGCGGCTCACTCGCGGTCGCGAGGACTCCACTGTCTATCGCATTGTTCGAACCGACTCGCGCGCCCGGATCCAGGGCCGCAGCGGCCAGCGAGGCGGCGGAGCCGGAGAGGCCATCGACCCGAGGAAGCCGCTCTGGCTCTCCGCCACTGGCGACTACACGCGGAAGAGCGGTTTCGCACGTCTCGATCCGGGCCGTCCGGCGCAACGTCTGCTCTGGCTGGATCGGGGCGTCTCGCGATTGACGCGAGCGCGCGACGCTGACGTCTTCTCCTACGTCGTGGAGTCGTACGAGCAGGCGCCGGAGCTCCATCTGGCGCGGGGGGCCACCACGGCCGGTTTCGAAGGCGCGCAGCAGCTCTCGCGCATGAACGATTTCCTCAGGGAGTACGCGTGGGGACGGCAGGAGCTGCTGAGCTACGTGACACCCCAGGGCGACTCCCTTCAGATGATGCTCACCTATCCGGCGAACTACGAGCCGGGCAAGCGCTACCCGATGGTGGTCTACTACTACGAGAAGCTTTCCCAGGGTTACCAGCAGTTCATCGTGCCTACCCAGCGCGCGACCTACAACACGACGGTCTTCAGCCAGAACGGATACTTCGTACTGCGCCCTGACGTGCGCTTCCGCGCGCGCGATCCGGGTATCTCCGGGCTGGATTGCGTGAAGGCGGCGGTGAAGACGGTGCTGGAGATGGGGATGGTGGATCCGGCGCGAGTGGGCAACATGGGACACTCGTGGGGTGGCTACCAGTCTGCATTCTATGCCGTACATGCGCCGGGGCTGTTCGCGGCGACGATCGCCGGGGCGCCATTGACGAACCTGATCAGCATGTACGGCTACACGTCATACAACAGCGGCCTTCCGGAGACCGGCCACTTCGAGACGGGTCAGGAGCGAATGGAGGTGCCGCTGTGGGACGATCCGCAGGCCTACATCCGCAACTCCACGGTCTTCGCTGTCGACTCCCTGCGCACGCCGCTGCTGTTGCAGGGAGGCGACGCGGATGGCAATGTGAACTACTGGCAGAGCATGGAGCTCTACAACTTTGGCCGGCGGCTCGGCAAGAACGTCGTGTTCCTGCTCTACAATGACGAGAACCACGGCGTGGCACGGCCGGAGAGTCAGCGCGACTATCAGCAGCGACAGTTGGAGTGGTTCGGCCACTACCTGAAGGGTGAACCGGCTGCCCGCTGGATAACCGAGGGCGAGGGCTACCAGGCTCGCCAGAAGATACTCCGGGACGCCGCCGCGGCATCGGCGTCGCCCGGGCGGGATTCGACCGCGCGTCCACCACAATGACATGCAGATGTCCATGAAGCTCGCCATATCCACGGAGAAGCCGATGTCGAATCCTGTCCACCAACGCGCGGCTACGGTCCGTGACATGCGCCCGCGCGGGAAGCTTGCTCCGCGTGTGAACGCACTGGCGATGATCCTCAGCGCGGCCGCGCTGATGACCGTCCCCTCGGTCTCGGCGGCGCAGTCCGCCGACATCCCCACGCCGGAATCGGTGTTCGGCTTTCCGGTGGGCGCCGACTACAAGCTGTTCGACTACGAGCAGTCCATCGACTACTTCAGGAAGTTGGCAGCAGCCAGCGACCACATAAAGCTCATCGACGTCGGCCGCACGTCGTTCGGCAGGCCATGGACGGTGGCGATCATCTCGTCGCCCGAGAATCTGGCGGAACTCGACGAGTTACGGCAGATCAACATGCGACTGGCGCATCCCGAGGGACTGCGCGACGACCAGGCGCGTCACCTGGCCGAGGAAGGGCGCGTGATCGTGGACATAAGTGGCGGCCTGCACGCGTCGGAGATTGCCGGCTCGCAGCACACGCCATTGCTCGCCTACGAACTCCTCTCCACCGTCGATGAGCCGTCGACGCAGGAGATCCTGGACAACGTCATCCTCTTCCTCTGGCCGACCATAAACCCTGATGGTCAGGATATCGTGGTCAACTGGTGTCGCGACCGGGATGCGGGGAAGAACCCGCCTCCCATGGAGCTGTATCAGAAGTACATCGGGCATGACAACAATCGCGACAGCTACATGCTGAATGTGGTGGAGTCGCGTGTCGTGCAGCGCACCTGGCGCGAGTGGGAGCCGGGCATCATCTACGTCCATCACCAGTCGTCGCCCTTCCCAACGCGCATCTGGCTCCCGCCTTTCGCCGATCCGGTGGGGCTCTTCGCGCCGCCGATTCCGGCCCGCACGATCAACACGATCGGCATGCAGATCGCGCAGGACCTGGAGGCCAACGGCCAGCCCGGCGCGACCGCCATGTTGGCGACGTTCGACGCCTGGTATCCGGGCTATATCGACTACATGCCGGTATACCAGAACATCCCGTCCTGGTGGACGGAGACCCAGGGCGGCAACTGTGCCACACCGCGCACCACGACGCTCGATTCGCTGCCGCCGGCATACCGGGACCTGCGGCCCACGCCGCTCTACCTCAGCCCGTGGGCCGAGGGCACCTGGCGCCTGCGAGACGCGGTGGACTACATGGTCACGGCTTCGAAGTCGACGCTTCGCTATGCCGCGCGAAACCGCGAGGACCTGCTCTACAACCGCTACCAGTCGGGCAGGGACGTGATCCGGAAGTACTCCACCAGCGCGCCCTACGCCTACCTGGTGCCGCAGGAGCAGTACGACGCGACGGCTCCGGTGGAACTCCTGCGCCGACTTGCCTTCATGGGCGTGCGCATCAGCCAGACCGACCGCGATCTTGGCTACGACGGTGTGCAATATCCTCGCGGTACCTGGGTGATCCCGATGGACCAGGAATACGCCGAGCTGGTCAGGGCGTTGTTCACTGTCCAGGATTACCCGGACCTGCCACAGGGCAGGCCGTACGACGCCGCCGGCTGGACGCTGCCCTTCCAGATGAACGTGAAGGTGGTGGCCGGCCAGACGCCGCTCAGTGCCGACTTCCGGGCGGCCCTGCGGCCGGTCCGGGGCACCGCCGTGGACTGGCAGACGGCGCCCGACGCGCCATTCACCACCAATGCGGTTGCGGCCGGCATCGTCCCGCTCCCCGGTCGTGTCACCGGCAGCGGTGACAGGCTCGCCCTGGATCCGGCACAGAACAACTCCTTCCGTGTCATCAACCGTGCCCTCGAGGCCGGCGGGCGTCTCCAGTTCCAGGCGGCTGCGGGTGGTCGAGGCAGCCGCTACATAGTCTCCGGCGTGCCGATGAACCAGTTGACACGTTGGGCGAGCGACCTGGCGGTGACGGCGGAACGTACCACCTCGAGAGCGACCGCGGCGGCCGTCGTCGCACCACGGCGCATCGGGTTGTACAAGGCTGCGCCGGGGAATATGGATCAGGGTTGGACCGAGTGGCTGCTGGACACGTATGGCTTTGACTATACCCTCGTGACTCCGGCCGACGTTCGCGCCGGCAGGCTGGGCGATCGCTTCGATGTCATCGTCCTTGCCTCGCAGGGTATTGGCGGTGGCAGTGGCTTCGGACCGCGTCGCGGTGCGCCGCTGGACAGTGCGGCGATGGCTGCCGCGCGGGCGGAGACAGCGGCACTGGTTGGTGGATTCGACAGCTTCGTGCGGGGCGGTGGCACGTTGGTGTCCTGGAGCCGGGGCACGGGCTCGGTGATCAGCGCGCTCGAGTTGCCCGTGCGCGACGTGGTGCAGGGGCTGTCGCGCGAGGAATATTTCACCGGTATCTCACTGATGCAGGTGGCGACCGACGGGGCGCATCCGGTCATGGCCGGGATGCCCGGGCATGCTGATGTCGTGGTGGGGAGCAGTCCGGTGTTCACGACGCTCGACGGCTTTGACGGAGCAGTGCTGGCGAGCTATGCAAAGGATGGATCTCCGCTTCGTTCCGGCTGGCTGAATGGTGCCGAGCGAATGCAGGGTGGGGCGGCGGCGGTCGACGTCCGGCACGGCAACGGGCACGTGGTCCTGATCGCCTTCCAGCCGCAGTGGAGAGGGCAGCCGACGGGAACGTTCCGGGTCGTCTTCAACTCTCTGTTCTTTGGCGGCCAGGTGGCGGCTGGGGCGACAGGGACGCCCGGATTCTGGACGGCGCCATGAGGTCGAGTGCGGCTGGAGGCGCGCGGCGCGTGATCAGCCAGCAGAGCGCACCCGCTTGAACGCTTTCGCTGCAATCGGCCCGGGAGTTCTCCTGCCACTTCACCTCACGGCACAGGCCATTCTCCAGTTGCTCGCCGCTCTCGTTCCACGGTGAGCACCGCGCCGAAGGGTGGCGGCACCTCTGGCAAGCCGAGTTCGGTGCGCGCGCGATTGAGCGCATCGTCCAGGTTCCCGAAGATCTGTTCGTCGCCGAGTTCATCGAGAAGTTGCGAGTGGCCGATGGCGATCATGGGCTGCGCGTGGACGTCGGAGAGGAGCACGAGGGTGCCGTCCTTGCGGGCCCGTCGCACCATCACCGTGAGCGCGCGAAGGCCGGTCGAGTCAATGGCCGGCACCTCACGCAGCCGCACTATGAGTACGCGTGGCTTGCCGGTCACCGACGCGAGCGTGTCCTTGAACCGCTCGGCGGCGCCGAAGAAGAACGGACCGTTCACCTCGTAGACCTGCACACCCTTGGGGATCGAACGCCGGCGAACTGCATTCAGGTCGGCGTCGTACGGGTCGGCAGCCTGGTCGGCAGAGTCGCTGAACTCGCGAGTGAAGACGGTGACGTTGCTCACCTCGGACATGCGCTTCATGAAGAGGAAGGCGGCCAGCACCATGCCGACCCCGATGGCGACCGTCAGGTCCACCAGCACCGTGAGTCCGAAGGTGACGAGCAGGACGGCAATGTCGGACTTGGGAGCTCTGAACTCGGCCATGAAGACCCGCCACTCGCTCATGTTGTAGGCGACGACGACGAGGATGGAGGCGAGTGCGGCGAGCGGGATGAGGCCTGCCCAGCGGCCAACGAAGAGGGTGATGAGAAGGAGCGTGATCGCGTGAACGATACCGGCGACCGGTGTGCGTCCGCCGTTCTTGACATTGGTGGCTGTACGGGCAATGGCCCCGGTGGCAGGGATACCTCCCACCATCGCCGACCCCATGTTCGCCACGCCCTGGGCCACCAGCTCCATGTTGGAACGGTGGCGTCCACCTATCATCCCGTCGGCTACCACGGCCGAGAGAAGAGACTCGACGGCGGCGAGGACGGCGATCGTGAAAGCCGGTGCGACGAGGGCGGTGATCTCGGTGAAGCCCAGTTTCGGCAGGCCCACCTCGGGTAGTCGCGCGCTGATGGCGCCGAAGCGCGAGCCGATCGTCTCCACATCCACGCCCAGCAACTGTACGATCAACGTGGTCACGACCAGGGCCACGAAGGGGCCCGGTATCCGCTCGCTGAGGCGCGGCCAGTAGATGATGATGACGAGGGCCAGCAGGGCGATCGCCACCGCGGCCGGGTTAATCGACGTGGCATGCTGGGCGAAGGCGGCCCACTTCTCCACGAAGTCGGCTGGCACCTCCCCCATCTGCAGTCCCAGGAAATCCTTCACCTGGCTGGAGAAGATGATGACGGCAATCCCGCTGGTGAAGCCGACGACGACCGGATGAGGGATGAACTTGATGGCCCCGCCAAATCGGAACAGCCCCATCGCGATGAGGATGATCCCGGCCATGAAGGTGGCGATCAGCAGGCCGTCTATGCCATAGCGCTGGACGATGCCATACACGATGACGACGAACGCCCCCGTGGGGCCGCCGATCTGCACACGCGAGCCGCCGAGCAGACTGATGATGAACCCCGCGACGATCGCCGTCCACAATCCGCGGGCGGGTGCGACACCGCTGGCGATGGCGAAGGCGATGGCCAGCGGCAGGGCGACGATGCCGACAATGACCCCAGCGGTGAGGTCTGCTCCGAACTGGGCGCGAGTGTAACGCTTGAGGGTGGTAGCGAGTTTGGGAACGAGCACTAACGGTCCATGCGCCCAGCGGATGGCGCCGAGGTGAATTCTTGCATTGAACGTCCATTCAATGGTACGATAATTGAACGTCTATTCAATGATACGATAGAGGAGATGGAATAGACCGTCAATGGGAGGAGGATCATGCCCGGCCCCAGAGCACCAGAAGCGCAACGGAGGGAGCAAATACTGTGCGCCGCCTACGATGTCGCGGCTCGCGAAGGGCTGGCAGGGACGACGATCCTCCAGGTCGCCGCTGCTGCCGGCCTGAGTCCGGGGCTGATCCCGTTCCACTTCGGGACCAAGCGGCAGCTTCTCCTGAGTCTGCTCGATTGGCTCCTCGAAACCACCACTGTCCTGCAGGTGGGTCCGGAAATACAGCGGCTGCGGTCACCGACTGACCGGATGATCGCGCTCCTTCGACAGGAGATGGCCCGGCTCTCGAGCGAGCCATATCGCATCCGGCTCACCTTCGATTTCTGGACGGCCGGCGTGCGCGACGAGGAGGTCCAGGCGCGCATGCGGGAGGAATTCGCCCGTTATCGGCAGGCCTTCCGTCCCACGATCGATGCGTTCCTCGCTTCCCAGCCAGAGCGCTTCAAGGGCGTCACGGCTGAGGGACTCTCGGCGGTGGTGGTGAGCTTCATAAAGGGTTGCGCGGTGCAGTCGATGATCGATCCGGAGCATTTCGACATGGATGAATACCTGACCGCTGCCGAACGCATGTTGTCCTCGCTCGGCGGACGGCCAGCCACCATCAGTCTCTCCGACTCCATCCATCCGGCCGCGGACACGGGTGCCTCAGCTCCGATGTGAGCACACCGGCTTCAACTGATCGGCGCCGCAGTCCGTCGCTTCACCGCCACGCCGGGCACGTTCCCCTCTTCGAGAAGCCGGTTGAAGGCGTCGACCCCGGCCCCCTCAGCCGCATCCACCTCGGCGCGTAGCCGCTCCCACTCTTCAAGCAGTTCCGCGCTCCGTTCGCGCGCCGGGGCCGTCAGCACGGGATTCCCCTCCACCTGCCCGAGCAGGAAGCCAAACTGGCCGTTGATACCGTTGGGGAAGTTGATGATGTCCTGCCCATTGGTGGCTCTCGTCGTGAGACGAGGCTCGAGGGAGTCCAGCCTGGCCAGCAGGATGTTCCCCGCAGTCCGGATGGTCGCGGCGTTGGGCGCGGAGCCGGCGCGGGCCATGGCATCCTTCACCTGGTCCCGGGTGTCGCGTAGCTGCAGCACCAGGTCGTGGATCTCACTGATTCTGCCGGCCAGCGCGTTCGCCGCCGAGTCTCGTGCAGCCATCGCCGTCGCGGGTACGTCCAGACGTGGATCCTGACGTACTTCGAGTGGCTGGGTACGGACGGTATTGCCTGCTGTCAGCCGAACCTGATAGGTGCCGGGCGACACCAGTGCTCCTCCCCCCGAGGGCGAGCCGAATAGCACCACATTGGCGAGTCTGGTAGGGGGTGATCGACGCAGGTTCCAGGCGAAGGTGTTGAGTCCGTCGCGCGCCTCGAGCGGCTCGATGCCGCCAGCAGTGTCGGTGGAGAAGCTGCGCACGAGCGATCCACGTCCGTCCAGGATCTCCAGCGTTACGCGCATTGCGCTGTCCGGCGCCGAGCCGAGGCGGTAGAAGAGTGTGGCACCAGGCGCCGGATTCCTGCCCACCGTTCCCGGTCCAACGCTCCCTCCGCCGCCGCTCGTTGCCAGGCGGATCGCCGGCTGCGGTACATAGAGGTGGGCCGTCACCGTACGCAGCGAATCAGCGTGCTGGCGGATGGGGGAGAGGTCGTCCATGATCCAGAAGGCGCGACCCTCGGTGGAGGCGATGAGTGCTCCGTGGCGTACGGCGAGATCGGTGACCGGTACTGCGGGGAAGGGGGCCGGCAGCGGCTGCCAGTGGGCGCCGGCGTCCCAGGAGAGGTAGACACCGGTCTCCGTACCAGCGTAGAGAAGGCCGCGGCGCTCGCCGTCCTCGCGCACCACGCGAACCGGCTGGTTGGCGCGTAGACCGTTCACCAGTCGTGTCCAGCTACGGCCGTAATCGGTGGTGCGGAAGATGTGCGGTGTCGGGTCACCCAGGCGGTCGGTACGGAAGGCCACGTAGGCCGTTGCGGCGTCGTGCGGCGAGACCTCGATCTCGTTGACCAGACCGTCCCTGACCGACGGGGGCGTGATGTTCACCCACGTCGTGCCGCCGTCGCGGGTGAGTTGAACGTTGCCGTCGTCGGTGCCCACGTAGATGGTGCGGGCATCGTGCGGCGATTCGTGGATGACGACAATGGTGCCGTATACCTCACCGCCGGCTCCCTCGTTGGTGATGGGCACACCGCCCCATCCCTGGCGAGTGCTGTCGTCGCGCGTGAGATCGGGGCTGATGGGGAGCCACGACTGCCCGCGATCGGTGGTGCGGAAGAGGACGTTGCCTCCGTGATAGACCACTCCGGCGTCGTGCTGGGAGACGACTATCGGCGCGGTCCAGTTGAAGCGGTAGCGAGTGAGGTCGGTGGGCTCGGTGAGGTTCATGGCCGGCCAGGGCATGATGGTGCGCGAGAGTCCCGTCTCCTGGTCCAGCTCGTCGATGATGCCCTGGTAGCATCCACCGTAAACGAGGCGCGGGTCGCGCGCATTCACGCCTATGTTCGCGCTCTCGCAGCCTGGCCCGTTTCGCCAGTCGCGTACATCGATGCTGCCGCCGTCGCCACGGCTGCGGATGATGACGCTGCTGTTGTCCTGCTGTCCACCATAGAGCCGGTAGGGGAAGGCGTCGTCCACGGCGAGGTGATAGAACTGTGCCGTGGGCTGGTTGTCCTGCGTGCTCCAGCTCTTGCCGCCGTCCAGCGTGACGGACGCGCCGCCATCGTTGCCGTTGATCATGACACGGCTGTCGGTAGGGTCGATCCAGAGGGAGTGATTGTCGCCGTGGGTGGCCTTCACCGTCTGGAAGGTCCGTCCGCCGTCGATGGACCTCAGCACCGGAGCGTTCAGCACCCACACCACGTCGGCGTTGGCCGGATCGGCGATCACCTTCATGTAGTACCACGAACGCGTCTGGATCAGTCGGTCGTCCGAGAGACGGCGCCAGTTGAGGCCGGCGTCATCGGAGCGGTAGAGTCCGCCCTTGTCGGCCTCTACAATGGCGTAGACACGGTCGGGATCTGCCGGCGATACGGCCACCCCGATCTTTCCCATCAAGCCGGGGAGCCCACGTGACAGCCTCGTCCACGTGTCGCCGCCGTCGGTGGACTTCCAGAGGCCGCTGCCCGCTCCGCCGCTTCGCACCTGCCACGGCACGCGCTGGTTGTCCCAGAAGGCAGCATAGAGGATGCGCGGATTGGTCGGGTCCATGGACAGGTCGCTTGCCCCACTGGTCGCGTTGGCGCCCTCGAGGACCAGCTCCCAACTCTCGCCGCCGTCGGCGGAGCGGTAGATGCCCCGTTCCGGCGTGCCCTTCCACCGGTCCCCCTGCGCCGCGACGTAGACCAGTTCGGGGTTCCGGGGATGGACTCGCACGGCGCTTATCTGCCTGGTGGCGGCGAGGCCGCGATGGGACCATGTGCGCCCCTGATCGGTGCTCCGGTAGACCCCGTCGCCGTAGGTGGACGACTGGCCCCGGACGGCGTGCTCGCCGGTGCCAACGTAGATGACGTTCTCGTCGGAGGGAGCGACCGCGATGGCGCCGATCGACCCGCTGCCGAACCAGCCATCGGAGATGTTGCGCCAGTTCAGTCCGGCGTCGTCGGTACGCCAGACGCCGCCGCCGGTATAGCCGGCAAGGAATGTGAGCGGGCGGCCGGGAATACCGGTCACGGCGACGCTGCGTCCGCCTCGCATAGGGCCGATGTTCCGCCACTGGAGGGCGCGGAAGGCAGCAGTGTCGGGCGCTGCTTCCGGGCTTCTGTCAGCCACTGGCGCCGACGAGGAGCGCTGCGCCTGCAGGGCAGTCGTCGAGAAGGTGCCGGCGGCAAACGCGCCGGCAAGCAGGAAGGGAGTCAGGCGGGGCGTCAGCATCGGCTTCCAGGGAAGGGTGTATTGCCTGGCGGCATCTTGTCCTTCCGGCAGTGGTGCTGTCAACCCGGACTCCCTTCCCGGGGCCAATCGCGCAGGCGTGGTGGTCAGCCTGCCCAGCTCGCTGTCATCAGCCCCCGGCGTAGCGGATGTCGAACTTGCCCTCCGTGATCACGACCGGCTGCTTGAAGTTTGCCGCGTTGCCGGAGAACGCTGGAGCGGTGAAGAAGAACGTGCCGGCGATCCGCTCCGCCGTGAACGAGGTCACCACCATCGTACCCGAAGCGCTCTGGGAGATGGACTGGGGCACCGTCGTCCACACGTTCGTTACCTGCTGGAAGTGACCCAGGCTACTGTACGACGGATTGGCGGTTACGAGCCCGATGGGAAAGCTTCCCGTGGACGGTGGACTGGCGCGGAGGACGGTGACGACGATCTGGCGCATCTTGTTGATGCCGCCGTTGGAGGTGTCGACGCCGGTGATCTGGATCGTGGACAGTTGACCAGCGGGCACTGGCGTGATGGTGGCCTTGACGAGGAAGTTGGCCGTCCAGGGCACGCCGTCCACCTTGGCGGTCATCGAGCCGTTGGCCAGCACGCCACCGCCGGCACCACCACCGCCACCGGCACCGCCGCCGCCGTTGCCGCCACCGCCAGCGGCTGGTTCGGTTGGGGAATCGCCGCCGCAGGCGACAGCAGCGACGAGAAGCGTCGCCGAGAATGCGATGGCAACCTTCCGTGAATTGCGCCAGAGTTGCGAAGTCATCGGAACCTCCATGTAGCGCCCAGGCCCAGTGTACCGTAGCCGAAACCGACCTGTCCCTGTAAGGCCATCTGATCGGAGAGGAAGTAGCGCGCGCCCAGTTGGCCGGCGATGTCAGTGCTGCTGGCTGCCGCGGAGCCGCCTATGCCGGAGCCGTCCCAGGACGAGCTGACCACCTGGTAGACCACGGCCAGTCCCACATATGGGTCCAGCCTGGGCAGAGTCTGGATCGGGATGTGGTAGTTGCCGAAGGCCTGGATGGGGATCACCGAGTATTCGTATCGTCCGATCCCGAAGCTCTGGTTCCAACTGTAGTAGTCGACCCCTACGCCGGCGGCGATGATGCCTGGCCCGTACTGTCCGGGTTGTGTGAAGCCACGTTCCACCTGTCCTCCGATGGCGATGGCGCCATTCAGGTTGCCAAGCCAGACGTGGGGCCCGCCGTAGTAGTGGCCCGGGCGGAAGACAGCATCGGTGGGCACTGCTGTGGCTGGCGCCTGGGCGGCGGCAGGCATGGCCGTCGTCACGCAGGCGACAAGGGCCGTGCTGGCGAGCAGGGTTCGAGAAAGGCTGACGCCAGCGAGAGGGTTGTTGCGACGCTTGGCCATGTGGTGACGACTCCCGATGAGGTGGCGGACAGCCTGGATGGATCGGACGATGGGGGACCGTCGGAGCTGCCCTCACCTGCATTGCGTGCAATCGCTGTCGGAATCGTCATCGGGTCTCGGAGTGCCCCTCGCGTGCCCTTCCTGGTCGTCCCTGACGCGCCAGACGGTGCAGCGTGGACACGCCCTTGCGACGGGAAGGGCCGCCGGTACTATCTCACCGTCCATCTCCTCCGCCCTCGGAGGCAATATGCGACCTTCGTGCTGTCGGCCGACATCCGTCAGGTCTCCGTACACAACACCGTGACATCCATGCCAATCACGCCTCGCCCGGTCGGTGCCCTCCGGCCGTCAATCGGTCTACCAGGCATCATCATGGCCGCGCTGCTGCCGGTGCTTCTCGCGCCCGCCCTGGCGCCGGCGCAGCAGCCGCGAACCGGATTCACCCGTGCCGACTCATTGCGCGGAGGAAACGGCCCCGGACGCGCGTGGTGGGATGTGGTGTTCTACGACCTGCACGTGCGCGTGGATCCATCCGATAGCAGCATTCGCGGCTGGAATGGCATAGGCTACCGCGTCCTGGGAACAGGCTCCGAGCTGCAGATCGACCTCATGGCTCCGCTGGTCATGGACAGCGTGGTGCAGGGCGGACAGCGGCTGGCCGTGCGTCGGGATGGGGACGCCTACTTTGCCACGGTGCGCGGGCAGCAGGCGGTGGGTGAACGCCACGACGTGACTGCCTACTACCATGGGCGCCCGGTGGTGGCGGTGCGGCCACCGTGGGACGGTGGCTTCATCTGGGCACGGGACAGCACCGGCAGCCCGTGGATCGCGACTGCCAACGAGGGGATCGGCGCCAGTGTCTGGTGGCCCAACAAGGACACCCGCGCCGACGAGCCGGACAGCCAACGCATCGCCATCACGGTGCCCGATGGCATCATCAACGTCTCCAACGGGAGGCTCCGCGGAGAGATCGCCAATGGAGACGGTACCACCACCTACGAGTGGTTCGTCACCAATCCCATCAACAACTACAACGTGGCCGTCAACGCCGGTCGTTACGCGCACTTCAGTGACACTTTCAATGGCGCGGATGGCACGCTGACGCTCGATTTCTGGCCACTCGCGTATCACCTGGACACTGCGCGAGTCCAGTTCAGGCAGGTGAAGCCCATGCTCCGCTGCTTCGAGCGATGGTTCGGACCGTACCCCTGGTATGCCGACGGCTACAAGTCGGTCGAGACGCCACACCTGGGAATGGAGCACCAGAGCGCGGTGGCGTACGGCAACGGATATCAGAATGGGTATCTGGGCCGCGACCGCTCCGGTACGGGCTGGGGCGCCAACTGGGACTTCATCATCATCCACGAGAGCGCGCATGAATGGTGGGGCAACAGCATAACGGCGCAGGATCCGGCCGACATGTGGGTCCACGAGGGATTCACGAACTACGCCGAGGGCATCTACGTGGAGTGCCAGTGGGGGAAGAAGGCGGGAGCCCAGTACAACATCGGGAACCGTCGCAACATCCGGAACGCTGCCCCGGTCGTCGCCGCCTATGGAGTAAACCAGGAAGGCTCCAGCGACATGTACGACAAGGCCGGCAACATGCTGCACATGATCCGCCAGATCATCAACGACGACGCCCGCTGGCGGAGCATCCTGCGGGGGCTGAACACGACCTTCCGCCACCGCATTGTCACTGGTGCGGAAGTACAGGCGTATATCAGCGGGCACTCCGGCCACGATTTCAGCAAGGTCTTCCAGCAGTACCTGACGACGACGATGATCCCGGTCCTGGAGGTGCGCCAGAGCGGTGACGGGGTCAGCTATCGCTGGCAGCAGGTCGTACCAGGCTTCGACATGCCCGTCAGGGTGAGCGTCGGTGGACGGCCCTACCAGTGGATCAGGCCTACCGAGCGGTGGCAGGCGTTGCGCACCAAGCTGCCGGCAGACGGCGAGCTGCTCGTGGACCCCGATTTCTACGTCTGGACGCGGCAGTTGGTCGACACCTCCTCGGGGTCGCCCTGAGACCGCGAGCGACTGGTCGAAGACTTGCAGACATGGCGGCCGGACGAGGTCGTGCGCCGAGTCCGGACAGTGGCCAGCATGCACTCACAACATTCTCAGCGGGCACCTCGCAAGCGAGCAACTGCCCAGCTACCGCCAGACGAGCCGGGAACGGTTGCCCGGCATCGTCCCGATTCCCCCGCCGGCAGCGGTGAGGCGGGCACTGTGGATGGGGGGCGCGCCGCCAGCGCTCCGTCGGATGAATCTGCTCTACGGCACAGTCGAAGGGTGCTGGAACTGATCTTCGGGCCACCTGCGTCTAGATCATTCGACGTCCGGTGGTGGAACGGTGCAGTGGACCGTGGTGGAAGCTCGTCGCCGCCCTTCACCTTCGTCGTGGCCCGGCCTGGCGCACTGCGGCGCATGCTCCTCCCGCCGAGCGAGCTGGCCATCGTGGAGGCCTATCTGGGCGGCGACGTCGACATCCACGGAGACATGGAGGCTGCCTCCACTCTCGGTGACGTGATCGCCGAAGGTGTTCGCCGGCCGCGGGCGCTGGCCTTGCTGCTCCGGGAACTCGTGGCGTTGCCGACCCGTGACAGGGCCGATGAGGAGGCTGGACAGCGGGCGGCAGCCAGCGCGACCGTGGAACATGCTGGCAAGCTGCATGAGCCAGCGCGGGATGCGGCGGCGGTACGATACCATTATGACGTGGGCAACGACTTCTACGCCCTCTGGCTCGACCCGCGGATGGTCTACTCCTGTGCCTATGTCAGGTCGCCCGACTATACGCTGGCGGAGGCACAACTGGCGAAGCTGGATCACGTCTGTCGCAAGTTGCGGCTACGCCCGGGCCAGCGCTTTCTGGATGTCGGCTGCGGCTGGGGAGCGCTGATCATGCACGCGGCGGGCGAATATGGCGTGGAGGCCGTCGGGATAACGCTCAGCATTCGTCAGGCCGAGCTGGCTCGGGAGCGCATCGCCGCCGCCGGCCTGGCTGATCGTTGTCGCGTGGAGGTAGCCGACTACCGCGAACCGCTGGCGGGCGCTCCCTTCGACAGGATCGCCAGCGTGGGGATGGTGGAGCATGTCGGCGAGGAGCGACTTCCGGTCTATTTCGCCGCCCTCAAACGGGCCCTGGCACCGGGTGGGCTGCTGCTCAACCATGGCATCGTGAGCACGGATGCGGCGCGCAAGACATCTCTCCGGGCACGCCTGGAGCACCGGCTCTGGCGACGTGGCGCGTTCGTCGACCAGTATGTCTTTCCCGACGGAGTGCTGGCACCTTTGAGTGCCGTCATTGCCGCCGCTGAGGGGGCCGGCTTCGAGACACGTGACGCCGAGAGTCTGCGAGAGCACTACACCTGGACCCTGCGCAGGTGGGTCACCCGCCTCAGCGCCCGCTGGGGGGATGTCCGGCGCACTGCCGATGAGCGCACAGCCCGGATCTGGCGGCTCTACATGGCGGCGTCCGCATACGCCTTCGACAGCGGCCGGTTGAACGTGGTCCAGACGCTATTCGCACTCCCCGATCACGGAAGGTCCGACATTCCGCTCACCCGGGACGACATCTACGCGTCGGACGCCGGGTAATACCGTCGCACCGGCTGCCACCGGGTGCCACCCGGTGGCAGAGGGCCAGTCGAGCCGCGGCGGGCCACGCCGCGTGCTGGGGTCGGATGGCCCGGTGCAGGCCGATCGGACTTCTGAACGGCGCCGGGCCACAGGCCGCAGAACGACCCCGGCCCACCCCGACAACTGTCGGGGTGGGCCGGGGTCGTTCTGTGCGGGGCGCTACCCTGTCAGCGCGAACCACCTACCGTGCCCGAGCCATCGGCACCGGCATCGAGGTGGTTCCAGTGCATGATCGCGTTGAAGCCGAGGGCGTAGTTGCCCTGCGTCTGCCAGCGCCAGAACGGGCGGATGGCAAAGATCACCACGTGGCCATTGCCCAGCGACTGGTCCACGACCTGGGCGCGGCGCGAGAGCAGCTCGCCGTTCTCCAGGGTGCCGGAGAGCAGCATGTCTTCCACCTTCTCCGGGAACTGCATGATCACGCGCGTACGAGCGTTGGCCGACGTGAGGTTGAGGCTGGGCTTCTCGGCGCCAGCGCCGCCAGGCCGGGCACCGCCGCCGAAGGCGAAGCCAGCGCCAGGCGTCTGGGCCTTCGCGTACGCCTTCTGCTCTTCAGTCACCATGGCGTACCCCTGTCCGTCGCCGTCCGGATCCCAGGGCGCGAGTTCCAGCCGGCTCGCCATGGGCGTCACATTCTGGGTCTCCGAACTCCGCCGCCCGCCGCTGCGGGCGGCCTCGGCGGATATCGTTACCGGTGCCGCGCCGGCGCCGGCGTTGAGCACCGGACCCATGTTGAAGTAGATCGGCATCTCGTCATACTGGTAGCCGTAGACGAGCGGGCTCGTGCGATCGCTGACGACGCCGCGCATGATGGAACCGCGAGCGAACAGTCCCTGGGCCGGCTCGACCGTGACCCCCGGTGCGAAATCGAGATCGATCAGGTTCTGCGCCGTATTCCCCTCGGTGATGATCGTGCCGCCCTGCTGGACGAATTCGTGCAACGCACGGAATCCGGCCTCGCCCACACCGCCGCGGATGTCAGACGTGGAATCGGGGTAGCCCAGGGACGGGAACTCGGCGGTGCGCTGGTAGGGCACCGCGCCGGTGCCCGCTGGTGTGCCGGGGCCGCCGCGACCGCCGCCGCCGGCGGTGGGTGACATGGCGCTCAGTGCGGATCCCCCGTAGGGGTAGACGATCACGTCGTACTTCGCGCGGAGCTTGCCCTTGGCCAGCTCGGGCTCACCGAAATAATCGTACGGAACGCCATAGGTATCGAACGCTGCGCGCCACCAGCCCTCGTCCTGGGTGCGGCTCCAGCTATGGACATAGCCGATGCGGGGAACGACAAGGGCGTGCGTCTTCACCGCTGGTGCGTCGGCCATTGCGTAACCGGAGAGGCCCAGACGCTTCAGCTCGGGCTCCAGCCGCGCGCGATCGGCGTTACGGATGATGAACGCGCCAGCACCGAACTTCCGGCCCGCCGCCTCGAATGATGCCTCGGCCGCCTCCATCTTCACCTTCGGGAAGAGGAAGCGCAGCGTGATCAGGGTGTTGTCGGTGGTGTTGTCGACCACGATCACCCTGCCACTGCCGCTGACCCCGCCCGGCGCGGTCACCTTCGACTCCACCAGCTCCATGGGCTGCGAGAGCAGGGAACGGTCGGTCACCTCGGCGACGGTGATGTTCCGCATGAGCGGGAACGTCCATCCGGTGTCGTCGTAGGGGGACGGGTTGGCCAGCGAGAAGTTCTGGAGCGAGAAGTACATGTCCGCGATGGTCCGCATGGGCTGATCACCGCGGATGATGTAGTCGCCCGGCTGCACGCTCACGTTGCCAGCCCTGAAGGCCGATTTCGCGATGTGGAACTCGAGCCCCTGCACACGGAGTTCATTCACCGCGTCAGCCGCATTCTGCTTGGCGTGCTGGTTGGCGGGGATCACCCAGCCGAAGAGCGGGCCATTGCTGCCCTTGGCGACGGCATTCCGGTTCTTGATCCAGTAGTTCTCCAGGTACATCTCACGGTTCCTGGCCACATGGGCCAGGGAGAGAAGGACTCCGGACTGCTGGATGTTGGTGTTGGCGCGCGCGCTCCAGTTGATGGAATCGAGCGGCGGGTTGGCGCGGAACCACTCGCGACTGGTAGTCGTCGCGCCCGGCTTCACGACGTACGGGTCGGGCCCGTAGCTCTGGACCTCGTAGAAGCGTCCGATGGCGTTGTGGGTGTGGGCGATGAAGAACAGGTAGTTCGGCACCCAGCCGTCGTAGAACCCGTATGTCCAGACGCCTGGCACGCCGCGCTTCGTCATCTCCATCACGTCGTTCTGCGCCAGCATCCACCACTCATTGGTCGTGATGGGGTCCACGGCCTCGTTGTACGGGCCGGTGCCGGTGGACGAGTAGAGGTAGGTGGCCGCCTCGTGGAGGTCGTGGAGTACCGTCGGCTTCCACTCGTTGGTAGTCCTGGTGATGGCTTTCGTCAGCTCCAGGAACTGCCCCATGCCGTCACGGTTGTTGTCGTGCTGCACGTACTTGCCCCAGTACATGAGGGGCAGGTTGCCGAGTGTCGCGCGGTTCTTCTTGTTCCAGTAGTAGGTATCCACCGCCTTCTCGCGGCCGTCGACTTCCACGACCGGAGTGATGAAGGTGATGATGTTGTTGCGGATGTTCTGGATGAACGGCGTCTCCTCCACCGCAAGCCGGTAGGTCAGCTCCATGAGCATCTCGGGTCCGCCATATTCCGGCGAATGGATGCCGCTGGTGAGGTAGTAGATTGGCTTGGCGGTCTTCAGCAGTCGCTGCGCTTCTGCCTCGCTCGTCTGGCGTGGGTCGGTGAGCGCCCTGAGCTGATCGCGATATTGTTCGAGGTTGGCGAGGGTCTGCTCATCGGCAATGGCAACGACGACGATGTCGCGCCCTTCCTCGCTCTTCCCGATGGTCCAGTAGCGGACCCTGGGCGATGCATCGGCGACCGCCTTGAGGTAGCGGTGGATGTCGACAGCGCGTGTCAGCTCACCGGGCGTACCGACTATGCGGCCGTTGAATGCCAGCGGTGTGGGAACAGTCGCGGAAGCCGGGAGGTGGTCCACCAGCTCGGTGGTGATGCGCGGGTCGGAAAGGTACTCCTTGATCTTGGCGGTGTAGGCCTGATCGATCTGCTGCGGCGCGGCCTGGGCAGTCAGGTCGGCGGCCGCCCAGAGGGCGCCGGCGGCGAGCAGGGTGGCGAACAGCCGCGGGCGTGGTATCGCGATACGCCTCATGCTGCCTCCGTGGGGAAGGGGATGGGGTGTGAGTTGGTGCTGTAATACGGTGCACCCGGGGAAGGTACGGTCGACGGAAGCGAGCACCAGCCCCAGTTTCCATCCTACGCATGGTCGCGACCCAACGCTGCACCCGGCGCCTGCTCCCGGAGTCGGTCGGGTGACCCCCGCTCCCCTACCCCTTGCTGACGTAACAGTCTTCCGCTCCTTGCGAAACCGTGGCAGGGAGCGCATTCGTCAGTAGGTTCAATCCCGTCACGCGTCCATCTGGAGGTTCGCATGGCCAGCCAGAGCACCAATATCGCTCCCGATGACCTGACAAAGTTCATCAGCGGCGATGAGTCAGCACTCGAGCGTATCTTCCGCGCCGAGTACGAGCAGCTCGAGTCCCTCGCCTCCACCGACTCGGAGGACTCGTCCAGCGCACCAAGGATCGTGGAGAGTGCGTTCTACAGCGCCTGGGGGAAGCGCGCGAGCTTCGCTTCACCGGGAGACCTCGCGAGCTTCCTCCGTGAAGCCGTGCATCACGAGGCACTGCGCGAGCGAGGCCGGCGGGCGTCGCTGCAGCGGTTTCACGGACGCGAAGGCGCGGCGGCCCTCCATGCTGCCCAGCAGCCAGCGCAGCCGGTCGGCGTGGATGAGGCCTGGGCAGCCCTCCTGGCCGCCATCCATGCGCCGCCCAAGGACGAGGCTCATGCCGCGGAGGTTCGCCACGACATCTCACGACATGGGACTGCCGTGCACATGGGGAAGGTGGCAGCACCACAGAGGAACGTGCGGGGCTTTTTCCTGATGATCGGTGTGGCGGTCATCGTGGCCGCCTTCATCGTCGGACTGTGGCGCTTCCTGGGCGCGTCAGACCCTGGCGAACGCGTGGACGCAATTCTGGCCAGGAGCGAGGCACGTACGGTACAGACCAGTGCCGCGCAGAGGGCCAACGTGCCGCTGTCAGACGGTAGCAGCGCGTCGCTCGGCCCGGAGTCCCAGCTCCGCATCCCGAAGGAGTACGGTGAGCAGATGCGTGTGGTGGGCCTGCAGGGAACCGCAACATTCACTGTCGCCGAGGCACAGGAGCCGTTCTTCGTCAAGGCCGGCACGGCCCGCATACGTGCCACGGGTACGGTGCTGGACGTGAGCACGTTCGACTCCGCGGGGACGCTGGTACGTGTCCGGGAAGGAACGGTTGAGGTGACCTCTGGTGATTCCACTCGTGCCATTTCCGTCGGTGAGGCGCTGCTCATCAGCGCTGACAGCGTCATCTCCACCCCGACTCCCGAGATGCTGGCCGAATCTCTCGCCTGGACTGACGGACGCTTCGTCATCGATAACCGGCCCATGCAGGAGGTGCCCGCACTGCTTCAACGCTGGTACGGTCTCAGGGTCTCAGTGCTGGATTCGGCGCTGCTGCAACGGCGCGTCAACATCCAGGTGCCACTGGATTCCACTCGCCAGGTCATTTCAGCACTGGAGAAGGAGGGGCGGGCCGTCTACGCCACTCAGGGCCAGGACCGCGTCTTCCGCGACACCGCCACCACCAGACGATAGCGGAATGCACTGTCCGGTGGCTGGTCGGCGGCATCGCCGGCCACCGGACAGTTGCACGCGTGGAGCGGTCACGCGGGAACTGCTTCGTCATCACGTCCTCACCGATGTTGGAGGGGAAGCTCCAGATGCTTGCCATACGTGTTGACACGCCCGGCGATGCCGCAGGACTGATTGTCGTTGATTTGCCCGTACCCTCGGCCGGCGCCGGCGAGGCCGTGGTTCGGGTGGAGGCTGCGGGTGTCAACTTCATAGACGTCTACAAGCGCTCTGGCCAGTATCCAGTGCCACGGCCGTTCACGGCCGGAGAGGAAGGGGCGGGAGTGGTCGAGGAGGTGGGCGAAGGGGTCACGGAGTTGAGAGTGGGAGATCGGGTGGCGTGGGCTGGTGTCGGCGGTTCGTATGCCGAGTACGCGGCCGTGCCAGCGGCGCAACTGGTGTCGCTCCCGGACGGCGTCACCACTCGCCAGGGAGCGGCGCTGATGCTTCAGGGCATCACGGCGCACTACCTGGCAACTTCCACCTACCCGCTTCAGCGTGGAGATCGCTGTCTGGTCCACGCGGCCGCCGGGGGGGTCGGGCTGCTGCTGGTACAGATCGCGAAGCTACGGGGCGCGACGGTGATCGGCACGGCCAGCTCGGACGAGAAGGCGGCGCTGGCGCGCGAGGCCGGAGCCGATCACGTGATCGTCTATACCCGTGATGACTTTGTCGCGGCCACGCGCCACTTCACCGGCGGCGCTGGAGTACACGTCGTCTACGACTCGGTGGGCGCGACCACCTTCCTGCCCGGGCTCGACCTGCTGGTGCGGCGAGGCATGATGGTACTGTTCGGGCAGTCCAGCGGAGCGGTGGACCCGTTCGATCCACAGCTACTCAACAGGAAGGGATCGCTCTATCTCACCCGGCCCAACAGGGCGCATTACGTTGCCACGCGGGCGGAACTCCTGAGCCGCGCGGCAGAACTCTTCGCGTGGGTGGAGAGTGGGACAGTGGAGGTGCGGATCGGAGCCGAGTTCCCCCTGGTCCGGGCGGCCGACGCGCATCGCGCGCTGGAAGCGCGGCAGACGACGGGGAAGGTCCTGCTCGTGCCATGAAAATGGCCAACCGTTAAAGGTTGGCCATTCTCACCCTGCTGTCAATCACCCGCCGGAAGCTCGATCGGCCTCAACTCGGGACGTCGGCCGGTCAGCCAGCTCTTGACCCGATCACCGCCAGCGTGAACCAGCACATATGTGCTCGGCACCACGAAGAGGGTGAGAAGGGTTGAGACCGACAGGCCGCCCACCACCGCGATCGCCAGTGGCTGCATGAGCTCCGAACCCTGGCCAACTCCCAGGGCCAGCGGAACCATCCCGAGCACCGTGGTGAGCGTGGTCATGATGATCGGGCGCATCCGGACCGCGCCGGCGTCCACCACCGCCTCGAGTATCGGCGCGTGTCGTTCCCGCCGGTTGTCCTCGGCATACTCCACGAGAAGGATGGAGTTGTTCACGACAATGCCAGCCAGCAGGATCACCCCCAGAAGTACTGGCGCGCTGAGCGGCGTGTTCGTGATCCACAGAGCCAGGGCAACGCCGATCAGCGAGAGCGGGATCGCGACGAGGATGACGAGCGGATTGAGGACGCTCTCATACTGCAGTGCCATGACGACGAAGACGAGGAAGATGGCCAGCGAGACGACGATGGCGAGTTGCCTGTTGTTGTCGTTGATGGCTTCCTGTTCGCCACCCATGATTATTCCATAGCCATCGGGGATCTCGAGCGACGCGAGACGGGCTCGCACCGAATCGGCGACCTCGCCTATGGACGCCACCTGCGTGATGACGTCGCCGTTCATGCGGAGTTGCCGACTCTGGTTCTCGCGACGGATGTCGGTGGGACCGATGGTGGTGGAGACGTCGGCAACGTCCCGCAGGTAGACTGGTGCGCGTCCGGCGCTGCCCGGGAAGAGGGCCACGGTGCCCAGATCCTCGGGGCTCGAGAAGCGCCCGCGAGGCAACATCACGCGCACGTCGAACTCGCGATTGCCAACGGCGTATCGCGTGGCGACCGTGCCGTCGAGTGCGGTCCGCAGGGTCTGGCCCACCTGGATCACATCCAGTCCGAGCTGGCCAGCACGTTCCCTGTCCAGCCGTACGGAGAGTTGCGGGCTGGCCTCCTCGGTGGAGGGTTGCATGTTCTCCAACCCGGGCACCCCCTTCACGCGCGCCGCCACTTCCTGGGTGAGCCGTTGCAACTCGGCCAGGTTATCGCCCTGGATGGCGATGGAGATGTCGGAGCCCGAGCTGGAGGTACGCAGGCCACGGATGCGTGGCGGCCGGACAAAGACGCGTGCACCGGGAAAACCACGCGCGTCCACCCGCGACTGGAGTTCACGCACCCACTGATCGGCACCCATGTCGCGCTCGCGCACGGAGACGAGGCGGATGTCCAGCGAGCCGCGGCCGGCGCGGTCGGCGGTGGAGCCGGCGAACAGGAACCCGCCAGCAGTGGTGAAGACGCTCTGCACGTGAGGCATCTCGGCCACCATGCGCTCCACCTCACGCGTGACGGCGTCGGTCTCCTCGGGTGGCGTGCCAGGGGCGAGCATGACGAAGACACCCACGCCGCCGTCGTCGACCTGCGGCAGGAACTCGCTGCCCAGGCCGCGCACCAGCAGGGCCGAGGAGACCAGCGCCGCGACTGCGCCACCGAGCACGAGCCAGCGGAAACGCAGGGAGACTGTCGCCATGCGGCGGTACAGACCGGTCAGGCGATCGACTCCGTGGTCGAAGGCCCTCATTGGCCGGGTGCGCGAGATGCCGCTGCTGAAGCGCACCTTGGCAAGCTGCGCCGACAACATTGGCACCAGCGTGAGGGCGGCGGCCAGCGAGGCGAAGATGGCGAACGAGATGGTCAGGATCAGTTCGCGGAAGATGAGCGCCGAGAGTCCGCTGACGAGGAGGAACGGAACCACCGCCGCGAGATGGGACATGGTGGCCGCGGTGACGGCACTGGTGACCTCGTTGGCGCCTGCGTGGGCGGCCTCCTCGGGGTCGCTGATGCCGCCCGCCTGCCGTCTGAAGATGTTCTCCAGCATCACGATCGCGTTGTCCACCAGCATGCCGACGCCCAGGGCAAGGCCACCCAGCGACATGATGTTGAGCGTGAGCCCGGACAACCCCATGAGGACGAAGGTGGCCAGGATGGCGATGGGGATGGAGAGGCCGATGATGAGCGTCTTGCGAAGCGACTGCAGGAAGATGAGCACGACCAGCATGGCCAGTACAGCGCCGACGAGCGCCGAGTCACGCACCGAGTTCACCGCATTCCGGATGAAGTCGGCCTGGCTCTGGATCACCTGGTACTGGATGTCATCAGGGACGAATCGGCTGTTGCTGAGCTGCGTGAGGCGATCGTTCACGCCGTCCGCCGTCGCCACCGTGTTGCCGTCAGGCTGTTTCCGGATCGACACCTTGACTGCCGATACGCCGTCCAGACGCGCCCAGAGACGCTGCTGCTGGTGCGTGTCATCCACGGTGGCGACTTCCGTCAGCGGCACCCGGCGTCCTCGACCCACGTTCAGGAGCACACCGCGTATGTCATCGATCGTGCGGAACTTGCCCGACGTCTTGCCCACCATCTCGCGCTCGCCGCCGCTTATGCGACCGGCGGCAACGTCCTGGTTCGCTGCCCGAAGGGCGGCTATGATCTCGCTGACGCTTATCCCGTATGACTGCAGTCGTTCCTGATCGAGCGTGACCTGAACCTCACGAACCAGCCCGCCGGAGATGTCCACCGACGCCACCCCGGGCACGGTGAGCAACTGTGGACGCAGCCTGTCCTCGACCCAGTTGCGAAGCCCGACGAGGTCCCGACCATCGGAGGAGAATGCGACCTCGAAGACAGGACTGTCGGAGGGGTCGGACTTGCCGATCGTGGGCGGCGAAGCCTCCACCGGCAATTGGGACCGGGCGCGATCGAGGCTGGTGGAAGCGTCCTGGAGGGCGAAGTCGATGTTCGTGCCATAGGCGAAATTCAGTGTGACGTTGACCCGTCCCTCCTGGATGTTTGTCTCCATGCTCGTGAGGTTGGCCGTCGTCGCCAGTGCCGCCTCGAGTGGCTTGGCAATCGTCTCCTCGAGCACTCCCGGCTCGACCCCCGCGTTGCTCACGCCCACCCGCACCTGCGGGTAGACCACGTGCGGAAGGAGGTCGAGGGGCAGGTTGCCGACGAAGATCGTCCCGAGTACCAGGATGACCGAGGTGAGCATCAGCGTCCCGATCGGGCGACGGATGGACCAACTGGCTATGCCTGTCCAGCGATGATGTGTTGCCTCGCCAACGTTCCCGGACGGGATGGTCTCGTTGGAGTCGGCTGTCGGTGGGCGCTCCATGGAATCTGTCACCGGTTCATCCCGACGGCGCGGCCGGCTCCTTCAACCGGCCGGATGCTGTCACTGGGCGGGGTGGCGATACGTACCTGCGTGCCCTCACGCAACATGGTGTTGCCGGCCACCACCACGGTGTCGCCAACCGACAATCCGCTGGTTATCTCCACCCGTCCCTCGAAGGTGGCACCGCGCTGGACAGCGCGAAGCGCCGCCTTGCCGTCGTTGACCACGTAGACGGCGGCACCACGAGGGTTCTGAAGGAGCGCGGCGCTGGGTACCAGGAGCACGTCGTTGCGCGGTGCGATGGGGAATCGGGCACGCGCAAGGAATCCTGGCCGCACATCGCGGGCAGCCGCTCCGCTGATGGCAACCTCCACGGGCACAAGTCTGGTGACCGAGTCAGCGGCTGGAAAGACCCTCCTGATACGACCCTGGACCTCGCGGCCGGGAAGGGCATCCAGCGTCAACGATACGGGCATTCCCTCGCTCAGGGACGCCACTTCCAGTTCCGAGATGGGCATGCGTACGACCAGCACGGTGATGTCGGCGACGGAGAACAGCCGCGATTGGGTCGAGGCGAGATCACCCGCTTCCACCCGCTTCTCCAGGACCACCCCACTCGCCGGAGCGCGCACATCGGCATAACCGAGACGCGTCTTCAACTGGTCGCGCGTTGCCGTGGCCGCCACCAGAGCCGCCTGATCGCGCTCATGCTCGGCGGCGGTGATGATCTGCTGCCTGAACAGCGCCGCCGATCTTGCAGCCTGCGACTCTGCCACGCCCAGCGCAGCCTCGGCGCTCACCAACTGGGCCTCCACCTCAGGCGCCTGGATACGGGCGAGCACCTGGCCCTCGCGCACTGCGTCGCCCTCCTGGACGTTCACCGCCGAGATCACTCCAGCCAACTGGCTGTTGACGCCGATGGTTCGAAGTGGCTCCACCACGCCGGTCGCGCTCACCGACCGTGCTGCCGAGCCCCTGGCCACCACCGTGACGGTAACGGGAACGACCTGAGGACCACGGCGCCCCCCCGGCTGCGCCGTCTGTGTCGCCGGAGGCTCTGCACCGCTGCAGGCAGCGGAGAGAGCGGCAACAGTCAACACGGCCACGGACAGGCCCGTGCGGCGCCTGGCACCTCGCGGTGCGAGGGGATCACGATGGAAAAACATCAGAGACGGATGAGAGTGCGTGCGAAAAAGCGCCGGGCCAACTGGCGGCGACGCTCAGGAGCGGCTATGGCGGGCACAGCCGCCACGGGATCAGGCTGGTCTTGCCCGCTCTTCATACGATTCAACGCGCCAGTCGTTCCCTCTGTTGACCGGCGATCCACTGTCGGCTCCGGTTCGGGTGACGTTCGGAATGGCTGGCGACCATCGCCGTCACCGTCGTCAACGTCGTCCGTCACCCATCGCCATCGCCATCGCCGTCGCTGGACGCCATGATTCCCGGTTGCGCGGCCCATCTCTCGCAAGGAAGCTTCGGCCCGACTCCAGACTCCCGTTCCACCCGCCCGATTCCCTCCCGGTGCCAGGCCCCTGCAGCGACCCGATGCCCGACTCCAGCCAGCCATGACAGCACCACCAGTGCCCATCAGCACACCGAGGGTGGCGGTCGTCTTCAGCGGCCTTCTGCTCGCCCTGCTGCTGGCCGCGCTCGACTCGACCATCGTGGCCACGGCGCTCCCGACGATTGTCGGAGAACTTGGCGGGCTGGCCCACCTGTCTTGGGTCGTGTCGGCCTATCTGCTGGCGCAGACGGTCGTCACTCCGCTCTATGGCAAACTGGGCGATCTCCATGGCCGCAAGGGAGTCCTCCAGAGCGCCATCATCATCTTCCTGATCGGCTCGGCGCTCTGCGGCATGAGCCAGAACATGACCCAGCTCATCATCTTCCGCGCCATCCAGGGGTTGGGCGGCGGTGGGCTGACTGTGACGACCCAGGCCGTGGTGGGGGATATCGTGCCGCCGCGCGAGCGCGGTCGCTATCAGGGGATATTTGGCGGTGTGTTCGGCCTTTCCAGTATTGCTGGCCCGCTGGTGGGCGGCTACTTCACCACCCACCTGTCGTGGCGCTGGATCTTCTACGTCAACCTGCCGCTCGGCCTCCTGGCGCTGGTGGTGCTGGCAATCACGCTCCCGGCTACCAGCAGCAGGAAGCGGCACGCGATCGATTATGCTGGAGCCGGGCTGTTGGCGGTCGCGCTCAGCGGCATGGTCCTCCTGGCCGACCTCGGCGGCACGACCTATCCCTGGGATTCGGCGTTCATCGTTGGACTCGGCATGGTCGCGGTGGCGGCCACCTTCGCATTCCTGATCGTGGAACGTCGCGCCTCCGAGCCGGTGCTCCCCCTGGCACTGTTTCGCAACCGGTCGTTTGCCGTCGCCTCGGCGCTGGGCTTCATCGTCGGTTTCGCGCTGTTCGGGTCCGTCACGTACCTGCCGCTCTTCCTGCAGGTCGTGCAGGGGTCGTCACCCACTGCCTCGGGGCTCCAGATGCTGCCCATGATGGGAGGGATGCTCGTAACGTCGATTGTTTCGGGGCAGCTCATAAGCCGCAGCGGTCGCTACAAGCGGTACCCCATCGCCGGTACGGCGGTGATGACCCTCGGCCTCCTTCTGCTCTCGCGACTGAGCACGCAGTCGACCCTGCCGGCGGCACTGGCGGCGATGCTCGTTCTGGGCCTGGGGCTGGGACTGGTGATGCAGGTGCTGGTGATCGCCGTCCAGAATGCGGTGGACTACAAGGATCTCGGCGTCGCCACCTCCGGTGCCATGCTCTTCCGGCTGATCGGGGGTTCATTCGGTACCGCCGCGCTGGGAGCGATCTTTGCCTCACGGCTGGCCGCGCAGTTGCGCGATACGCTCCCCGTCGAGGTGCTGGCTACCAGCGGCACCTCGGCGGCAATGAGTCCTGACTCGCTCGCCCTCCTCCCGGATGGACTGAGGAGCATCTATGCGATGGCGTTCAGCGACTCACTCGGAACCGTCTTCCTGGTTGCCACCTTCGTCGCGATGGTGGGCTTTGCGGTGGCGTGGCTGTTGCCCGAGCGGCCACTGCGGGAGACCGTGGCGGCCGCTGCCGGCGGGGACGTGGGTGGCGAACTGGCCGATGCCTTCGCCATGCCCACCGCCCCCGATTCGGACTCGCAGTTGCTGCGTGGTCTGCGCGTGCTGGCCGATCGCGACGTGCAACGTGCCCACATTGCCCATATCGTGGCGCGGGCCGGCCTGCAGCTCTCGCCCGCGGCAGCCTGGCTCCTGTTGAAGCTGGGCCGGGGTACGGCGATGGACATCGAAGCGTTGGCGACAAGGCACCACCTGGATGCGGCGCGCCTGCAGGCAGGTCTGGACGAGCTGCTTGCCGAGGGCAGGGTGGTGGAGCGTGGCAGCACGGACGATCACCAGGAGCACGAACTGAGCGAGGAGGGGAGCGCCGCCCTGACTCTCCTGGCCACTGCGCGGCGTGAGCGCCTGGCAGAACTGTTCAGCGACTGGCCGGCCGAGCGTCACGAGGAACTGGCAGCCGCGCTGCGTCGCCTGGCCCGTGAACTCGTACCGCGCGGTGCTGCTGGCGACCAGGGCTGATCCTGCGCGTGCCGGGCGCAGGGTCTGCCGCTAACGAGTGGCAGCTCCGCACCCATCCACCGCACGCGCATCATTCCAGCAGCAGCGTCGTGCCGCTGTTGTCAGAGGTGCGTCTGACCAGGGCCAGCAGGGGGATGAGAGCAAGGATGAGGAGAGCGGTCAGGACGTAGATGTGCGAGTAGGCGATGACACTCGCCTGGGCCAGGATCTGACGGTCCATCACGGCGAGGGCGCGCTGGTGTGCGGTCCAGCTGTCGGCGCCACGGGCAATGAAGCCCTGGGTGAGCATGGCGAGCCTGTTCACGGTGTCGGGCTCTCCGGCAACCACGTGGTCACCCAGCACTGCCCGGATCTGCGCGGTGTAGTGAGCAAGCATGGTCGCGATGCCGGCAATGCCCAGCGATCCACCGAGTTGTCGGAAGAAATTGTACAATCCGGTCCCCCCGGCCAGCTCACGGCGAGGCAGGTCTGCCAGTGTCATCGTGGTGAGCGGGACGAACATGAAACCCAGGCCGAGTCCCCTCAGGATGAGTGGCCAGAAGAAGTCCCAATGACCGCTCTCCCCGGTTATGCGCGACAACTGCCACATAGCCGTTGCGAAGCATAGCGCGCCGGCAGTGATCAGTACGCGGGCGTCCATGCGTCGGGTGAGCTGTCCGGCAGCGAGCATGGAGGCTGCCGTGGCCAGCGCACCGGGAAGGAGAATGATCCCCGTCTGCTGCGCGGTCATGCGGAGGTTGCCCTGCAGGAAGACTGGCAACGTGAAGACGGACGCGTACAGTCCCACGCCCATGACGACGCCGAGCACCGTACCCACCCACATGGGCCGGTGGCGGAGCACCCGGAAATCGATCACGGGAAAGTCCGTGGTCATTTCCCGCCATACGAGGGCCGCACCGCCCACGACGGCGGTCAGGGCGAGACCGGTGATGAAGCGCGAGTGGAACCAGTCATCACGCTGGCCGTGCTCCAGCAGGTACTGCAGGGCACCGACGCTGACGACGAGCAGCGCGATTCCCAGGTAATCCATCCGGCCCGGCTTGCGCTGATTGGCCGAGTCGTGGACGAAGGTGAAGATCATGGCTGCGGCCAGGAGGCCGAGCGGGACGTTGATGTAGAAGATCCAGGGCCAGCCGTAGCTGTCGGTGAGCCAGCCGCCCAACGTGGGACCTATGGTGGGCCCGACCATCACCCCGAGACCGAAGAGGGCCATGGCCGTTCCCGCCTCTTCCTTGGGAAAGGATTCGAACAATACCGCCTGGGAGACCGTCATCAGGGCGCCGCCGCCCACTCCCTGGACGATGCGCCAGAAGATGAGCATCGCCAGCGATCGCGAGGCGCCGCACATGAATGACGACGCCGTGAAGATGAGGATCGAGCTGACGAAGTAGCGCTTGCGCCCGAAGACATCGCCCAGCCAGCCCGTGAGCGGGATGACGATCACGCTGGCGAGTATGTAGCCAGTCGAGACCCAGGCGATCTCGTCCAGGCTGGCGCCGAGGTTCCCCATCATCTCGGGGAGGGCGACGTTGACGATGGAGCTGTCGATCACCTGCAGCAGCGCGGCAAGGACGACCGCGAAGGCGATCACATAGCGATGGCTGTCTCCGCGCTCCGGCTGGGCGCGGACGGCTGCGGTGGGTACGGCGAGGGAGGGCGCTGACATTCGGGTGTGCGGAGCTGACCTGATGTCCGGCGGGCAGGTGATTATCGGGCGTGTGGATGCACGATAACACCAGTACCAACCCTGCCCGTGGACGCTCCCGGCATCCTGTCAGGCGTAGCGCCCATGGCGATCAGCCCACCTTTCCACCACGCATCCGGTGTGCCGGATGTCCGGCAGGCGCCGTCCCTGCAGGATCGACGCCCCTCCTGCCTCCGGGATCAGCGTCGCTTGCCGCCGTTCGCCGTGGCCGCAGGCTGGGCCACCGCCACGTCGCCGGCGGCGATGGGCACCGAAGCGTTGACGAGTCGCACCACACGGGCCGTAGCGAGTCGCGCATCCGCGCTCGAGACCTGTACCTCACCCACCACCTCCTTCTCCCACCCGAGATGCTCCCCGGTTGTCGGGTGAGTGATCTCGCGCGCCTTGCGGAAGACGACGAAGCTGTCACCAACCTTCACACCACGTGATGCTCCGGCGTCCATGAAAACCGTGCCGTCGTCCGCCTGTACCACCAGGCCCACCAGCGGGAACGCTTCCGAGAGGCGCACAGCGACCTTCTCCAGCGCGTCACGAGCGGCGTCCACGTCGAGAGCGTCGTAATCGGAGCGTCCGCTCACCACCTCACCCTTCGCCGTCGTCACCACCTTCGCCTCTGCAGAGCCCTGGGCCGTCTCCGAGATCACCACCTGACCGGTGCTGGCGTCCACCGCGCGGATGTCCACCGAGACCTCGCTCCGCATCAGGTCGTACGCGAACCTGTCCACCTTCTGGTGAGTGGCCGAGGTCACGAGCCCGAACACCACGAGCTCGGCGTTGATCAACTTGCCCAACTGGAGCGCCGTGCTGGAGACGTCTGTCAGGCCTTCCTTCTGCAACTTCTGCTCGGACAGTACGGCATCCAGTCGATCTCGCTCCACGACGCCGAAACGCCCGGCCTTGACGAGCTCCGTGATGAGGATGTCGGACATCCGGAATCGCAGATGCTCCTCCACCAGCGGACCACCGCTGAACTCCATCACGGCGACGCTGACCGTGGGCGCGACCGACCTGTCCAGCTTGGCGAAATAGCTATCGGACCACCCGGAGGGGATCTGGAGCGCCGCGCCTCCCTTCTGCGCGCGAACCGGCGACGCGGTCGCACATGCGAGCAGCGCAATCACGAGGGAGAGCCACACGATGCGCGAGCGGTCGGGCGAGAGGGTGATCTGTGCGGGCATGGTCAATCCTCCGCGCTGAGTAGCTGGAATCCGTGCGCGAGCACCACCAGCGACTCGAGCAGGCTGCTTCCCTCGCCAGGGATCGCGGACAGTTGCCTGATGCTGCGGTTGACGGTGAAGCCCATCTGCGGCGCCTCGAATATGTCGAAGTTGTCGGGTATTCGCCGCGTGAGGTCACGGCCGGTACTCAGGAGTTCGGGCGCCGCCTGTACGGACGCGCGGACCACCGGAACGGTGGCGGCGAGCAACGCACTCATGGCCAGGAAGTAGAGCTTTTCATCGGTGCTCAACTCGTCGCGCTTCTTGGCTGCCTTGAGTACGGCGAGTGATTGCTCCGTGGTCCATTCGGTGCTGTCGGCTTCCTGGGTGAGCGCCACCACCTCCTCATGGAGCGAGGCCACGGCGGCCTTGCTCCGGGCGAATCGCTTCAACTGGTCCGTGGCCTCGGTCACGAGCCGGTTGCCGTAGTAGAAGCCGCCGTAAGCGACGGCGGCGCGACGGAAGAACTGGTCATAGGACGACTGACCGGTGATTCCGTAGCCGATGCCGGCCGTCGCCATGTAGTCCATGGGAGAATTGGTGGCCAGCTCGGCCAACTGTCGATCCAGGTCCCAGAGCGTCAGCTTCTGCTCCGCTCGCGACTTCTTCTGCGCCTGGGCTGGCTGCGCGGCAAGGGTCACGAGAAGGACCGTCGCGGTCGCGATGGTCGGGATCGGAGCCGCTGAGGTCGCCGTGGCCAGTCCGGACATGGTTACGGTTGACACCAGGCCGCCGAGGAGGAGAAGTCGGTTGCCGACCCGGGAGAGTCGTGCTGTCGGAAATGCACTCATGGGACCTTCCTGAAAGAACGTCGGCGACTGACTGGACTCTCGCCTGAAGGGCCTTCGCCGCACCAGTGCCGGACGGTGCGCGGCAACAGTGAAAGATAACCAAAGTTCGCCGGCTGCGAATCGAGGAACCGACGAGGGCCAGGGCGAACATCACGGCCACGCCATGGAGGAAGTGCCAGGCGGCAGGGCAGTATCCGTGAAGAGGGCCGCACCTGGGCCCCTGGCGGCAATGATCCCGATCAGGACTTCACCTGAGTGTCCTTCTTGCCGAGTCCGGCGCCAACGAGGCGGACGAGCGGTCGCACGCCGTAGCGCGGTGCGCCGAACAGGAGGCCAAGTGCGAGGCCGGCGCCCGAGCTGTAGATGCGCCAGAAGAGAAGGGCGCGTCCGGCATCGTCGTTACCCACGGCAGCCGCCCCGGCCAGGAATCCGGCGTCCATCACTCCCGCGCCAGCCGGTGTGGGAACCGCAACCTGACCATACACCAGGGTGAAGGAGGCCAGCCAGAGAGTGCCCCAGCCGGGAGGGTCGGTCAGGAGCTGGGCGAGCACGGGCAGGATCGCCACGCGGGCCATGACGTTCACCACGCTTAGCGGTATGGCCAGTAGCTGTGCGTGGAGTGGCACCTGACGGACCAGCCTCCACATGTTGCTCAGCCGTTGACCGAGGGAAGGTTTCCCGCTGCGCCCGACGTCGTCTTGAGTGCCATTGCCACCATCGCGACCGCCGATCCAGCGCCAGCGCCAACGCCACCGGGAGTGCCAGAGCATGGCCGCGACAACGAGGAGGATCCCGGCGAGCACTCCCCAACGCCAGACAACCTCGCCGGCGCTCCTGACGATCCCGCCCAACAGGGCCGGCCATTCGGGGACGGCGGCGATCACGAGGAAGACGCCACAGACCGCCACGGTCGCATAGGTGATCGCCGCCTCCACACTCAACGCGACCAGCGTCGCCTCCAGCGGCACCCCGTCGTAGACCAGGGCCAGCACGCGAGCTGGCTGACCCGCCACGCGTAGCGGCGTGAGCGTCGCCGCGGCATCACCGAAGGAATTTATGACGAACGATCTCCAGAACGTCAGCGGGTGCCCCACCCCGTGGACCACGAGCTGCGTGCGCCAGGAACGCGCCACGAGGTCCGCCAACACGAGGGCGATACAGATGAGGTGTGGAGCGAGCGTCATCCAGCACCCGGCGTCTTCGCCAGGCTGCCGGCACCTTCATCGACGCGCTGTCGCAACCAGTTCAGGAATGACGGATGGCGCTCCAGCGGCCACTGCCCGTGCCAGTCGGGCACGACAGGAAGGGCCGGCGCCACCCCGTGCCTCGCGCCGAGGGCCCAGCGGACGCTGACGGATCCCGCCATGGCGGGCGTCACTTGGTGAAACGAGGCTGTCAGGGCTGATGGATCCGGCGTCGATGTCTTGGCCATTGGTGTGAACATAGCAGCGGGCGACGCCTGCCTGCCGCGTGCATGAGGGTGGTGACGGCCGGGGGGGCCGCTCGTCCGGTTGGGGATGGGAATCACAGGTTGATCGAGGCCCTGACAGGCCCATGTGGCCCCGGGGAAGCCTTCATATATGCCACCGCAAGTCACCCAGTTGTCGAGGGGTCCATGAGCGCGCACAACTCGTCGTTCCACGACGCGGCTTCGACGACGACCGGGGTCAAGCCGATAGTACTCGATGAAGAGGCCGCCGACGAGTGGCCACTTTACCGGGCCAGCTTCGCGCGCTCCATAAAGACCCGGTTCGTGATAGTCGCGGTGAGCCTCAGCATCTGGCTCGTCGGATTCGCCGGCGGCGTCGTCCATGCACCTCTGGTTCTGCTCGTCCTGCTTCCAGCCGTCACCTTGCTGGCGAACCAGCTGGCGCGCGCGATCTACCGTCGGGAGCTACTCGCCCTCTGGCACCTCACGGCGTTCCTGCTCTTCGATGCAGCCCTCATAGGCGCCAATGTCGTCGCGCTTGGTGCGCTGGGTTACCTGGGCGGTCCGTTCTACATCGTGGCCGCAACGGCCTACGGGCTGAGTCTGCCGCTGGCCGCCCGGGACCAGATGGTGGCGGGGTGCATCATCTACCCGTTCGCACGGTTCACTGGCCTCCTCCTCGTCGGCCTCGAGCCCTCGTTCGGTCTGCTCGGGATGGAGACGGCCGCGCTGGCCGGCCTCGGATGGCTCGCCATTCAGGGACCGGTGCGCTCCACCTTCCGGATCCGGCGCGCCCGCCATGGGCTTCAGTCGCTCGAGCTTGGCGACTACTCGGTGCGCCTGCCCACACGTGCCCTGGATGACCTGGGCCTGGTGGCCGTGAGCTTCAACAGGACGGCCGAAACGCTCGGGGCTACCGTCGCCTCCCTCCGGTCAGAGATCAGCGAGCGGGAGCGCGTGGAGGCGGAACTTGCCTTTCAGGCCTTCCACGACGCCCTCACCGGTCTCGCCAACAGGGCCCTCTTTCGCGACCGGGTCACCCACGCGCTGGCGCGCGACAGCCGTCGCGAGGGTGGTGTGGCCGTGCTGTTCCTCGACCTCGACAACTTCAAGCTGGTCAACGACAGCATGGGCCATGCAGAAGGCGACCGTCTGCTGACAGTGACGGCCGGTCGGCTCCTGAATGCCACTCGTGGCGGCGATACGGTGGCCAGGATGGGCGGCGATGAGTTCGCCGTACTACTGGAGAACGTTCACACCGACGAAGCAGTACTCACGGTTACCGAGCGTATCCTGAGCTCGCTCTCCTACCCGATTGCGCTCAACGATCGGGATGTACAGGTCGGGGTGAGCATCGGCATCGCCCGCGCCCGCCTGGAGGACAACGCGGAAGAGCTGCTTCGCAACGCCGACGTGGCGATGTACAGCGCCAAGCAGGGCGGCAAGGGCAGGTACGAACTGTTCGCGCCGGAGATGTACGACGAGATGATCGACCGGATGGAACTGGAGGCCGACCTGGACCGGGCCATGACGCGTGAAGAGTTCCGTCTCGTCTACCAGCCCATCGTCGAACTGTCATCCGGGGCTGTCACCGGTGTGGAGACCCTGCTCCGTTGGGAGCATCCGCATCGAGGTACAGTGCCGCCAATGGTCTTCATACCGGTCGCCGAGACCACCGGGTTGATAATCGAGCTGGGTCGATGGGTCCTCCTCGAGGCCTGTCGGCAGGGCGCAGGCTGGGTTGCCGCACGCTCGGCAGGCTCCGACTGCACGGAACAGGGAGACGACGGTTCCGCAGGGCGCCGCACCACTGGTGAGGTCGGAGCTGCGATGCCGCCCCAACTGGCGATGTCCCCCGGCCCTCTTTCCATCACGGTGAATGTCTCCGGTCATCAACTCCAGCATGACGAGTTCATCTCACATGTGACGGACGCCCTGACCAGCTCCGGGTTGCCTCCCTCCTGTCTCGTGCTCGAGATAACGGAGAGCGTCATCATGCAGGACACCGACTGGATGCTCCAGCGGCTGCATGACCTGAAGGGCCTCGGTGTTCGTCTGGCAATCGACGATTTCGGCACGGGCTATTCGTCGCTCGGATTCCTGCAGAAGTTTCCTGTCGACATCCTGAAGATCGACAAGGCGTTCATCGACAGCGTTGCCCATGGAGGACAGCATGCGGCCCTCGCGCGAACCATCCTGGCGCTCGGCGACATGCTCTCCCTGCGCTGCGTCGCCGAGGGAATCGAGGACGCTGACCAGCGTCACCACCTGCTCAGCCTGGGCTGTGAGATGGGCCAGGGATACCTGTTTGCCCGCCCGCTGCAGCCGGACGAGATCGGGCGACTGCTTGATACTGGCTCGCGCTCCAGCGTCCCCGTGAGTCCGGGACCGGATGGTCCCTTCCAGGCAATAGTCGGCAGGCGAGTTAAGGAAGGTTCGGCGCCTGCCGATACTGTCGATTGAAGCCATTCCACACACGACTCACTCTTCAGAGGAATCGACCTCAATGCAGCGCATTCGCACGCGCCACGAAGGCCGTGGCCTCCTGTTCGGCCTTGTCTTCGCCGCTTCCGCGTTCATCGCCGTACCAGCCATTGCCGGAGCCCAGGACAAGGTCTACGCCGCCGACGAGCTCACGACGAAGCCCAAGGTGGAGTCCATGACCCGCACCGCCCAGCTCGTCCAGCGTTCCTACCCGGACAAGCTGAAGTCGGCGGGCGTGGACGGTACGGTTCAGGTCCAGTTCATCATCGGCGTCGATGGTAAGGTCGATGCCAGCAGCATCGAGATCGTGGCGGCGACCGTCCCCGCCCTGGGTGAGGCCGCCAGGTCGGTGGCCGCGAAGCTCGAGTTCGAGCCTGGCAAGGTGAACAACAGCCCCGTCAGGACCCGTGTCCTGCTGCCGATCGTCTACAAGGCGCGGTGACTTCGTGCGGCGAGCGGAGTAGTGACGCTCGCCGCACGAGTCTCGTCTCCCTGACGGCGTCGAGCCCTGGCCCGGCGCCGTCCTGCCTCTCGCACCTGCTTCCCATTTCTCAGGATTGGAACCGTGGATCGTCTGAACCAGAGCCTCCGCAGCAAGCTGCTCATCCTCTTCACGCTGGTCGCGGTGTTGCCACTCACTGCTGCCACCGTACTGGCCGTACGCAACTCGCGCAGCACCGTGGAGCAGCAGGTGGGCTCCGCTCAGGCACAGATCGCCAGCGAGGTGGCTCGCTGGCTGGATCGCGTCGTCTATGAGCGTACGCTCGAGCTCCAGGGAGCCGTCGCAGGCGGGGAGATGGCTGCCGCGGCGATAGGCATGGGCGACTCGGCCTCCACTCGCGCGGCACTCGCCAGCCTGAAGCAGCGCTCGGACCTCATTGCCGCTGTGCGTCTCTACGACGAGGCCGGCTCGCTCATCGCCGCCAGCAGCGATGCGGCATTCGCGGATGGGGAGAGTGGTGTCGGTGCAGTCTGGTTCAATGGCGGCATGGATAGCACGAAGGTCTACGTGGGTCCGGTGGAACGCTCCGCCGACAAGCAACTGATCGTGCGCCTCTCCGACGCCGTTCGTACGCCCACCGGAAGCGTGCTGGGTATGCTGGTCGTGGACCTGGATTGGGCCAGGGTCGGGGAGCAGGCCTTCACACCGGTGGAGAAGGCGTATCGCGATCAGGGCGCGACCTCCGCGCGCGCATACCTGATGGATTCCGCTGGTGTCGTCGTCGCTGCGACTGATGACGCCGACGTGATGGCGCAGAAGGACGACCAGCCAGCCATACTGGCGGCGTTGCGGGGTCGCACGAACGTCGCTATCACTCATGACTTTCTTGGCACCGATGCGCTGGTGGCGTTCGCGCCAGTAGAGAACCAGCAGCTCGGCAGTCGTTACGCCGGCATCCTGGGCGGGCGCGGCTCCGTGGTGGTAGCCCAGAGCGCTTCCGACGCGTTCGCCGATGCGGACAGCCTGCGCAACCTCCTCATCCTCGTCTCGCTGCTGGTGGCCGGCGCGGTCGCGATTGCTGCCTGGTTCCTCGCCTCGCAGGTGGCAAACCCGCTCACCGAAGCGGCAAGGTTGGCCGAGAGCCTCGCGGTTGGCGATACATCGATGGAGATCCGCCAGTTGAAGGGCGCCGACGAGCGCGTCCGCCTGAACAGCGCCCTCCGCAACCTGCTCTCCTATATGCGCGAATTGACCGACGCATCGGAGAAGGTGGCTGCCGGGGATATGCACATAGCTCTCACTCCCAAGAGTGAGCGCGACGAACTCTCCCGGGCGTTCATCACGGTCGCCAGGGTGAACGCGGAGCTGATCGACAGCGTCGGCGGCATCACCCGTGGCGCGCTGGAAGGAGAGCTCACGACCCGCGGCGATGCGTCGCGCTTCGAGGGCTCGTACCGTGAACTGGTGGAAGGTGTCAACCGGACCATGGACGCCGTGGTGCAGCCCATCGACGAGGCCACCAGAGTTCTGGAGAGACTGGCTGACCGGGATCTCACGGCACGCATGACGGGCAGCTACAAGGGCGACCACGCGAAGATCAAGGAGGCGCTCAACTCGGCTGTCCAGAACCTCGACGTTGCTCTCGGCGAGGTATGGGCTACCGCAGAACAGGTGGCCGCCGCATCCAACCAGATCGGTACTGGAAGCCACGCTCTGGCGGAAGGAGCCAACTCGCAGGCAAGCACGCTTGAGGAGGTTTCCTCCAGCCTGCAGGAACTGACCAGCCGCACCCGGCAGAACGCTGACAACGCGCAGACCGCCCGTAGTCTGGCCGACGAGGCGCGGACGAGTGCGGAGACTGGCACGACGAGCATGGGACGCCTGCAGGACGCCATGGGGCGCATCAAGCAGTCCAGCGATGCGACGGCAAAGATCGTCAAGACGATCGATGAGATCGCCTTCCAGACGAATCTGCTGGCGCTGAACGCGGCTGTCGAGGCGGCGCGTGCCGGCGAGGCCGGGCGTGGCTTCGCGGTGGTCGCCGAGGAGGTGCGAGCACTGGCGCTCCGCAGTGCTGAAGCAGCCAAGAACACCGCGGCGATGATCGAGGAGGCAGTCCAGAACGCCGAGGGCGGCGTGGTCATCAACAGCGAGGTCCTTCGCCAGCTTGGCGACATCAACACGCGGATCTCGAAGGTGCGCGAGGTGATGGGTGAGATTGCCAGCGCCTCGGAAGAGCAGAGCAGCGGGGTGGAGCAGATCACTGTTGCGGTCGAGCAGATGAACGGTGTCACCCAGCAGGTGGCGGCGAACTCGCAGGAGTCCGCGGCTACCGCCCAGCAGCTTGCCGGGCAGGCCGACATGCTGCGGCAGACCCTGGCCGGCTTCGCGATCTCCGAGGAGGGACAGGCCGAGACGGCCAGCCGTTCCAGCGGCCAGGCACAGCAGCGCCCGCAGCAGCGTCAGCAGCAGCGTCAGCAGCAGCGTCAGCAGGCCGGTGCGGCGCGGCGGCGCGAGTCGGCGCAGCCAGCCCGGAGTGCCCAGGTGCGCGGCGGGAAGCCGGGCGCCGCGAAGGTGCATGGCGATCACAAGTCGCATCCGGCGCCAGCCGCTCGCAGGAAAGCCCGGAACGGCAACGGGAACGGCAATGGGAACGGCAAGCACGACGGGCACGGGGCAGTCGCCATACTGGATCCGTCAATGGTCATCCCGTTCGACGAGGATGACGACGCCGAGGTGCTCGGACAGTTCTGAGCTGGCGCCAGTCAGGCCAGGCGAAGCGGGCCGCGCGAGATCCAGTCTCGCGCGGCCCGCTTCACGTTCACTCGGTCACGCTTCCGATCTCAGCCGGCCGCCGGTACGATCAGCGTCTGGCCCGAACGGATACGAGTGGAGGAGAGATTGTTCATGGCCCGGAGCTTCTTCACCGTCGTGCCGTAGCGGCGGGCGAGGTGCGAGAGAGTATCGCCTGCGCGAACCCGGTAGCGCATGGTGCTGACAGTGCGTACGCTGGCGGCATGCACGCCCGGGGCGGCGTCCTGTCCCTTGCCGGCGCCGGCGGAAGACTCGTTGCTCGCGATCCGTGCCGGCTGCACACCGCTGAGGTAGCCGGCATACGGCTGCGGGAAGATTGCCAGGTGGAAGTGCACCGGATGGCGCTCCTCGGTGACCTCGAGTACCCCGGCCTTTTCGAGGTCGGTGAGGGTCTTGCGCAGCCAGGTGAGGCAACGGCCGGATGGCCTTCGCAGGTCCACCGCCATGCCCGTGGGATGCACGGAATTCTCCGAGCTGTTCACCGGCTGGCGCGAGGCAGGGCGGACGGCGCTCGTCACGACCAGTTGCTCGCCACAAGCCGAGCGGTACTGGGATGAGAGTCGCTCGACGAATACCCGCGTTGAAGCGAGGACGTAAGGGTACGAGACGTCGTGCAGGGCGAAGTCGGAGTCGGGCTTCAACTCCTCCAGCCGCCCCTCATCGACTGCTTCGCGGATCGACTTGGCAGTCTCGTGGAATGTCAACTCGTGATCCTGCGCCTGGCGGTACATGCGCTCCACGCTCGCCCTGGAACCGCGAAGCAGCGTCGCCTGGGTCTGGGCCTGTACAGGCTGAGCGAGTGCAGCGCTGCCGACGATGCCGCCACCAATGATGGCGGCCACGCGGACCACGTTGCGAGAGATGATCCTGCCGGGAAGAATGGACACGATCTGGTCGGGCTGATGACGAAGCGAGTGCCCGCCCGTCGCACTTCACACGCGACGGCGCGGCTGCCGAATGGCCAGCAGACGTCGCCTGGCCTCAGTCGTCAAGGAAAGGCGATCGAGGAGGAGGTAAACAGTCCGGCGACAATGTGATGTCGCCGGACCGTCGCGAACTCTCAATGCCAGGGTGCGTGAATCACCGCGGTGGCGGTGCTGGCGGGGTTGCCGGCGGCACAACCGTTCCGGCCGAAGTCGGGCGAGCCAGTTGCCGCAATACCGAGCCCAGTTGCTCCAACTCCGCCCCGTAAGTGGCCCAGTCGCCGTCCCGCTGCGCGCGCACGGCGCGGTCGTAGTGATCCAGCGCGGATCGGGTAAGACCGGTGGGAAGCGTTGGTGCGGCAGGCGCGCCGGTCACGGCTGGTGCTGTTTCCGGGCTGGGGTGCAGTTCGGAGACGACCGTCGTGCCGGCCGGGATCTCACCGGTGCTGTCGCCGAAGAGCGCGTCCAGCGCCTGGTCGAGCCCGTCGGCCATCACCACCTGGTTCTGGTAAGCCACGACGACCCGCTTCAGCTCGGGGATGCGCCCACCCTGCGCCCTCAGGTAGATGGGCTGCACGTAGAGAAGCGCGGCCTCGATGGGGATCACCAGGAGTTCGCCCCTTATCACTTCCGACCCCCGCTGGTCCCAGAGGGTCAATTGACGCGCGATCTCGGTGTCCTGGTTGATCCGGTTGACGACCTGCGTCGGTCCGAAGACGAGGCTCTGTTTCGGGAAGCGGTAGGCCACCAGCTCGCCGTAGTGATCTCCATCGCTACGGCCCACGATCCAGGCCGCGAGGTTGTCCTTCTGACGCGGCGTGTAGGGTGTCATGAACAGGAACTCGGCCTGATCCTCATCTGGCAGGCGCATGATCATGCGCCTCATGAAGAGGTCAGGCCGATCACCGGTGCGCCCCATGGCCGGGATCTGCCACTCGTCCTCCCGATGGTAGAACTCCTCCGCGTCATCCATGTGGAATACCCGATAGATATCCGTCTGGATGCGATACATGTCCTCCGGGTAGCGGAGGTGCGCACGGAGGTTGGGGGACATCTCGTCCAGCGGCCGGAGTAGCGCGGGAAAGGCGGCAGCGTAGGCGCGAATTATGGGATCGGTGGGATCGGAGATGTAGGCCTTGACCGTGCCATCGTAGGCGCTGATGACGATCTTGAGGCTGTTGCGCATGTAGTTCACGCCGGTGCGCATCGGCTGGGCGTAGGGATACCGGCTGGTCGTGGTGTAGGCGTCGAGGATCCACTGCAGCGCGCCAGCGCTATCGACCACCATGTACGGATCCCCGTCGAGCGTGACAAAGGGAAGTGCGGCGGCGGCGCGCTCGCGCACATTGCGGCGGTAGAGTACCCGGCTGTCGGCCGTGATGTCGTTGGTGAGGAAGAGCTTCAGCGACCCGAAGCGAACGGCCAGGATGGCTCTGCGCCACATGCCGGCCACGGACACGCCACCCGAGCCTTCGTAACGGGTGAAGACGTTCGCCTCGCCCGATGGGTAGTCGAACTCCTTCTGGTTGGTGCGCACGAGCACGTAGTCATTCGTCAACTCACCGAAATAGATCTGCGGCTGCGTGACGTGCAGGTCGACCGAGGAGACCGGTGGCAGGTCCTTGATGAAGAGTACCGGCAGCCCTTCGGACGTCACCTCGTTCACAGGGCCGAGCGTGAGCCCCATGCCATGGGTGAAGGTGAGGTGCTGGTTGATGAAGGAGCGCGTCGGGAGGGCAGCGGAATTGAGCTCGCGCGGGCTCAGCAGCACCTGCCGGTACTTGCCGTTGATCCAGTAACGGTCGTCGTCGACAGTGATGAAGTCGTAGTAGGTCCGGATCTCCTGCAACTGACCGAAGGTCTGGAGCAATGGCTCCTTGTCCCACAGCCGAACGTTGTCCAGCGTGGATGCATTCCGGTCGAGGTCGGCGCGGGTGAGGCTCGCCTCACCGGTGATGTCGCGCGTCGTCACCTTGTCCAGTCCCCAGGCGCGACGTGTGAAGTCGATGTGATGGGTGAGCTGGGGAGTTTCCTTGATGAGCTCGTTCGGGGCAACGACCAGCCGCTGCAGTGCTGCCGGCCAGACGACGCCGGCGAGAAGCCAGATGACCAGATATCCGGCAGTCGAGAGCGCCGCGAACCAGACCACGGTTCGGCGCCACGCACCGACCGCGATCACGATCGCCGCCACCAGTGCCACCACCGCCTGTATCCTGAGCGCCGGCAACGTCGCTGTCAGGTCGGTGTGGCTGGCGCCCATGAGCGGACCGGTATCGGAGTAGAGCAGGCCCGGGATGCGGACGAACCAGAGCTGGAGCGCGGTGAGCAGAAAGAAGGCGGAGAGCAGGATACCCAGGTGCCACTGGGCCATGGGCTCCACACGCACGTGGCGTGGCGCGAGAACGATGTCACCCCGCAGCCAGTAGACCGGTACGAGGAGGAAGATCGAGATCACGACCAGCGAGACGAGCACCCCGAGCACCGTCGCCAGCACCGGCAGCGTGAAGACGTAGAAGCCGATGTCGCGCTGGAAGATCGGGTCGGTGACGCCGAACGGATTCCGGTTGATGAAGGCCAGCACGTCGAGCCAGCTCGGTGCGATGGAGACGGCAACGAGGAAGGCGATACCGAGCGAGACAGGCAGGGCCAGGCGACGCAACAACGCGGTGACGTCGAGGTGTGGTGCGGCTGGTGAGAGCCTCACGACCACCGGGTCGGGGACCATTCCGCGCTGGGCAAGGCGCAGGTTGTAGAAGAGCAGCGCGAAAGTGACCAGGCCGGCGCCGAAGAAGAGCCCCAACTTGAGCAGTACCTCGGTCCGGAATACAGCCTGGTAGCCGATCTCGCCGAACCAGTACCAATCCGTGGACAGCCGGATCATGTTGGGTACCAGTATCAGCGCCAGGACAACGGCGACTATGACGAGCGGGGCGGTGCGACGTGACGGCGTTTGCAACGTCCAACTCCTGAGTTCGACGATGAGAGGGGTAGACCAGAACTGTACCCTGCGGCGCCTTGGGCGTCGAGGGCAGCTGCCTGCCGCAGGCTGGCGCGGCACCGTTCCTGATCGCCGGTGACTTGACGAATCTGGTTGATACGCAATAACTTGCAGTGTTGTGTCAGCGCTCGCTGGCAGCTGCTCAATCACTCACAGAGGATACATGGCGAAAGAGGAAGCGATCGAGCTCGAAGGCACGGTCAGTGAAGTGTTACCCAATGCCACATTCCGCGTGCTCGTCACCAACGGACACGACGTTCTGGCGACGATGGCCGGCAAGATGCGCCGGCATCGTATACGAGTGCTTGCGGGAGACCGTGTGACCCTCAAAGTATCGCCGTACGACCTGTCGCGCGGTCGCATCACCTTCCGTCACAAGTCCTGACCGTCCGTCGGCGGCCCGAATCGCTGCGTCAGCGCCTGCCCGCTTCGATGAGGACCGCTCGCCGTCGCGCGTCTGACATCCGCCAACGGCAGCCATTCCGAGGCATCATGCTCGTCCGTATCTCCGGGCAGTGGTGAGGATGGCCATGGCGGACACCTGTCATCGCTGGTCGAGCTGTCCCGCGCTCCCCGCGATGCGAGTCGCTGGATGATCATCCTCGGCTTCGGCCTGGCTGCCCTCATCGGGATCTCCCTGGGCCTACTGGGCGGCGGCGGCTCCATACTCACCGTCCCGATCTTCGTCTACGTCCTTGGTTTCGGCGCCAAGCCGGCCATAGCGATGACACTTCCAGTGGTTGGCACGACGAGCTTCATTGGCGCGCTGAGTCACTGGCGAGAGGGCAATCTGGACCTGCGGGTGGCGCTCCTCTTTGGCGCGGTAGCCATGATCGGCGCATTCGTCGGCGCACGGCTGGCGCACTTCCTGTCTGGCGCCGAGCAACTGGCCATACTGGGTGTGGTGATGCTTGCTGCCGCGGTGTCCATGCTTCGGGGTCGGCCCGAAGGTGATGCTTCTCTACCCCGGCGGCCGTTTGTCGTCATCCTCGCAGCAGCGGTTGCGGTTGGCCTTCTCACCGGGCTGGTAGGCATTGGCGGCGGCTTCCTTGCCGTTCCGGCCCTCGTGCTCCTTGTCCGCACGCCCATCAAGCAGGCCGTCGGAACTTCCCTTCTCGTGATTGCCATGAACTCGGCCGCCGGGTTTGCCGGTTACGTTGGACAGGTGGCGATTCCGTGGGGATTCCTGACCGGCTTCACGGCCATGGCAACGGTCGGTGTCCTGATCGGGACAAGAATGGTGCGTCATGTCTCGCAACAGCAATTGCGACGCGCTTTCGCCGTCTTCCTCTTTGCAATGGCCTTCTTCGTTCTGTACCAGAACCGGGCGGTGTTCCGCCATTCGGGTGCAACGCCACGCGCGAGCTCCAACGCACCTGACAGCACCGCCACCGCGATCCTGATCTGACCGGACACACCAGGGAGGTACGCTCCAATGTTGCTCAGGCGATTCTACGATGATGGGTTGGCCCAGGCGAGTTTCATGCTCGGTTGCCAGGCGACGGGCGAGGCGCTGATAGTGGATGCCAACCGCGATGTCGACCAGTACGTCGAAGCGGCCGCCGCTGAGGGCCTTCGCATCACCCACATCACGGAGACGCACATCCATGCGGACTTCGTGAGTGGGTCGCGTGAACTGGCACACCGTACAGGAGGCACGCTCCATCTCTCCGCGGAGGGCGGCGAGGAATGGCAGTACGCCTTTCCCACGGCACAGGAGAAGGAGGCCGGCGTGCAGGCAGTGCTCCTCCGGGACGGTGACAGTTTCAAGGTGGGTAACGTGAAGGTCGACGTCATGGCCACTCCGGGCCACACGCCGGAGCATGTGACCTTCCTCATCACGGACACCGCCGGCGCCGACAAGCCCATGGGAGCGTTCACCGGCGACTTCATATTCGTGGGCGACGTCGGACGCCCCGACCTGCTGGAGCGTGCGGCCGGCGTCGCCGACAACATGGAGGCGAGCGCGCGCACGCTCTTCCATTCGCTGCGTCGATTCATGGAACTGCCCGACTGGATCCAGTTGTGGCCGGGGCATGGCGCCGGCTCGGCGTGCGGCAAGTCCCTCGGTGCCGTGCCGCAGTCGACCCTGGGTTACGAGAAGCAATTCAACTGGGGCCTGGGCGTGACCGACGAGGAGGAATTCGTCCAGATGGTGCTGGCGGGCCAGCCGGAGCCACCACGCTACTTTGCCCAGATGAAGCGCATCAACCGCGAAGGTCCCAGGGTACTGGGAGCGGTGATCGAGCCGCCCCTGCTGCCAGGGTCGCAACTTCCCGACCTTCTGGCGAAGGGCGCCCTGGTCGTCGACCTGCGACCGGCGGCGGCGTTCGCTACCCGACATGTACCCGGCACCCTGAACATCCCGTTCAACAGGTCATTCGCCACCTGGGCAGGATGGCTCATTCCGTACGACCGCGATTTCTACCTCCTCCTTCCCGACGGAGAAGGCCCGGGCGCAGCCAACCACGACCTGGCCCTCATAGGCCTGGACCGGTTGGCCGGCTACTTCCACGCCGACGCGCTCCAGAGCTGGGTGGCCGCCGGCCGCACCCTGGAAGGAGTGGCGCAACTGTCGGTGGACGAACTGGCGGGGCTGATGGCCGACGGCGCGGTCGAGCGTGGCGACCTGGCCGTGGTGGATGTGCGCGGGGCGTCGGAATGGGAGGATGGACACCTGCCGGGAGTAGCGAACGTACCGGTGGGATACCTTACCGACCATCTGGATGAACTTCCGCGTGATCGTGTGCTGGTGGTTCATTGCCAGAGCGGTGCGCGCTCGTCGATCGCCGCCAGTCTGTTGCGTCGGGCCGGCTTCGAGAACGTGGTGAATCTCACCGACGGGTACATCGCCTGGCGCGACGCCGGAAATCCGGTTGAACAGGACGGAGCCGGGTCGCTGACCGACAGCGCCGGCGCCGGCTGAACCGTTCCGGGTACATGTCTCACTCCAAGCCGATCTCCATGCCGAACACAATGTCTGAGTCGCCCTCCACACGTCAGCGACGGCTGCCTCTGCTCGTCACGTCGTTCCTGCTGCTGGCGGGATCAGGAGCGCTGGTCGCCCAGTCCCCCGCGTCGTCGGTTGTGTCCGCGCGTCCTGCGCCGTCCGAGCCGGTCGCGAAGTTGTTCGAGATGGTGCGCAGCGAGTTTGACGGCGACCGCGCCAAGCAGACCGTGGCTTACGTGGAGCAGCGCTGGCGTGTGCCGGGCAACACGGGATTCGATGAGAGCATCCACTATGTAGCGGATCGGTTGCGCGAGGCCGGCTACGTGCCGGAGGATTCCGCGCCGCCGGGTGCGCGGCTCACCTACCGGGTGGAGAGTCGCCCGATGACCCGTGATACCTGGGAACCGGAGGATGCTTCCCTGACGATCGTGGGCCAGGCCAGACCTCTGCTCCGCTGGGCCACCAATCGCAACATGCTGACGATCAACTCGGCAAGCACGCCGGCCGAGGGGGTGGAAGCGGAAGTGGTGGATGTGGGTCAGGGGCGACCGGAGGACTTCGCCAATCGCGACGTGCGCGGAAAGATCGCCTTCGCCGATGGAGGGGGCCGGATCGGAGGCATCTACAGCGAGGCGGTGGGCAAGCACGGCGCCATTGGCGTGCTCTCCTACTCCATGCCGGCCTACACTCGTCCGGAGGTCAATCAGACGTCCATCCAGTTCTCCAGCATACCCGCCGGCAACGACGGATGGGGTATCCTGCTGAGCTATGCCGCACGCGAGGAACTGCGCCGGGCAATGGCCGCCGGCCCGGTGCGCGTGCGGGTGATGACGAAGGCCCGCTCCTGGCGCGCCAACGAGTTGACAGTGATCGCGGATGTGCACGGGGACAGGGAACCGGACGAGCGGTTCGTGCTGAGTGCTCACGTCCAGGAGCCGGGGGCGAACGACAACGCGAGCGGTGTCGGCGCCCAGACCGAGATTGCCCGCGTGCTGGCGAAGCTGGTGAGTGAGGGGCGGGTGTCACCCGCACGGACGATCACGATGCTCTGGGGCGACGAGATCAAGTCGACGCGCGACTACCTGGCCGCCGACAGTGTACGCACCAGTGGCGTGAGGTGGGGAATGAGCCTCGACATGGTCGGCGAGGACACGGACAGGACCGGAGGCACCTTCCTGATCGAGAAGATGCCGGACCCGTCGGCGGTCTGGACGCGCGGTGATGATCGTCACAGTGAGTGGGGTGGGCGTCCGCTCAGGATCGAGGACATCAGGCCGCACTACTTCAACGACCTCGTCCTGTCACGTGCGCTGGACCAGTCCGCGGCAACCGGGTGGGTGGTGCGCACCAACCCGTTCGAGGGCGGCAGCGACCACACGCCGTTCCTCACCGCCGGCAAGCCCGGGCTGCTCCTCTGGCACTTCACCGACCAGTTCTACCATACCGACCGCGACAGGCTGGAGATGGTCTCGCCGCAGTCGCTGAAGAATGTGGGAACGACGGCGCTCGTGACCGCGCTCGAACTGACCACGGCCAGCGGCCCGATGGCGCGGAGCGTGGTCGGGGACATCGAGCGCGCGGCGCTGGAGCGGCTGGCCGTGGAGGAGGCGCTCAGCCGGGCTGCCGTTGCCGCCGGAAAGCCGCGAGCCGAGGAGGAGTTGATCCTGCGGACGTGGACCAGATACTATGTGGACGCACTGGCAGCAACCGAAGACGTGCAGCTTGGCGGCAGCGATGAGGGCACCAGGGCGGCCATAGCCGCAGCGGTGGCGAAGGTGGAAGCGCGCGGCGCGGCGGCGCTGGGCTCGCTGGGGCGCTGATCGGAGCGAGCCAGTCGCTGTCTGGCGGAGGGTTCAACGGGCGCGCTGGCCAGGGTATTGGTCAGGGCGCCGCGAGGAATGCTGGTCGGCGTGGTGGTCACGGCGCCGCTGCCCGCAAACTGGTCAGAGCGCTGGCACGTGTTGCTCATCATCCATCATCACCCGGCTGAGCGGCCGGCGGAGCTTGGAGCGCACCCGCACTAGCAGGAGCACCGCCACCGAGCCGAGTCCGGCCACGAGACCCCACCAGAGACCGGCCGGTCCGGCAGGGGTACGGAAGGCCAGAAACAGACTGACCGGCGTGCCCACGAGCCAGAACCCGAGCAGGATCACGATGAGCGGCGTCCGGGTATCTCCGGCGCCGCGAAGCACGCCCGCGCTCACGGCCTGCAGCCCGTCGGCCACCTGGAAGACTCCAGCGATGGGGATGAGCAGGGCAGCCAGGGCGAGTACCTGGGGGTCGGTGGTGTAGAGTCGGGCGAGGGCGCGCGGGGCGACGAGGAAGATCATCGCGCTCAGGCACATGAAACCAGCTCCCCACAGTAACGCCGCACCGGCGGCTCGTCGCGCCGCGAGCGCGTCGCCGGCGCCTATGGCGTGACCTACCATCACTGCCGCCGCGGCCCCGACCGCCAGCGGTACCATGAAGGTCAGCGATGCCAGGTTGATGGCCACCTGGTGAGCCGCTACCTGGATCGTGCCAAAGGTGCCCATGAGCAGCCCGATGGCCCCGAAAGCAGCCGACTCCAGTAGCTGCTGCAGTCCGACCGGAGTCCCGAGCCGGAGCATGCGACCCAGTGGGCGGATCGCCACCGAGTCGCCGCGCAATGGACGCAGGTAGGGGCGCAGGATGGGCCACGCGGTAACGATGATCGCCGCCACCGCCAGCCAACGGCTCACCGTGCTCGCCCACGCCGAGCCGATCGCGCCCAGGGCCGGCGACCCCAGATGGCCGAATATCAGCACCCAGTTGAAGAACACGTTGACCAGGTTGGCGGCGATGATCGTGATCACGATCGGGCGCATGCGACGCATGGCCTGCAGCGACTGTCGAAAAACGCCAAAGGCGAAGAAGGCAGGAAGTCCGGGGATGCAGATGCGGGCATAGGCAGCAGCGTCGGGGATGATCTCCACCGGCTGACGCGCCAGGTGCAGCGCTGGCTCGGCGGAAAGGAGCGCCGTTCCCACCAGCAGGCTCAGGAAGACGCTGAGAACCAGGCCTCGCTGGAGTGCCCGGGCGATCCCCCGTTCGTCGTCAGCACCCACTGCCTGCGACACGATCGGGTCCAGCGCCAACAGCGTCCCCAGGCCGAACATGGAGAGCACGAAGAAGTAGAGGTTCCCGATGGCCACCGAAGCCAGGGCTTCCGCCGAGACGCGGCCCACCATGATCGTGTCCACAACGCCCATCAGCATGATGCCCACCTGCACCACGATGACCGGCATGGCCAACTGTCCCATCGCGCGCAGTTCGGCTCGGGTGGGCATCGCGCCGTTGGCAGGCTGGCGGTCAGGATTTGTGGCGTCGGGACGGGCGGGCATTCGAAGGCGACTGGGTTGAGGGCAGACTGCTGAACTGTGGCAGGCGAGGTAACGTAACAGGGGAGCCGACAGCTCCATTGCGGAACCAGCGACGGCCTGCCACGTAGGGTGGGTAGTATCCGACCTTCTTTCACCACCATCCTCCAACCAGATCCCGTGCCCGAGTCACCGAATCCGTTCCGCGAGTACTGGCGTGCCAGCCGCGCCCCGCGCTACAGTCTCATCTTCGCGTTGCCGCTCTTCCTGTCCTACGAGGCGCTCGCCGCCACGGTGGGATCGGTGCACCAGGTTCGCAACGGCGCCGATGCCATCATGCGCGCGCTGGTGGATTCCATAGCCGGACAGTGGGGACCGTTGATCTTCGGCGCGACGCTGATAGGCGGCAGCCTCTGGCTGGTGATGCGCGACAGGAGACGGAGCGGTACGCCCATCCGTGGCTCGGTGTTCGTTGGAATGTCGGTGGAATCGGTACTGCTGGCGTCAATCTTCGGCACGGCAGTATCGCTGGTCACGACACAACTGCTCGGGCCACTCCTCGCCATCTCGGCCGCGTCCCAGGTCGCCTCGCTGGGGGTGGGCGAACGCCTCATGCTGTCGCTGGGAGCGGGGCTCTACGAGGAGCTGCTCTTTCGCGTCGTGCTGGTGACCGGAATCGCGCTGTTGGCTCGCAAGGTAGGCGGGATGGGACATCGGGGGGCGAACGCCATTGCTGTCGTGGTCGCCGCGCTCCTCTTCTCGGCCGCGCATTACATCGGCGTGTACGGAGACCCGCTGGAGCTGGGATCCTTCACCTTCCGCTTCATCGCCGGACTCTTCTTCAGCGCCCTCTACGTGCTGCGTGGTTTCGGGATCACGGCCTGGACCCACGCGCTCTACGACGTATTCCTGCTGGTGCTCTGAGCGCCGGGCCGGTCGGCAACGGTTCCGGTCGCCGCCGGAATGTCACCCTCGAATGGCTCCATGTGGACGAGGACGCCTTCCACGCTCTCCACGGCGTCGCGGATGGCCCACTTGACGCGACCGCTCAGCTCGTGCGCATCGTGCAGCGACATCAGCGGGTCGGCCTGGACATGGATGTCGACGTAGTAGCTGAGACCGGTCTTGCGGACGATGAGTTTCTCGATCGCGCAGACGTCAGGTACGGCCCGCGCCACCCGGCTCACGCGCTCGATGATGTCGCTGTGCGGAGCGCGGTCCATGAGGTCGGCCACAGCCGGCTGCATCACGCGCACTCCGTTGACGGCGATGACCACCGATGCGAACAAGGCTGCCCAGGCGTCGGCCGACTCCCAGCCCGGGCCACCGATGAGGGCGATGCTGATGCCGACGAAAGCTGCCGATGAGGTGATGGCGTCGCTGCGGTGGTGCCAGGCGTCGGCCTTGACCGCGGTACTATCGACCTCCGTTCCGATGTCCAGCACTCGCCGGAAGAGGAACTCCTTGAGCACTATGACGAGGATCAGCACGATCAGGGTGAAGGGCGCCGGCGCGTGCTGGGGTGTGATGATCTCGCGCACCGAATCGATGGCGATCGAGACGGCGGCGCCGATGAGTATCAGCCCTACCGCCGCGCCGGCCAGGGCTTCAGCCTTGCCGTAGCCGAACGGGTAGCTCTCGTCGGCCGAGCGGGAGGCTATCCGGAGGCCGCCCCATACGATGAGCGAGGAGAAGACGTCTGCCGTCGACTCGATCGCGTCAGCAATGAGCGCGTAGGAATTGCCCAACACTCCGGCGACGAGCTTGACGATGGCCAGCGCGGCGTTGACGAGCAGGCCGACCTGGGTGGATCGAATGCCGCGTCGGATGCCTCTGGCCATGTGAGAGCGGGCTGTAGGGAAGACCCGTCCGGCCATTGTCTGGCTGGCCGAGCGAGCCGATCGCCCCGTGTGGGGGGGCAACGAGCACAATCTGGTCGCTGGCCGGGCGCGCAGGTAGGGGAATCGAGGAGCGAATTGGCGCCGCTGGTGGCTCCATTCCTCGGCACAGGTGTACAATAAAGTGGACAGTACGCCGTCTGGCTCAGCAGACGACCAGACTGTGGCCAGCCGTGTGTTGCCGGGGGCGCAATCGGGCCCGTCGCTTGCGTCCCGGATATGACGCCATCAGGGAGAATGCAGATGAGTGGCGACGCCTCGCCCGCCACGTATCTTCAATATCGGTGATGTTACTCGCCGCGCGCCCCGCAGGAGGTATCCAATGAGAGGAAGACAGACGTTACGCAGCGGGATGGCGGTGATGTTGCTCGCCTCGGTAGCTGCCTGCATCGGTCCGCAACCGCGACTCTCCTCGACGCCCGCGTCGTGGACGCCGCTGGAAGCCACCATCTTCCCGCCGTATTACGGCCAGGTGCCGTTCAGGGTGAACAAGCCGGCTCATGTGGCCCTGTTCGAGATCCTGCCCGGTCGGGGCGTGAGCCTGCTCTATCCCACCGGAGGCAGTGGTTTCACCCAGGTATCCGAGAACTGGGTGCCACTCCAGTACAACTCCCAGCGCTGGCTGTACGCGTCCAACAACTGGAGCGATCCGCCTGCCGGGCAGTGGTCCGGTTTCGACTACGGCTACGGGATGGGTTTCGGTCCGGTGGACATGCGCGGAATGGCCGCGACGTCGGCCCCACGCTATCTCTTCCTCATCGCTTCCGAAGAGCCAATAGAGATCAGCCAGTTTCAGCACAACCTGGCGTCCCTGCGTCAGTTCCTCGGCTTCCAGCAGTACTCGTCGTACCAGCCGTACAGCATCATGGAGAAGCTCGCCTACGCCCTCGTACCCTATGCGAGCGACGAGAGCTGGGTGACCGATGTCTTCGTGGACTGGGGGTACGATTGGGGCTACGGTTACACGTCGGGCACCTCGGCGGCCGCGGCAACCTGGGTCGCTATGCGTTGCGCCGACGGCTCGATCGGGATGGCGCGGTTCATCCCCGGCTGGGGCTACGACATGATGACGTGCTCACCGTGGGTGAGCGGCCAGCAGACGCCGCCACCGGTCGACTCGACCGCGCATCCGGAAAGTCGCGGGCGCACCGGTACCGCGGGCCCGGATGCGGAGGGGCGGAGCAGGACTGGTGGCGCGTCAGCCCGGCCGCAGCTACATGCTCCGGAGCAGTCGGCGGAGACACGCAGTCGCATCGCGCAGCTTCGTGAAGATGCCGCGCGGACCCAGTTCAACGAACTGTTGAACCAGCAGGTGCGGCAGGGTGTGGAGTTGCGCCATCGTGCCGATCAGCTCCTCGGCCGTGGTCCCGGCGGGGCCATGGGGTCTGGCGCCAACGGCAGCGCCGGACGCCAGTCCGGTGCGAGCGGTAACAGCCCCCGGTCCCGTTCGTCGGACCCTGGCTCGCCAGCCAACTCGCGGCGCGCCGGCGCGGCGAGCTCGGAGCCGCGCAGCCGCTCGGGCAGCGCCCAGTTTCCGCGTACGAGCACCGAGGCTCGGCCTTCCTCGTCGCCGCCACCGCGGTCACGGGAGCCCAGTTCGCCGCCATCGCCGCCGGCCACTCCGCCGCCGGCATCGCCGCCACGTTCCCGGCCACCCGCCTGACGGCATTCCTCAGGCGACGGGGATAGCGAGGCGTTGGCCACCGTACGTCGACGGGGCGCCCGACCATCTCGAGGTCGGGCGCCCCGTCCACATCAGGACCGGCGAGACGGAGCCCGCAAGCATCCGAATGCTCCGTTCACGGCCGGTCTCGAAACGCTCACAGCCGGTCACGAAAGCGGTGGATGTCGCGCCGCTCCTTCTTCGATGGCCTACCCTTGTCGTGCATGAAGTCGTGCGAGATTCCGCGCATCTGGATCGCCAGTCGCTCCCGTGCGGCAATGCTCGCCGCGGTCTCCTCGTAGAGCAGGGCCGCCTCGCTCGCCGGGCCACGCCTGGACGAGAGGGCACGGACCACCACCTCATGCTCGTAGGGACCCTGCCGCACGCGCACGGTGTCGCCCGGCTGGAGGGCCCGGGCGCGTTTGGCGCGCTCGCCGTTCACGTCCACCTTGCCGCCCGTGATCGCGTCGGCGGCGAGCGAGCGGGTCTTGAAGAAACGGGCCGCCCAGAGCCATTTATCCAGGCGGAGTCGGTCCTTGTCGGCGGGGCTTTCCATGTCCGTACCCTAGATCACCGGCGCCACTTCCTGCAAGTGTGGGTGCTCCATGACGACCAGAGGTGAGAGATCAGGTGATGACCGTGACGTCCTGGTCGTGGGGGCTGGAGTGGCCGGCCTCAGTTGTGCCGTCCAACTGGGCCGGGCAGGCCTGCGCGTGACGGTGATCGAGGCGCGCGATCGGCTGGGCGGACGGATCCATACCGTGCGACCGCCCGATTGCCCGCTCCCGGTCGAACTGGGTGCCGAGTTCGTGCACGGTACCCCGCCGGAACTACTCGCCTTGCTGGACGGGGCAGAGCTGGAGCGCCGGCCAGCGTTCGGGTCGCCGTGGTGTACTTCGAGCAACGGCCTCCGTCCCGCTCGCTGGGAGGAGGGCGAGACTGACAGTCTGTTCGACGCACTCGACGCTCATCGCACTCCCGATAGAACGGTCGACGCCTTCCTTGAGGAGTGGACGCGCGCACACCGGGAGCAGGCCACGGCGGTGTCTGGCGCGCGGGATTTCGTCGCGGGCTTTCACGCTGCCGATCCGGCGCTGATGGGAGAACATGCGCTGGCCCACGAGACGGCAGCCGCTCAGGCGGAAGGTGGCGAGGCGACCGTACGGATCCCGGCTGGCTACGATCGTCTCGTCGAGCTGCTGCGCAGCCAGCTGGTGTCGGGGGTGGATGTGCGGACTGGTACAGCGGCGACGGCGATCGACTGGCGCCCCGGCCACGTCAGGATCTCCACGCAGGTTGGCGACAACAGCGCCCGCAGAGGGAGTGCGGTGCCGCCGCAACTGGAAGCCGCCAGGGCAGTGCTCACCCTCCCCATCGGCGTGCTGCGTGCGAGGACTGCCGACGGTGGTGTGCGTCCCGATCCCATGCCGCCCACGCACGAACAGGCACTGGAACGACTCTACATGGGTCAGGCGCGGCGGATAGTCATGCAGTTCCGGGAAGCTCTCTGGACGCAGGCCGGCTTGCGGGCGCCGGGCGTGGCCGCATCGCTCGAGACGATGGGCTTCCTGCAGAGTCCAGCTGAACGGATAGCGGTCTGGTGGACGGCCGCGCCGCTGGGTGTCCCTCTGATAACGGGTTGGATGGGCGGCCCCCGGGCCGAAGCGTACGTGGGAAGCGCGGATGGCGAGGTCCTGGCGCTGGCACTGGATTCGCTCGCCGGTGCGCTCCGCCTCCCCCGCCAGTTGCTCGCTGATGAATTGGTGAGAGCCTCGACGTACGACTGGGGTGCTGACCGCTGGGCCCGTGGTGCGTACAGCTACGCCGGCCTGGATGGCATGGAGGCGCGGCGGGCCCTCGCGCGACCAGTTGAAGACACTCTCTTCTGGGCTGGCGAGGCGACGCACTGGAGCGGTTCGGCTGGCACTGTGCACGGTGCGCTAGCCAGCGGAGCGCGTGCGGCGCGGGAGCTGTTGCAGAGCCTGGAACGGTGACAACGCCGCTCCAGGCTTCACCTCGAACACTACTTCTCAGGTAGCAACGATACGAGCACGTACTGCCTGTCGTCCAGGTAGCGCCGCGCAGCCGCGCGGACGGCAGACGGCGTCAGGGCGTCCACGTAGCTCCGTTCGCTGGCGATGTCGGCCAGGGGCAGGCCCTGTCGGTCATAGCTCAGGATCTGGCCGAGCCAGTAGCCATTCTGCTCGAGCCCTGTCTCCAGGTTGCGGCGCATGATTTCCTGAACCTTGCCCAGCTCCTCGGTAGTCGGCTCTGTTTTCTTGAGGCTGTCGATCTCGGCGAACACGGCGTCGGTGAGTTCCTGCACCCGCGACGGATCCGAGCCAAAGGCTATCGAGACGAGGAACTCCGCGCGCGGCTCGCGAGCCAGCGAACTGCTCACGCTGGCGCCATACGTGCCGCCAAGTTCCTCGCGCAACTTGTCGCGCAGTCGCATGTCGAGCACCTGTGCCATGGCCCCCATGGCGTACCGCTCGGCCAGGTCGGTGCGATCGGCGTCGCCGTGAAAGACGAGGCGGGTATCGGCCTTGTTCTCCACGCCGCGATGCAACTCCCGGCGCACGATACCAGCGGGCGCGCGCACACCCACGTCACGCCAACTCTCCACCCTTCCGGTGGATGGAAGGCTGGCCAACCATCGCTCCACGAGTGGTCGCAACGTGGTGGTGTCCACATTACCAACGATGGCGAAGGTGAAGTCGCCAGCGTTGGCGAAGCGGTCGCGGTAGAAGTCCAGCGCCGTGTCCAGATCCAACTGGGCAAAGCGCTCGGGCGTCATCGGTTGTGCCCGGGGATCGTGGTTGGTGAGGGTGACCTGCAAGGTGTCGGTGAGGACCGATGACGGGTCCCGGTCGCGATTCTCCAGGTAGGATCTGGCGCGGGCCTGGAAGGACTGGAAGGCGGCAGTATCCCGGCGTGGTTCGGTGAAGAAGAGGTGCACGAGCTGGAAGAGCGTTTCCAGGTCCTGCGGGGACGCGCTGCCCGAGATGCCTTCTTCCACCTGGCCAATGCTCGGGGTCACGCTGACCGCCTTGCCCGAGAGTGCCTTCTCCAGTTGCACCTGATCGAAGGCACCGACGCCCCCGAGCAACGCTGCCGTTGCACCCATGGAGGCCGAGAGGAAGGTGGAATCGGGGGCGAGCGAATTGCCGCCCGGACTGGACGCGGCGAGGAGAACCTGATCGTCCTTGAAACGAGTCGGCTTCACCAGCACGCGTACGCCGTTGGAGAGCCGCCACTCGGTGACTGCCGAAACGCTGTCGGTGCTGCTCGCCAGCACGCGGCCGGGCTTGGGTACCGTAGCCACCAGGGGGACGTCGGCGATGTCGTCCACGTAGGGCGTGATCCCGGCCGACCGCACCTGATCGAAAACGGCCAGCAGCGCTGCCTCGTCGGGAATGCGTACCGCATCATTGGATGGCGCGCTCACCAGCACCACGCGGTTGCTGTCGGTGATGAAGTCCCGGGCGAGCGCGTTCACCTCATCGATGGCAATGGTGGGCACGAAACGTTGGTGCAGCGTCCAGGCATCGCTGGTGGAGAGATATGGCTCGTCGTCCAGCGCGGCGTTGACGTACTCGCTCGCGTAGGCGGCGGAGACGGTCTTCGCGCGCTCCGCGTACACCAGCTCCATGCCTCTCAGCAGATCGCTCCGCGCCCGATCCAGCTCCGACGGGAGAAAGCCATATCGCTCCACCCTGGCCGCTTCCACGAGCAGTGCTCGAAGGCCGTCCAGCACACCGGTGTCGGCTACCGCGGCGCTCAACGAGTAGGCATCCTTGGCGCGCACGAACCGGCCCTTGCTCGAGCCGGCGCCCAGGAATGGTGCCCCCGGGCGCTGCGCGACCTCGTACAGGCGCGCGTTCAGCATCTGCTCATAGAGCGCCTCCACCAACTGCCGCCGGTAGTCGCCAACCGTCTGGAGCGGTGCCGGATCGCGCTTGTAGATCAGGCTCACCGAAGTGCTCGTGGCTTCCGTGTCGCGCACGATGGAGACGAGTGTCTCGGCGTGGCCGGGCACCGTGGTGAGTGGGCGGGGGAGTACCGTGCCGGAATCATGGAGGACGCTGAAACGGCGGCGGATCTCTGCCTCCATCCGCGCCGGATCCACGTCGCCGACGGCCACCACGGTCATCAGTTCCGGACGGTACCAGGTGGTATAGAAGGCACGCAGCTCGGCGACGGTGGCGTGGCGAACGACGGAGGTGTCTCCGATGGGCAATCGCCGCGCGTAGCGCGAGCCCTGGAACAGGACGGGCAGTTGGGCGTCCCGCAGGCGCGCGCCAGCCCCCTGTCCCTGACGCCACTCCTCGATCACCACAGGGCGTTCGCGTTCCACCTCCAGCGAGTCGAAGGTGATGGCATGTGCCCAGTCGCCCAGGATCTCGATGCCTCGAGCGAGCGCTTCCGGTCGGTCGCTGGGCAGGGTCAACGTATAGACGGTCTCGTCAAAGCCGGTGTAGGCGTTCAGGTCCGCCCCGAACCGCATGCCCACACTCTCCAGGTAGCTGACTATGGCCTGCCTGGCGAAGCGCTTGGTGCCATTGAACGCCATGTGCTCAACGAAGTGCGCCAGGCCGCGCTGGTGTTCGTCCTCCAGCACGGAGCCCACGTCCACCGCCAGCCGTAGTTCCAGACGATGCTCCGGCCGGGTATTCCGGCGCACGTAGTAGCGGAGTCCGTTCTCCAGGCGGCCGGCCCGTACGTCGCCGTCCAGCGGCAGCGCGGCGTCGAGCGGCGTGGAGAAGAGGAGTGCATCCTCGCTGCTCCCGGCGCGTTCGATGGTATCCAGCGCGACGAGCGATCCGCTGTCGACCACGGTGGCAGGTAGCGTGGTGCGTGCGCCTGGCGGCCGTTGGGCGGTGGCTGCGACAGAGGGAAGTACCAGAATGGCGAAGAGCGCTGCGCGCGCCCGGAGTGCGATCGGGAACATCGGGGATCGGAACAGGGAGGGACTACTGATGGCCAGCCCGCAGTCGGGCGGCTTCAATCAAGGTCATCCATGGAGGCGTCGTCTGCATCACAGGCGACGGTAACGGATCCATCGAATGCGAAGTGCACGGTTACCTGCCATGGTCGACAGCAAACCGGACAGTCTTCCACGTATTGCTGCAGGCTGCCGCCACCGGGGTCCACCATGACCTCGCTCGGCTCGCCGCAGTAGGGGCACCAGATCTCCGCTGCGGTCTCCACCACGCCGTCGCCCAGGGGGAATTGCTCATCGAGGTCGTCGTCGAAGTCGTCGATCGGGTCTGATTCCCGATCGGATCCAACTGCCGACCAGTCCTCCTCTGCGCTGTCGCCGGTCGCACCGCTCTCGCCGCCCCGTGCGCCGGAGCGTGCCGACGGGGGAGTACCGGGCATGTCAGGGTGGTACGGGTCCTTGTCGCTCTGCATACGACATCGGTTTGAGAGACGGTCGGCGCCGCGCATCGACACCATGCCTGATCGATTGTACACCACGGTGCCCGTACGAGTTACGGTGGCCCGCTTGCCGGCGGCACGAGGGTGCAACGTCCAGGCCGCTCGCGGGTACTCCTGATGTACCGCCTGTTGCCATGTATTTGCGAGTGTCGGACGTGTGGCTGTGACCTCGCGAGGCTGCCTCGCCGGCGCCGCGCAGATGGTGCGCGTCTGCTACACTTCAGTTATCGGGCCAGGAAGCGCTCGCCAGTGCCTTCCCAAGGATGCCCTGGCCTGAATCGAGGACCTTCCGTTGCCTTGTTGGTCGCTGCGCCGTCAACCTCTCATGATGCACCTGCCCTGCACCGAACGCGTCGGAATGACCGCGTTGATCAGTTCGCGAATCGGATTCTGGCTTCCGCTCGCGATCCTTCTGGTGCTGGCAGGATGTCGACCCTCCGATGTGGGCCCCGAGACGGCGCGCGCGTTCAACGATGCCCGCGAGTTTCGCCTCACGCTCGTGGAAGGTGCCGCCCGTGCGCCGCTCACGGCCGGTGACTCGGCACGTCTGCTGGCGCTGGGCTACCTGGAGAGAACCCGTCTCGGACTGGGCAGCCCATTCCGGCTGGTGGACCTCATCCTGAACGATCCTCGACTTACCGAACCCGTGCGCACGAGAACGGCATGGGCGGTCCTGACCATGATCTACGACGGGGAGAGCTACGCGGTCGATCCGATCGCGCTCGATTCGCTCTTCGTGACGCCGGCGGCCAATGGTCCGGGATCGGCCGAGGAGCAGGAGCGGCGTATCGAACGCGCGGTGTTGGGTGCCGATACGCCGCGCGCGGGTGAACTCGCCGTCCGGCTCGCCTATGCAAATGCCGCCGCCGAGCGGCTGGTGCGGACGAGCGCCGTGATGACGGCGGCGCGTGCCGCTGCACAGGTTCGGGATCGGGCCACCGCCCAGGCAGATCTACTGTCTCTGCTCCGCGCTGCTCGCGAGGAGCGCCGGAGTGCGGTGCACATGGTACCCGAATGGCGACTGGCCAGGCGCTTCGCGGTGGAACAGCCCACGCTCGTTGCCCCGTTGCCGGAGGAAGAACGAAGCGCGGTGGCGGCAGTGCCGGCGCTCATGGCGGAACTGCGGAGCGCGGGGCTATCGCCACTTCGTGGGCTGGTGTCGCCTGTCCTCCTCGCCGTTCGGGCAGACTATCGCGACGGCGCGGACGGCGGACACAGGGAACGGCGCGAATCCTTGCTCACTCCCGCGGTCGCCCGCCGCCTGGGTGCACTGCCGCAATTGCGGGCGTTGCCACCGTCAGCGCCGGTCATCATCGCCCTCACCGCCTCGCGCGAGCGTATCCTCGGCGAGGGAGGCATGTCGTCCGTACTGCGGCAGGCCAGGCTCGGTTTCATCAATGAAACAGCGACCGAGGAGGAGCTGGTAGCCGCCTACGCAGCACTGGGTAGCCACGCTGGTCGCCAGGTTGCCGAGGCCACGCTCTGGGCAGCTTCCGGGCTGCGGACCAGCGCCCAGGAGCAACCCTGGTTTCCGGGTTCCGGGGGGCCCTCGGCCGACGAGCTGCGCCAGCGTTATGGCCTGGCCGTGGTGAGCTTCGATCGGGAGGTGCCGACGGAGTGGAGACCGTATTACCGCAGAATGCTGGCGACCGCGCTGGACGACATGCGTCGGATATTGCCCGATCTGTCGGTCGCTGGCCTGGGAGTCCACTTCAGTATGCGCGCGGTGGAATCGGCGTTGGCGGTACACGATCCGCGTACTCGCACAATCGTGCTCCCTCTGCGCACGGGCGCGGGCGCGATCGCGCACGAGCTGGCGCACGACCTGGACTGGCAGATGGCCGCCCGTACCCTGAAGCGGCGGGGTCAGTACAGCACCGATCAGGCAGTCCGCGAGCAGCGTGGCAGCCTGGCGCTGTCAGTGAGGGGGCTCACGGCGGCTACCCTCGAGGCGCCCGGTCCGGCCAACCAGTTCCAGCCGTCGCATTCCAGACGCCCCACGGAGGTGTTCGCCGCCAGCGCCGATTGGTTCGTTGCTGCGGCACTGGCTCGGGAGGGTCGATTGGATGGCTACCTCTCAGCCGTCCAGGACGACCTGCTCACAGGCTACGCGGCGGTGGCTGCACCGGACATGCACGGCCGGACGGGCGAGGCCACGCTCGCGGTGCTCAACGAGATGACATTCGTGCCGGAAGCGCTGGAGGCGTGGTTCCGTTCGCACTACGGACGCGAACGTCAGCCGACGGCGCTGGAACGGGCCCGGAGGGTGCTGGACGTGGACGCCATTCCGGCGATGCGCGACGTCGGCGGAAATGTCGCCCGGTCAGCGACTCTGTCATGGGAGGGTTCGGCCCGCGCGACGCTCACCACGCCATCGCTTCTCACCTCGCTCGACCAACCGCCTGATCCGTTCCAGCACTGGCCTGCCTGTATCGTGGAGGATCGGGACGACACGCCGCTGACGGTGGCGAGGCGCAACGCGGCCGGGCTGGCCGCCGAGTCGGTGGCCCGCCGGATGCTTGTGCGCCATCGCGGCAGGACAGTCGGGGACCCGATAGCCATGGCGCTTGCCGGCGCCCCGGTGGATCCGGCCAGGATGCAGGCCGAGCTACGCAAGCTCACCGATCTCGTCCTGGACCAGGTGGACGCAGCGGAACGGTCCCGGCGACCCGGCTGCTGAGCCGGCGTGCCCGGCGCTGGAGGGCATCGACGTGGGTGAGGGAGCGGCTCAATCAGCCACGCCCCAGTCGTAGAGCACGCTGTAGATGGCCCGGTTGCGGGTGACGATTCGCACGTAGTCACGAGTCTCGGTAAAGGGTATCCGCTCCACGAACAGTTCGGGGTCCGACGTGCCACCCTTCCGGACCCAGCGCGCCACTCGTGAACCGCCGGCATTGTACGCCGCCAGCACGTACTGGAGCTCATCGTACCGGGCCACGAGCGAAGCAAGGTGTGAGGTGCCCAGGCGCAGGTTGACGTCTGGCTGGTAGAGCAGGGCATCATGCCAGGGCGTCATGGCCAGCGTCCGGGCAATGGACCGACCGACGGCGGGCATCACCTGCATGAGCCCGCGCGCACCTGCCGGTGAGGTCGCAGAGGCAAGAAAGCTGGACTCCTGGCGGATGAGTGCCGCGACGAGCGCCGGGTCCAGTTCGCGATCGCGCGCCTCGGCCGCCAGCACGTCGCCGTGCACGATCGGATAGATGACGCGGTAGGTACGCAGGTCGCCCGGGGCGCCCCGGTCGAGTGCCCTGCGCCCGAGGGCTATGCCGGTGTTTGAGTTTCCACGGGCCTGGAACTCCTCCGCCGCACCCAGCATCGCCGCCGTGGAGCTGTCGGCGATGCTGACCAGACGGTCCCGCTCGCGAGACGCTTCCGGTCCCATTCCCATCGATTCGAGCAGGTCGACACGGGCGAAGAGGGTCGGCGCGACTGCCGAAGCCGGAGTGGCTGGCGGTGATGGTGCAGGGGCGGGCGCCCACCAGACGGTATCCAGCCGCGTAGCGGCGAGGACGGCATAATAGGAGAGAGGGTCGTCGGCGAGCACCTTTCGCCAGCGAGCCCTTGCGGTGGCGCTGTCTCCCGTGTTCGCCCACGCCCTGCCTGCCCAGTAGAGTGCGCCCATGGCGTCAGTGGATCGCGGGTATCGACTGGCCAGCGTATCCAGTTCGCGCGCTGCGACGAGTTGCTCGTTGCTGGCGATGGCGATCATGGCCGCCTGGAAACGGGCCCGCGACGCCATGGAGCTGGTGGGGTACCGGTCGGCGACATAACGGAACGTCTCGCGCGCGGCAGCGTCGCGGCCGTCGTCAGTGGCGAGGTCGGCCAGCAGGAAGAGCGCGCGCCCGATGGCCGCCGTATCCCCTGGATGCCGCTTCTCGATGCCCCGCAGGATGACGCGACTGGCAGAGACGCGGCCGTCGCGCAACAGAGCGACCGCCCGTTCATAGGCCGCGTTGGCGCCTTCCTTGTGGCCGGCTGGGATCGTGCCAAATACGGTCGCCGCCTGAGCGTATCGCCCCAGCCGGAAGAGCAGCCGGGCGTGCGAGAGACGATCGTCGGGTAAGAGCGGGTTCTGGCTGGCGGCGCGAACGAAGGCATCATTCGCTGCCGTCAACGGTCCGCTTGTCGCCAGTGACCGGGCCACGGCCAGCGCCTCCGCACCGGTGAGGGGAGCGAAGCTCTGGCTCAGCTCGGTGGCGGCGGCACGGGCGACGGCGGAACCTCGTCGGTCCACCACCAGCCGGAGCAGTTGGCTCCTGATTGCCCGACGACTGCTGTCGTCGCGCGCCAGGCGGGCGCGCAGTCGGAGCGCCGCTACCGGCTCGCCAGCCAGCTCATAGGCGGTTGCAGCATCGGTGCTGTCTGCGGAGCGTTCGAGTGCCTGTGCCTCCACGAGGAGAACACGGCGACGCGCCAGCGTGTCGCCAACCCTGGCGTAGAGCGCCGCCCGCGCGGCGCTATCGGTTGTCACACCAGCGGCACGAAGGAGCAGCCAGTCGGCGGCCGAGGGCAGCAGCCGGGCGGCGTCGCTATATGCTGTTGCAGAGCTGTCCAGAACATCCCGGCGGTCGAGCGCCCGGGCGAGCAGGGTGAGGCGTACTCCGCGAACGCTGTCCGAGGCCGCCGTCGCCACGGCGCGCGCCGCGTGCCTGGTGGCTTCGATGTCGTCGTTCGTGGCCAGTGCTGCCCGGGTCAGCAACTCCCGTCCAGCGCCGTCGAATCGGTCATCCAGCCAGTTCTCATTCGTGAGGAGCTGGGTGACAACCGACCAGCCGAGCCATTGCGACGCAGCGGTGGCGGCCAGCAGGACGACTTCGGGAGTGCGTCGTGTCGACGACGTCAGCGCCGGTTCCAGCAGTCGAGTGGCCATGAACGGCCGACCCTGGTCCAATGCTGCCAGCGCCGCCTTGACCGCCGGGTCGTCGCTCCGCGCGAGTGCCGGGTTCGTCGCCCTCCCCGCGGACATCGTGCCGCCCTCGGCCGCGCTGTCGCAGGAAGCGGGACCGAGCACCAGGAGGAGCAGCAAGACCATGGACGCAATGCTGCCGGACAGGCCCCGCGCACGGGGCCCGCGCCGCTCACCGGGCAGGAATTCGCGGTCGTCACCGGCTGCCGACCAGTTGGCCCTTCCGGATCCGGTCTTGCGGAGGATAGTGGTGCCGTCGCAGCGTGCCGGCTGACCCCGGCACTGCTCGAGATGGCTGGACTGGTGGCGATGATGGCGATCGTGTGGTCGTCTCATGACATTCAGACTGGCAGATGACGGGCCACATGACCACCCCATCCACTCTTCCCACACCTCTGGACAGCTACTCATGACTCCTTCCCACACCGGCGCCGCCGGAACCGGATCATCGTCGGGCTCGCAATCGCCACAGTGGAGTGCTGTGACCCTGGGTTCCGGCGCATTGCCCCCAGCCGGTCCGTATTCGCCCGCCGTGCGCGCCGGCGCATTCGTCTTCGTCTCTGGCCAGGTGCCGCGCGACCCGCTTACCGGTGAACTGACAGGGGGTGGAGTAACCGAGCAGAGCGAGCGCGTCCTGTCCAACCTGGTGGCTGTCCTGGCAGCGGCCGGCGCAGGCCCGCAGCACGTGGTCTCGGTAACCGTCTACCTGGCCGACGAGCAGGACTGGGCCGAGTTCAATGAGGTGTACAAGTCCGTCTTCACCGCTCCGTACCCTTCGCGTACGGCGGTCGGCGCAAGGTTGCGCGGGATCCTGGTCGAGGTGAGCGCCGTGGCCTACGTCGGCGACGGCGTCGGATAACAGGCGACGGTGCGACAGCGCGTTCGCATGGTGCTATTATCAGTAAGGGATTCGCGAGTGGCCGCCCCGTGTCGGGGCGGCACGGAGTCGGGGCGGCGCCGCCCCGCTGCAGTCAACCGCTTACCGCTGAGTCCGTCACTCCACCAGGGGAGGTGCATGTGACACTCCCGCAGCTTCAGCCGACGGAACTCGACCTCGGGCGCGCCTGTCGCCTCTTCTGGCGAGCGGCTCGACTTCGGTGTCCCAACTGCGGCTGCTCGGGTATCTTCCGCACACCGATCGAGTTGCGCCCGGACTGCCCGGGTTGCGGCATGCAACTCGACCGCGGTGAATCCGATTATTTCCTCGGCGTATACATCGTGAACCTCGTCGCCGTGGAGTTCCTGTTCGCGATAGCCTTCGCGGGGGCCGTCATTGCTACATGGCCAACGCCACCGTGGACTCTGATCCAGTACACGAGCGCCGTGCTGATCGTACTGGGCGCCGTGGGCTGCTACCCGTTCTCGAAGGTGGTATGGATGGCCTTTGACGTGATGCTTCGACCGGTTTCCAGGGATGAGTTGCCGGGCCCGCTGCCGCCAGCGTTGCTGTCCGACGCCTACCATCCCGGCCCGCAGGTCTGATGAACCGACGAGTGCGTTCCAGGAATAGCCGGCTCACCTGGATCCTGGTTCTCGCCGTCGTCCTTGCCGGCGGCTGCGACACCATTCGTGACGCCGCCAGTGGCGGCTTCAACGGCGTGGAGCTGACCGACCTGAAGACGGCGCCAGAGATTTCCCTCGCCGACGCGGACGGGAATCTCTTCGAGCTGGGTGCCCAGCGCGGAAGGGTCGTGCTCCTCTTCTTCGGCTACACCCACTGTCCTGACATCTGCCCCACCACTCTCGCCGATTGGTCGCGGGTGCGCGCGGCACTCGGCGCCGACGCCGACAAGGTGCGCTTCGTCTTCGTGAGCGTGGATCCCGACCGTGACACGCCGGCGATATCGCAGGCCTACGCGACCCGATTCAATCCCGCGTTCATCGGCCTCACGGCCGATGACGCCACCATCGCCCGCCTGCGCAGTGGCCTGAACCTGGTTGCCCAGGTGGAGCAGGCCGACAGCAGCGGCGTCTATGGTGTTGCGCACAGCTCCCAGGTCTACCTGGTGGACCAGAAGGGAAGGTTGAGAATTCTCTATCCCTTCGGATCCACGGCTGGCGACATGCTGGGCGACATCCAGCGGCTGGTACGTTAGGCTGCCGACGTCCTGGGTGACGTGTGACGACGGGTGTGCCAGGCTGGCCATGCCTGGCGGTTGTCGTGCCAGGCACCCTTGGCGATCCTGATCGTCTCTCCCTGCCGCCTGACCGCCTGGGGTTGTACCGAGTGTCCGGCGTCCGGGAATGGAAGCCCTCAGACGTGGGCCGCCACCTCACGGACGAACAGTGCCAGGCCGTCCTCGCCAGGATAGCCGCGCAGCTCGAGGGATCGCCCGTCCGGGGCGGTGACCGTGCGAGCGAGCGGCGCCCCGAGCACCGTGCTGTTGAGGGCGAAGTCGATGGCTTCTCCCACCTCTGGCCAGAGTTCCACCAATGAGCGACCACTGGCCTCGTGGATGGAGTAACCCATGGCTTCGAGGGCTGCGCTGTTGGCATAGGCCAGGTTGCCCTGGCGGTCGAGCGCCACGAATGGCGACGGGGCAACGTCCAGAATGGCCCGCAGGTGGGTGCGGTACCGATCCGCCGCGAGACGCAGAGTACCCTCCGCACTCCGGGCGGCAAGCTCGGTGTCGCGCTCGCGGGTCCGCTGGCGACGGCGCTCCTGGGATTCCCGGCCGCGGGTGGCGGTGGTCGACAGGTAGTGGACGGCAAGCATGGACACCGCCCCGAAGCCGGCAACCAGGCCGAGGGTGAGGAGTGCATGGGCGGAGTCACCACTCAGCCAGCGGCGGCGCGCGGCAAGATCCGTCAGCCAGACCATGGCGGGCGGAAGGAGGAGCACACCAGGCAGGAGCCGGCGGGCAACCGCGAAGGCGCCTCCATGCGGCGTGACCCAGGCAGGCCCTCCGTCACTGCGGCGGAGAAGCACTCCGCACGCTCCGAGCAGGATCAGCCAGGCCAGTGGCGGCGAGATCACGGCGGCGCGTGCGTCCACGGCGGCCTGAGTGGCCTGGGCAAGGTCGGCGGAGAGAGTGACGGGAGCTGGCATGCCACCGGCCGCCAGCGCGAGGAGTGCCGCCGCTCCAGCCGCACCCCATGCTGCCCGCTGCATGCTGGCTCGCTCCACGGCCAGGAGGGCCACCGCGATGCCGAGGAGGGCAATGGCGATGGCCGCCGCGCGTGAGGGCCAGAACTGGAGTGCGGCGCCCGGAGTACTGTACCAGTCCAGGACCAGTCCCGGGGCATCGAAGACCGGCGGCCGTCCAATGGCGCGGAAGCGGAGAAGGAGAGCCAGGCTGATGGCAACCCACCCGCCCGTCGTGGCGAGGACGCGCCGGGCGAGCGGTGGCACGCCGTGGCTCTGGGAGATCAGTCCGACGGCGCAGGCGAGGAGCGCCAGCGAGGCCCCCGGAGGCGTCACCGGCCAGCCGGGCAGGTACGAGGCGAGGGCTGGCCAGGATGCCGCCCACCCCACCAGCGGCACCACCGCGGCGATCATGAGCAGAAGACCACAGAGGCCCGTGGTACGTCCGGTGGGCGCCATCGTGGCCGGCCGCGCTGTGCGGTCGTGAGCTTCAGCCTGGGGAGCGGTCGGCATCTGGCGCACGGCGGGTGGGGAAAGGACGGCCGGACTCGCGTACCGTTCGGACGCCGAACTGTTCGGAGCTATTGGAGACCAGCGCTCACGCCCAATGTACGGCAGCCGAACTGATCCGGAAACCTTCGACCGCCGGGCAATGCGCTACAGCACGCGCGCCATGGCTGAGAAGATGCGCTCCTGAACGCGCTCGGTAAACGGGCGGCGTCGGAACTCTTCGAGAATGACCTCGGAGCTCAACTCCAGATCCTCGGAGAAGAGTCGCTCCAGCTCTTCAGCAACCATATCGTCCAGGAATACGAAATTGCTCTCGTCATTGAAGGCGAGCGACCGATTGTCGAAGTTCATCGTTCCCACCGAGCCGAAACAGCCGTCGGCAACGATCGTCTTCGCGTGCATCATGGTGGGCTGATACTCGAAGATTCGCACGCCGTGGCCAAGCAGTTCCTCATAGCGGGCGTGAGAGGCCAGGCGGGTGGAGCGAACGTCCGTCCTCGCGCCGGGCGTGAGGATGCGCACGTCGACTCCCCTGCGCGCCGCCCGGCCGAGCATCTCGCAGAAATCGTCATCGGGGACGAAGTAGGCGTTGGAGATGTACAGGTTGCGACGGGCACCGCTTATTGCCAGGGCGAGGAATCGTTCGGCGGCCGTGCTGCCTGTGGTGGGGGCAGCGTGCATGACACCAGCGGTGACGTTGCTCGCCACATGTCCGGTCTGGTCGGCCACCTCAGCGTTGTCGTCGGCCTGCCAGTCGTCCCCGTCGCGAAAGAAGGGTTCGCCGGCAAGAAGCTCCCCGGTGGCCTCCGCCCAGCCCGCGGCAAAGGTTGCCTGGAGACCGGCCACGGCTGGTCCGACGAAGCGTACGGTGGTGTCGCGCCACTGGTCAGCGCTGCGGCCGTCGCCAAGCCACTTGTCGTCTATCCCGAAACCACCTGTGTAGCCTGTGCGGCCATCCACGGCTACCACGCGGATGTGTGAGCGGTTGTAGGCCTTCTCCAGCGCCCACCACTGGACGGGTCGGAAGACTGCCACCTCGACCCCGGCCACGCGGAGGCTCTCACGGTAGTCTTCGGATAGCGCGTGGGAGCCGAAGGCGTCCCAGAGAAAGAGCACTCTTGTGCCCGCGCGTGCCCTCTCCGTGAGCACTGCATGGAGCTGGTCGGCCAGCTTCCCGGGCTGACAGTAATACATCTGGAGGGTGATGCTCCGACTGGCCGATGCGAGATCGGCGAACATCCGTGGGTAGGTGTCCTCGCCACAGCGCATCAACTCCACGCGATTCCTCTCGGTGAACCTCACCTGTCCGAGCAACTCCAGCGCACGGCGGAACTCGTCGTTGTCCTCCAGAGGTTCCAGACCGTGCATGGCCGCCATCCTCACCCGGCGCACGGGAGTGCCGCGCACGAGGTAGCGCAGGCCGATAGCCGAGAGGATGACGAACGGCAGGGCGGCGAGCGTCCAGAGAAGGAAGGCCATGCAGCGGGTTGTGGAAGGTCGTCGAGTGGGGTGCGGCACGGAACGCAGGTCTAGCGACCCCGGCGCCCGCCAGAAGCCGGCCGGAAGTGCAATACCGGAGCCAGCCATTCATTCACCCCCCTCCGCATCTGCCCGGCCGCTGCCGAAGCTGGCTGTCCGATTGCCGCTGGCGATCCGCCATCCTCTGGTGCCTTCGTGGGTGCTCGATCGTCATGCCTCACAGGAGCAGACCGTGATCATGTGACAGCGCCGGCAGATACGTGATCGAGGCGAGGCCGGGACCCCCGCGACCGGTACTCCGTGCGTGACGTGCGCCCTCGGAATCGCTACCGGCAGGCCAGCCCACCTGGTACCTAGATGGCTACAGAGCAGACCCGCTATCTCGTTGACACTCTTGCCGTCTTGCTCCAGGTGGCGGGCGCGGTACTGATCCTCGTGCTGCTCGCCATACTCCATCGGCGCAGGCGCGCTGCTCATTCCGGCTGGTGGGCTGCGGCGTGGCTCTTACTCACCGTGGCGGTGCTGGCGACGAGTACCCGCGCGCTGATGATCCCGCTTGCTCTCGACGTGGCTCCGAGCCGGGAATATCTCCCGGTGCGCGTGCTGGGGTCCATCTACCAGCTTGCGAAGATCGGCGCGCTGTTGCTCTTCCTGCACGGGGCAGTCACGTACGCCGAACGAGGGCTGGGCCGGGGCTGGTTATCGGTCATTGGTGCGTTTGCCGTGATCGGAGCCCTGCCGGTGCTGGCTGGAGGATCGGTGGACGCCCTCGTGCGCCTGCAGGCACCGCTGGCGGCGCTGACGCTGGGACTGAGTGGCGTGACCCTGCTTCGAATCCCGAGCGCGCGTCGAGGGGTGGGCACCCGCGTTACGGGGATTGCCTTCGTGGCTGGTGCACTGCTCTGGATCGTTTATGGTCTGGTCTCTTCTGTCGGCCCCATGGCCGTGGCGTCGAACGTACAGGCGGTGGCCGGCGGCATAGTGCGCTACAGCCGTTTCGCCGATTTCTTCTTCACGATCGCACTCGGAATCGGGATGGTCGTGCTGGTCCTCGAGGATGCGCTGGCGGAAGTGGCAGCGGCGAAGAACAGGGTTGACGCGGCAAACCGGGAACTGGCCGCGGCGCATGAGGAACTGCGCCAGATCGCGACCACCGACGCCCTGACGGGTTGTCTCAATCGCGAAGGGCTACAGGAGTGGCTCGACCTTCCCCCGTCCGGGTCGGATGGGCCGGGAGCGGTGCTGGTGCTGGACATGGACAACCTCAAGCCGGTGAATGACGCCCACGGTCACGCGGCTGGCGACTCCATGCTCCGGCAACTGGCCACGGTCCTGCGCGACATGGCGGGCCCCGCAGCGCCACTCTGCCGGTGGGGCGGAGACGAGTTCCTGCTCATCCTTCCCGGCCTCCCGGTTGAGGAGGCGGAGGCGCGCTGCAGGCAGGCGCTGGAGGAAGCACCGCCGATCATCCTCCACGGCACTCCGGTGATCCTGACGCTGGAAGCGAGCATGGGTGCGGCGGGATATGACGGCGCGGACAATGTCGCCGCGGCGATCCGGCGGGCCGACAGCGTGATGTACCGGCAGAAGCAGAAGCGGAAGCTGCAGAGCGGAGGGCAGGGGGCT
>CALCHX010000146.1 GCA_937906875.1 uncultured Gemmatimonadota bacterium | reverse complement strand
TTCGCCGGGGTGACGGGCTTTCGCCGGGGTGCCCCGGCTTTCGCCGGGGTGACGGGCTTTCGCCGGGGTGCCCCGGCTTTCGCCGGGGTGACGGGCTTTCGCCGGGGTGCCCCGGCTTTCGCCGGGGTGACGGTGGGCCCCGGCTTACGCCGGGGTGACGGCGCGGGGGTGACGACGCCGGGGTGACGGAGGTGGGGTGACGGGTCCGTCATTCCGGCGAACGCCGGAATCCATGTTCTGGTTCGTGGATCGCCGGCTTCCGGCGGACCCGCCGGGTGGATCATTGCCGGTCTCGGTGAGACCTGGATTATCTGTCTGTCGGCTCCGGTAGCCTGACCGTGAGCCAGAGCGCCGGCAGAAGGAGAAGGATCGCCATCACCATCGCGATGCGCGGCGAGGTTACGTCGGCCAGTGCGCCAATGACCATGAACAGGACGCCGGAGGTCCCCCAGGCGAACCCCATCATGAGTGCGCTCGCCGTGGCCACATGGCCGGGGGCGTATTCCTGGGCCGTGACTATCGCCACCGGCGTGTTGGCGTTCACGACGGCGCCCACGATGGCCGTGAGAGGGTAGTACCACCACCCGGCCGGGGTCGAGTAGACGAGCACCACGAACAGTGGTATGGAGAGCACGATGCTCGAGCGGAGGACGGCTATCCGGCCCATGCGATCGGAGGCGAAGCCACCCACTATCCCGCCACCCGCGGCGAAGATGCTGTACACCGCGAGCGACGGGCCGATATGCGCGGCGAACCCGTGCGACGAGAGGGTGAAACCGAGCAGACTCATGTAGGACACGGTGCACAGCGACCGGAGCACGCTCGCTGCCCAGAGCAGGCGGATCGGACCCCGGAAGACGGCGCCGTAGCTGTTCCACTTCGGACGTAGGTGGGCGAGTTCGCGGGTGGTCGGGGTCATGAACCAGCTCGCCAGGCCGGCCAGGAAGCCAAGTGGGAGCGTCCAGTGCAGCCGTCCCATGCCCAGCACGGTGACGGTCAGCGGCCCGATGGCCTGGCCGGCCGTGCCGCCGGCCGAGAAGAGGGAGGCGAAGAGTCCGCGTCGGCGAGCGCTGGCGCCGCGGTGGACGTAGGCGATCGCCGCCGGGTGGAAGATCCCGCTCCCCACTCCGCCCACCGTCACCAGAAGCAGGGCGACGGCAAAGGTGGGGGCGAGCCCGAGCATCGACATCCCCACGCCACAGAGGGCCGGTCCGAGGGCCGCTAGCAGCCGCCGATCCGAGCGGTCAGCAAGAACTCCGAACGCCGGCTGGAGTACCGAGCCAACGAACGCCGAGACGGCCACCAGGATGGCTGTCTGCCCGATGCTCACACCAAAGGTGGTGCGCAGTACCGGGAGAATCGGCGTCAGTAGCGCCGTGTAACTGTCGTTTATCAGATGCGCCGTCGTGAGGACGACGAGAATACCCATGCTCCCTCGAATCGCTCCGGGCGGTGCCGGATCGGGCGGCACGGGCGATGCGGCGGGGTCAGGAGCGGCGAGGGTCGTCACGTTGAGGATTGTACGTGTCACCGTAGCCGTCTTCCAGTGCAGGCTGCGCTGGCCACTCGCCGGACTCCGTGGCGAACGGCTGCGTACCTCGGTGGCAGATGGCGGTCGACCTCGGTGACGAACGGCTGCCGATCCTCCTCCGACCGGCCACGAATCCGATCAGGAATCATTGTCAACGCCCGACCCGCACCGCCGCGTAAGCGTAAGGGTCGCCACCGCTCCGGCTTCCGCCGGGGCTGACCGCGTCCAGCCCGGCCCGTTCTCAACGCTCCATCCTCACGATCCAAGGGGGTCGTCACATCATGATTTCCCGTCTGGCACGTCCGTTAACAGTCGCCGTCAGCGCATGCGTGCTCTCCGCGCTTGTCCCTGCCGCTGCGACCGCGCAACAACCACGCGTCACGAGCCCCCAGCAGCAGTTCGGCCACATCATCGGAGCCGACTACGTCCTTCCCAACTACACCGAATTCGCGAAGTACTGGGAGAAGCTCGCGACGGAGTCCGACCGGATGACGCTGGACACGATCGGTCTCACCGCCGAGGGCCGTCCACAGCTGATGGCCATCATCACGTCGCCGGCCAACCAGCGCAATCTCACGCGCTACCGAGAGATCGCCGAGAAGCTGGCCCGCGCCGAGGTCGATTCGGCGGAAGCGGTGAAGCTGGCGGCGGAGGGGAAGGGAGTGGTATGGATCGACGGTGGACTGCACGCCACCGAGGTGCTGGGCGCCCAGCAACTCACCGAGACGGTCTATCAGTTGGTGAGCGATACCGATCCCGAGACGATGCGCTTCCTGGACGACCTGATCATCCTCGCCGTGCACGCGAACCCGGACGGGATGGAGCTCGTCTCCGACTGGTACATGCGGGAGAGCGACCCGAAGAAGCGCAGCACCGGCGGCATCCCCCGGCTCTACCAGAAATACGTCGGACACGACAACAACCGCGACTTCTACATGGTCTCGCAGCCCGAGTCGGAGAACATGGCCCGGATCCTCTACCGGACATGGTATCCGCAGGTGATGTACAACCATCACCAGACCGGTCCCGCCGGCACGGTGATGTTCGCGCCGCCCTTCCGCGACCCGGCCAACTACAACTTCCACCCGCTGATCACCAGCGGACTGGATGTGGTGGGCTCAGCGATGATGAACCGCTTCATCTCCGAGGACAAGCCGGGCGTGACGATCCGTTCCGGCGCGCCGTACTCCACGTGGTGGAACGGCGGCCTGCGCACCGAGGCGTACTTCCACAACATGATCGGACTGCTCACGGAGACCATCGGAGGTCCCAACCCGCAGACGATCCCCTTCATTCCCGACAAGCAGATCCGCTCGGCCGACCTCCCCTTTCCGATCAAGCCGCAGGTATGGCACTTCCGTCAGTCAGTCGACTACTCGGTGACCGCCAATCGCGCGGTGCTCGACCTGGTGTCGCGTTACCGGGAGAAGTTCCAGTACAACATCTGGAAGATGGGTCACGACGCAATTGCCGCCGGCAAGACCGATAGTTGGACGATGTGGCCGGCCAAGATGGACGCGCTGATCGCGAGGATGACCGAGGCGCAGGCAGGCGCTGGCCAGGCACAGAGCGGCTTCGGTGGACGTGGTCCGATGCTCCGCGGAGGTGAGGCGGAATGGAAGGCGCTGCGTACTCCGGAGACCCGCGACCCGCGCGCCTACGTCATCCCATCCAACCAGGCTGACTTCCTGACGGCGACAAAGTTCGTCAACACGCTGCTCAAGAATGGCGTGGACGTCCAGCGTGCCACGGGACCGGTGACGGTCGCCGGCAAGAGCTATCCGGCAGGCTCCTACGTGGTGAGCACGGCCCAGGCGTTCCGCCCGCACGTGCTCGACATGTTCGAGCCGCAGGATCACCCGCACGACTTCGCCTACCCCGGTGGCCCACCGCTGGCGCCGTACGACAACGCTGGCTGGACGCTGGCGCTGCAGATGGGGATCGACTTCGCGCGCGCCCTGGATGGCGTCACCGGCCCGACCGAGAAGATCACCGCGGACACGCTGACGATGCCCGCGGGTACCGTGGCCAATGCTCCGGCCAGCGGTGGCTGGATCATCGACCACAGGGTCAACGACTCCTTCGCAGCGGTCAACCGGATCCTCAGGAGCGGCGGTGACGTCTACGTGGTGAAGACGGCCAGCGCGGGGGTCCCCGCGGGCAGTTTCTTCGTGCCCGCAGGTGGCAACGTACGGCAGACGCTGGACGCCATAGCTCGCGAGCGTGGCGTGACCTTCACGGCGACGAGCGCCAAGCCCACCGCTGGTGCGACCAAGCTGTCGGCCAAGCGCATCGCCCTCGTGGACCGTTACGGCGGGTCGATGCCGTCGGGTTGGACACGGTTCATCATGGAGCGTTTCGAATTCCCGTTCGAGGTTGTCTACCCGCAGACGCTGGACGCGGGCAACCTGCGCCAGAAGTACGACGTGATCGTCTTCGTCACCGGCATGATCCCCTCGCGCGACATGGGCGGCCGCGGTGGCTTCGGCGCCTCTCCGGACGATTCGTCGATCCCGGCGGAGTTCCGCGGCTGGTTGGGAAACATCACCGTGGGCAAGACGGTGCCCGAGTTGAAGAAGTTCGCCGAAGCCGGTGGGACCATCATCACCATTGGCAGTTCGACGGTCCTTGGTGAGCACTTCGGGCTTCCCATGACGAACCATCTCTCGCAGCTCACGCCGGAAGGTGACACGAGACCGCTGACGAGGGAGCAGTACTACATCCCCGGCTCCCTCCTCCAGGTGCATCTCGACACCACTGCCTCGCTGACCCAGGGCATGGGGAGCGAGGCGATCGTCATGTTCGACAACAGCCCGGTCTATCGCCTGGGCCCCGACGCAGCACTCAAGGGGCTTCGTCCCATCGCCTGGTTCAACACTGCCACGCCGCTGCGCAGTGGCTGGGCATGGGGAGAAGGCTACCTCGAGGGCGGTGTGACGATCGCCGAGGCGGACATTGGCAGGGGCAAGCTGGTGATGTTCGGACCGGAAATACTGTTCCGCGCCCAGCCGCACGGCACGTTCAAGCTGTTCTTCAACGGGATCTACGAGTAGGCAGGTAGAGAGCCGTCCCAGTGCAGTGCCCCATGATCAGCGATGGTCATGGGGCGCTTCTGCATGCGCGCAGCACGCCGTCGACTCCTCAAGGTCCTGGCTTGTCGGCTGACTTCATGCCACATAACAGGCATTGTTCTCCCGGCCATGGTCGCAGTCTCTCCGTCTCCCTCCCCGAGGTCTGGAACGTGGACGTTCAGCCAGAGGAATCACAAGCGGCGCGAGTGCTCTACCCGCAGGCCGTCACAGTCGAGGACTTCACGCGCAACCTCGCCGCCGTGCGGGCGCGCATCGCGGCGGCCTGCCAGCGCGTGGGCCGCGATCCTGCCGAGGTTCGTCTGTTGCCGGTCAGCAAGACGGTTGACGAGGCACACATTCGGCTCTCGTATGCCGCCGGTTGCCGGATGCTGGGTGAGAATAAGGTCCAGGAGGCATTCGGCAAATGGCAGGCGATGGCTGACCTGCCCGATCTCCGCTGGTCGGTAATTGGCCACCTGCAGAGCAACAAGGCCAGACGTGTGGCCCAGTTTGCCGCCGAGTTCCAGGCGCTGGACCGGCTGCGAATCGCCCGGGCGCTGGATCGCCACCTGCAGGCCGAAGGCCGGGAGATGGATGTGTATGTCCAGGTGAATACTTCGGGCGAGGCCAGCAAGTACGGGCTCCACCCGGATGACGTGTCGAGTTTCGTGGCCGAGCTGCCAGCCTTCAAGTCGTTGCGTGTCCGGGGACTGATGACGCTGGCGCTGTTGTCGTCCGACGAGGAGCGGGTACGGGCCTGTTTCGTCCTGTTGCGCACGCTGCGCGACCGCCTGCGCCAGGAAGCACCGCCCGGACTGGCCATGGACGGGTTGTCGATGGGCATGTCGGGTGACTTCGAGCTGGCAGTGGAGGAAGGGGCTACCGTTGTGCGCGTCGGCCAGGCCATCTACGGCGCCCGCGCCCTGCCCGACAGCTACTACTGGCCGGCGTCTCCAGGCTGAGCTGGTACTTCTCGGCGTCTGCGGGCTGGGTGGTACTCGCTGGCCGGGTCGGCATGGTTGTGGTACCAGCCGGTGGAGCAGTCCGGGGCTGCCAGGATGCTGTACAGGCTGGCTCGACTCCAGTGGCAGGGAACCGGGTATCGACAACTAAATTTCTAGTTGACATTGACGGCGGTTGGCGCTATCGTATCAACTAGAACCTTAGTTGACGAGGCCTGCCTGCATGAGGATCTCCTTCACTGATCGTGAGCTCGACGTGATGGCCGAGCTGTGGGACGGCGGGCCGTCCACGGTCGCCGAGGTGCGCGCGCGGCTGGACGACGACCTGGCGTACAACACCGTGCTCACCGTCCTCCGCACCCTGGAAGACAAGGGCTACGTGGGACACGAGGAGGAGGGGCGAGCGTATCGCTACTTCCCACTCGTGGCGCGCGACGAGGCGGGTTCCAGCGCCCTCCGGCGGATGGTCGGGAAGCTCTTTGCCGGATCGCCGGAATTGCTGCTCACCCGGCTGGTGAGCGATCGGGGGCTGGAACGCCACGAACTCGAACGGCTCCGCGGCCTGCTCGATGAGCGGCTGCGCGACCATCCATCACCTGTCGCGTCAGAGCCTGAGAGGCATCCGAAGCACCCGGCCGGCCCGGCGCATCCGCCGCATCCACCGCGTCATGGGCGTCGCGGACGTGACGACAGCGGAGTGGGCGACGGCTCGGCTGGAGGTGCCTCATGATCGCCGCCTGGATGCTGCACTCGCTTGTTACGGCGGTCGTGCTCGGACTCACCGCGATGGCGGTCGACGCGCTGTTCCGCATCGTCGGCGGGCCGTCACGGTGGGTATGGGCCGTGGCGCTGGTTGCCTCGATCCTGCTCCCCGCCTTCCGGCTGGCCACCACGCTCTCGGCCGGGCCGGAACGTGTCGCGCCGGCCACCGTCGCCGGGTCGGTGAACGACGCGGCTGCGGCGAGCGGTAGCGCGACGAACTGGGCGTCGCTGCTCGCCCGCGCGGAGGTCGGGGTGACCGTGGACTCCGCCTGGCAGCGGCTGGATCGACCGCTTGGCGCAGCCTGGCTACTGCTGACGCTGGCGGTCGCGGGGTGGGGGCTGGCCGGCCTCGTCCGGCTCCGCAGTGTGCGCCGCGAGTGGGTGCCAACCGTGGTGGAAGGCACGCCGGTGCTCGTCTCCGGCCGCACGGGGCCGGCGCTTGCCGGTCTGCTCCGGCCGCAGGTGGTGCTCCCCGAGTGGGCGCTGGCCAGTGACCCGACCCAGCTCCGTCTCATGCTGGCCCACGAGCACGAGCACGCCCGCGTCGGAGATCCATGGATGCTCGCCGCCGCAGCGTTCGCCGTCGCCCTGGTTCCATGGAACCCGGCGTTCTGGTGGCAGCTCCGTCGCCTGCGTCTGGCGGTGGAGATCGACTGCGACGCTCGCGTGCTGCGCCGTCACCCCGACGTCCGACGTTATGGCGCGCTTCTCCTCGCCGTCGGCCAGCAAGCCACCGGTCCCCGGTTGCCGCTAGCTGCACTCGGCATACCGCCCACCACCCTCGAACGGAGGATTCGCACCATGACCATGTCCCGTCCGCGCCATCCGCGCCTGCTTGGCGGCGCACTGGCACTGTCGGCCATTGCATTGACCCTCGTGGCCTGCGAGCTGCCCCGACCCACCGAGGTGGCACCGGTAGCCGAGCTGCCGCTCGCCAGCATTCGCAGCGAGACCGGATTCGAGCCCGGCGAGCGGGTGAGCGTGGAGCGTGTGCGCGAGCTGTTACTAGCCCAGCGGCCGGAGTTGCTTTACTCGCGCAGCGGACGTCAGAGGTTGTTCTACGTGATCGCCGACGCCCGCGACAGCGTGGTGGAGTTGCAGGTGCAGGAGGGCAATCGCCTCGGGAAGGGTGTCGAGTCCATCTCCGTGGACCCCGATCGCATAGCCTCGATCGAGATTCTCAAGCTGCGTCCTGGCCAGCTCCTGCCGGACAGCACAGGGGTGATCTGGCTGCGGCTCAAGGCGGGGGGAGTCGAGGCGGTCCACGGCGAGACCGCGGCGTCTCCCGCGAAGCGGGCGACGATCGTGCTGGGGGAGAATCGCGAGGCGTCCACGCCAGAGAGATCGGTAGCGGACACGATGACGATCGTGGCCCCTGGCGCCGGGACCAGGGCACGCCTCGCCATGTCAGGCCAGCGCGTCTCCATCGGCACCGATACCACGACGATCCTTCGCGGCAGCATGAGCACCGAGGCCCCGCCGCTCGTCATCATAGACGGCGTGGTGGTCGCGCAGGCAAACCTCCAGGCGCTGGATCCGCTCCGGATCGATCGGGTGGAGGTGGTGAAGGGCAGCGTCGCGACGAGGATCTATGGTGAGCGCGGCGCGAACGGCGTCATCGTCGTCACGACGAAGCAGAATCCGTAGCGACCGCGCATCTGTAACGCACCACGGGCCAGCGGGAGATCTCCCGCTGGCCCGTGGTGCGTCGTCGGTCTTCCCGCGTCTCTACTTCCCGTTCATGTGGAGTGTGAGCATCCGCCCCACCAGGTCGTCGAGCGCCGCGCCCGTGGTGGCATCGGCGGCGTTGGTGGCGGCGAGGAAGGCAACGTCGGCTCCGAAGCCGAGCCAGGCTACTGAGTGGTTGAGGTTGTTGGAGCCCTCGTGCGTCGCGGTCCTGCCGCCGGCCCAGGGTCGGCTGGTGATGATCCAGCCCATCCCGTACATGTCGCCCTGGCCGGCCATGGGGGTGTGTCCGGTGAAGACGTTCCGCTGGTTGGCCTGGGTGATCAGCGTCGACCGGCCGGCGTCGGCAGCCATCATCTGCTGTATGAACCTGGCCCAGTCGCCGATGCTCATGTGGGAACGGCCGGCGGCCGACAGTCCGGGCGGATTGTCGCAGCCCTCGCAGGCCACCCACGCGCCGCCCTGGCGGCTGTGCCCCACCGGCTGGTCGGACGCGCCGGGGGCCGCCGGTGCACCCCAGCCCAGGCTGGTGACGCCGAGTGGTTTGCCGAGTTCCGACGCGAGCAGTTCCTCGTAGTTCCCCTTCATGGCGCGCTCGAGCATCGCGCCGGCCATGGCGAAGCCGACATTGCTGTAGTGGTAGCTGCCGACCGGTCCGATGGGGTCGGAGTGCAGTGCCCAGCGCACGAGGCTCTCGCGTTGCTGGCGCGCCGTCGTGCCATCCCAGGCGCTTCCTGAAGGGTCGTTGCGGATACCGCCCCGGTTGGCCAGCAGGTCTTCGAGGGTCACGTTGCGGTACTGGTCCTTCATGGTGGCCGCGTGCTCCGGGAACGCTTCAGCGATCGTCTGGGTCCACTTGATGTCGCCGCGGCTGACGGCGAGCGCGGCCAGCGTGGCGGTGATCCCCTTGAGGTTGGAGCCGATGTGCCACTTGTCGGCACGGGTGACCGCGGGGCCGCCGGTGGCCCGCCGTGTTCCTGCCACGCCGATCCCGATAACGCCCCTGGAAGAGACGATCGCGCCGGCCATGGCCGGCAGGCCGCGGGCTGCTCGCACCGTCTCGACCATCGCGTCCAGGTTGCGCGGATCCACCTGCAGCGGCGTGCTGGCGGAGACGCTACCAGACGCAGCCGTGATGGTGGTTGCGCCGGCGGTGACGCCGGTCACCTTGCCGTTCGAGGCCACGGTCGCCACATCGGGATTGCCAGAGCTCCAGGTGAAGGTGGCGCCAACGGTCTCTCCCCGAGCGTTCCTGGCGACCGCCGTTGGCACGACCGATTCACCGACAGCCATCCTGGTCGTGGGGATGGTTACGGTGACGCTGGCGACAGTCGTGGACGGGCCGGTGGGACCGGTTGGGCCGGTGGGTCCGGTGGGTCCGGCGCCCTTGCCGCCGCCCGAGCACGCGGCCAGAACACAGACAAGGGCACCGAGAATCATGCGCGGGAGAGTTCCTGATCCGGCTTCGCGACCGCTTTCGAGATGCATGACGACTTTCCCCGGTTGAGACGTGGGCTGACGGGGAACGTGCAAGAGGCCGCTAGCGTGGTTCTGGACTGCCAGATGATCATGGACGACCGAGTGGACAGACTGAGCGACTTCCAGCGCTGTGCGTTCCACTCCACATGCGTCGAACGTCGGGCCGAAGGCTCAAGTTCCAGCTACTTCAGAGCTCTCCTCGCGCCTTGACCAGCTTTCGCGGCGTGTTGGTCACGATACCCGCCGCACCCCGGGCCCAGAGATGTCGTGCCTGGAGGGGATCGTCCACCGTCCACACGTGCACCGGCGACCCGAGCCGGCGCGCGGCGCGGAGGAAACGGGCCGAGGGAACGAGGAGGCCGTGGTAGCGATGCGGTACGGAGAGCAGCGAGTGCCGCACCTTGCGTGGCGCCAGCCCGAACATCGAGCCCCAGTAGAGCCGCGCGATCTCGCGCGAGGACGCCCCGTATCTGAACGGCCTATCGCGGAAGGCGGCCAGCGCCCCGTCGTGGGCGGAGGCGGGAATGACCCACTCTGCCGCGTCGTGGTCGAGGATGACCCGGCGCACCGCGTCCTGTGCGGCGGCCGTCTTCAATTCCAGCAGCAGGGGGACGTCGGGGAGCGCGGCAAGCACTTCATCCAGCGTGGGCACGCGGACGTTGTGACCCTTCCAGGGAAAGGTACAGCCGCCATCCGGGGTGAAGCGCGCACCCGCGTCGGCTTGCTGTATCGTCTGAGCGGTGAGCGATGACACGGCGCCGGCGCGGTCGGTGGTACGATCGAGGTCCGCGTCGTGGATGACCATCGGCACGCCGTCGGCCGAGATCCGGACGTCCATCTCCAGGGCATCGGCACCCTGATCGAGGGCGATGCGGAAGCTCTCGATCGTGTTTTCGGGAGCCAGTGTGGGCGCGCCACGGTGACCGATGATGAGACGCTCGCCGAATCCAAGAAGGGGGTTCACGAGTGCTCCGGCGCGGTTCGGGGCAGGGATCTAGCGTGAGGAGCGTCGCGTGGCGTGCCACTCCCCGTGCTGCGCTCTGGGGAGTTCGGCACCAGAAGTCGTGAACGTACCGCGAATCTGGTCTCCGTCCAGCGTGCCGGTGAATACCGTGTTGAGGAGAATGCCAAGTTCCGGATCGCGGTACGGCTCGAGTGTGCCGGACACCGCACCGCTCTCCAGTCGCACGAAACGAATCCTGAGCGGCTGTGACGCGGGCCGCACCGCCCCGCCACCCGGCGGCGCGTTGGCCGAGAGGGGTTCGCCGCTCCCGCGCGGCGTCATCACGACGTCGCCGGTGGCGCTGTCGGCGCCTGCAGCGAGCTTGAAGACGATCGAGCCGCTCCGACCACTCTCCGCGCTGGAGTATTCCCCTACCCACTCCCCCACCAGTGAGGCCAGGTCGGCCCGCTGGGCGATGAGCTGCACGGAGGGCGAAGTTGCGCTGCAGGCCGTCTGGCTACCGAGGATCATGGCCGCGAGACCGATGGCGCCAAGTTGGCCGAGAAAGCGGCCAGCCGATCGTCTGACGAGGCTGAGCAGGTGGGTGTCGGACATCGATGCACCGTCTGGAAGATTCCTTTGTGGCCTGGTCCGTCACGGCTCCAGCGAAGCTGTCACGAGGTCAGGCAGAGCCGACGTCCGCCGGCTCCGTACGGGCGAGAACGTTGCCAAGCCATCGAACAACGAGGGCGAGTTCGGCGGCGGCGACCACCGAGCCTGCCAGGACGGCCGCGATGGCCGCCCAGTAATGATAGCTAGCGAACAGGGTGAGGAAGACCAGCGCTCCCGCTGCCATGGGCAGTGCCAGCAGCAGGGTCAACATCACCACGACGACTATCAGCGTCAGGTAGACCTGACCCATCGCTTCCACTCCCGGCTTGCGTTCGGCGCCCAGCGGCATCCAGCCGGGAAAGAGGAGGGCGGCGCCGTTGTGGATACTCACTCCGAGCGCGTTGATCATGGGCAGGGCGAGCAGGACAGCAATCGCCAGCGCCACCCGGGCGTCCACCGGGAGTGCCGGGTGACGAAGCTGGGCGACGAAGAGTGAGACCACCAGAGGGAGTTGCACCGCATAGAGGATGGTCGCCGTGGAGCCGATCTCGGCCAGTACCACGCGCCGGGGTTGCACTGGAAAGGTACGAAGAAGCTCCAGTCTTGGCAGGTCCGACCGCAGGTCGTTGCGTAGCCACACCGGTCCCATGATGAGGAGCATACCGCTCCAGCCGACGGTGAGACCGGTCACCAGGTCGACCAGCGATGGCCTTGCGTAGGCGACCCCGCCAGCGACCAGGGTGAACATCCCGAAGACCACGGCCATGCGAAAGAAATGATCGTTGCGCACGGCGGCCATCACATTCTTCCAGGCGATGGCCATCGCCGGCTCGCCGATCGGTGACAACGGAAGCCGGAAGTTCACGCGTCGGCCCGGTCGGTCGCTGGACGAACCGACGCCGCTGCGCTTCCTGGCCGCGCGCTGGGCACGCCTTGCCGACGCCTCCACCGCGGCGTCCTCGAACGCGGCGTCGGTGCGCAGTACCCAGACGAAGTGGGCAGCCATGATGAGCACTGCCGGTATCATTGCCCTCCACCAGCGGTCCGGAGTGGAGGCGAAGAGCGGTGCGATGACCGCTCGCACGGGCGCCAACGCCCACTCGGCGGGCGGTCGCGCCGCAGCCCGGCGCACAGCGGTGAACAGCTCGAACAGGGAGGCCGTCGCTCCTTCCGGCCAGTTCTGCCAGACTCCCAGGACCACTGCCCCGATCAACAGTACAAGGACGGCCACGGCTGGCGCGCTGCGACGCAGGCCGGCGGTACCGTGCTCGGTGAGATTGGTGCGGGTGAGCGTGGCTCCCAATCGGTGCAACTGCATGGTGGAGAGCATCACCCAGAGTGAGAGAGGGCGCACCCAGACCATCTCGCCCGTACCTCGGCCGCGGCCGAGTATGACCGTCCAGAGCACCACGTTGAGGAGGATCACCGCCTGCACCCGGATGAGCTTGAACTGGATGAGTTGACGGCGTGTGGCTGGGGCGGCAAAGAGGAAGTGCACCTCCGCCGGCGAGAAGGCGAGCGCCCCCCGATCCCGCCCGAAGATCCACCAGTAGGCGAGCAGGCCCAGCATGGCCACCGACGCCAGTTGCAGCACCACCGGGGCCAGGAAGATCGCGGCCGGCGTGGCGCCCGCCCGGTGCCAGGAAGAGAGGATGATGGACGAGAAGTAGAAGAGCGCGAGGAGCATGGCCACTGCGTAGCGTGGCTGGCGTACGCGCTTCAGGCGACGTCGGAAGTTGTTCCGTGCGCTGGTCGTCGTGAGATAGACGAACGCCCGCAAGGCCGGAGAGATCGTCACTGCTCCTGGCTCGACCCGGGGTGGTCGGCCGGTTGCTCGTCGACGACAGCCGGCGTGGGTGGGGGCGGGGTGCCGTGATGCGGGAGTGCGTAGGCGGTAGGTCCTCCCGCTTCAGACTGGCCGGTGAGGGCGAGAAAGACATCCTCCAGCGGCCGACCGGCGAGTGTCGGATGTTCGGCGACTATCTCGGGGACCGTGCCGAGCGCCACCCGGCGACCGTTCTGGAGTACGAGGATGCGATCGCAGAGTTCCTCGACGAGTGTCAGCAGGTGCGAGCTGAGAATTATCGAGACCCCGGCGCGGGCGCGGGCCAGTATCGTGACCTTCATCCGCCTTATTGCCGCCGGGTCGAGTCCGGTGAGCGGCTCGTCAAGGATGAGAACGCGCGGGTCATGGATAAGGCCGCAAGCAGTGGCGAGTTTCTGCTTCATGCCCCGGGAGAGCTCCTCGGGAAAGGAACGACGGCGGTCGTCCAGTTCCAACTCGCTGAGCAGCGGGCCGATCCTGGCTTCCACGTCGGCGACGTTGTAGAGCCGGCCGATGAAGCGCAGGTGTTCCTCGACGGTGAGGGAGTCGAAGAGTTGCGGCTCGTCAGGAATGAAGGCGAGCTGGGACTTCACCTCTACCGGATGATCGGCGAGGGAGAGACCACAGATGGTGATACTGCCGGCGGTGGGGCGAAGGATGCCGACGAGGCAGCGGAGGGTGGTGGTCTTTCCGGCGCCGTTGGGGCCCACCAGGCCCAGGATCTGACCGGCGGGAACGGAAAAGGAGAGGTCGCGCACCGCATGCACGGCGCCGTAGCTCTTCGCGAGTTGTTCGACGAGGATCAAGGGAATGGCGCGATGCGGGGAGAACGGTAGGCGGGCAGAGGAATGCGGAACTCGCGGCTAAGGATGTTGCCCGACGGCGGCAGGCGACAGTGTGGGACAGACGCCACAGTCTGGTGCTCGGATGGAGCGAGGCGTGCCAGCGCCTGGGTATCGGGCTCTGCATTCCACATGACGCACCGCTGAGGGCGGAGATGGCGGGACGGTCGGTGAGGGTGCATATTTCGCTGGATTCAAGCGTGCTCGACGGCTCCCGGCTGCATGCGGTCGGGCGCCGCAGTGGCGGACTCTGCCATACTGGTCCGGCACCTGCATTGGATGGATCCTGGAGAGTTGGACGTGGCGGTCATGTCTTGCGATTCTCCATGTTCCGACGCGGTTGCCCGGCAGGTTGATCCTTGGTCCCGGAATCTCATGAAGTGGCGGTCACAGTTGGTCATCACGCTGTCCCTGTTCAGCGTCCTCGCGCCTTCGTACGTGGGCACGGTCCACGCCCAGGCTCCCACTCCGGATCCAGCGTGCGCGTGTCACGCCGATCCGGCCGGTGAGGACACCACCGCGGTGCCAGGTGGGGACAAGCCAGGCAAGGCGATGCTCATCCTCGGTGCTGCTGGGCTGGCCGTGTTGTCCGGCATGCCGTTCGGTGGAACGTCGCTCCAGGGGCTGCCATTCGCCGCCGGCCCCGCGCCGGCCATGCCGGCGCTTGCCGAGGTGGTCGAGGCGGAGGGTGCTCTGGCCCCCGAGACGCCGGCGGCGCCGTCCGTCGTGCCGACGGCGGTCCGGGCGCCCGTCGTGCCCATCCTTCTCGAGGATGAAGCGCCGGCGGCTGGGATTGTTCCGCCCCGCACTGCCACCCATCTGCCGTTGCTGGCCGCAGCGGGTCTGCTGATGGTGGGAGGTGGCGGCCTGCTTGCCCGGCGAGACGCCCGCGAACGTAGGCGCAGGCGCAGGTTCGTCGCCCTCTGACGCGACGGGGGTACATGGCATGAGAGGCGAGGGACGATGGTCAGGCGACCGTTGTCCCTCGCCCTGTCGTGAGGAGGTTCCGGGCATGCCGGAATTCGCTCCGGCCAGTGGTAGGCGACCTCGTCCGGTGCGCCGATTGCTCTGTTGACACCCGCGGTCTTCGGTCGGTTGATTCATTCCGACGAATGTCGCGCTCCGGGCCTGCCTCACGCCTGCGGGCGACTCCATATGTCACGCTGCGCGCGAACCGCGCCAATGCGGCGAGCCTCGTGTGACCTCTGCCCCAGCCCCCCGTACAATGATTCGTTCAACCGTTGTATCCCTCGCGTTCGCGGCCGGACTGTTGGCTTGTGCGTCGTCGCCACAGCAGGCGCCTGGTCCCGTTCCGCAGCCCTCGCGAGCGCCCTCTCCGGCCGCTGCGCCCGCTCCCAGCCCCGCCGTCTCGCCGGCTCCCGCCGGGAGCGCCGCCGGAGTCTATGACTACGTCGCGTCGGCCATGGGAGAGCAGATTCCCGGGACGCTCAACATCACCTTTCGCGATGGTGCCTACGGCGGCGTGATCAGCAGCAGCATGCTCCCCGACATGCCGATCAGCAGTGTGACAGTGACGGGCCCCAAGATCACCGTAGCCGCCGACTCGCCCAACGGCACGGTCGTGATCGAGTTCACGTTGACGGGGAAGGACCTGGCTGGAAGCTGGTCCATGGCGGGTGACGGCGGCCCGGTCACTGGACGCAAGCGCGACGGCTGATCGCGCCCGACGGAGCCGTCCGGCAGCCGCGGTGATGCCGCCGCTCCGGGTCCGTCGGCCCGGCTCTTGAAGGGTTACAGCTCATCGCTGACCGCCGCGAGCATCATCGCGACTCTGCACCGCAGCTTTGCGCCGCGTCGGCCCGAGCCACGTCCGACGCGGTGCGTTGCCGTGCAACCAGAATGAATACGGGGAAGATCGATCGTGACAGAAATGAGTGGGAAGAAGAAGGAAGCCGCCCGACCCAGCAGCGAGCGGCGTCGCGCTCCCGGCACGACGGCCTCTCGTGCTGAACGCCGCGGAGGCGGTGGTGGGGAATGGCCGAGCCTTGTGATCGAGCAGGTGACACCGCAGGTGGATGGAGGTCGCTACGCGCCCAAGCGCGTGGTCGGCGACCGCTGCGACGTGACTGCCGCGATCTTTCGCGACGGACACGACCTGCTCGCCGCGCAGGTGCGTTTCCGTGGCCCCGGCGACGATGGCTGGCGTACTTCTCCCCTCACCTATCTCTACGAGTCGGATCTCTGGGTGGGAGGATTCGCGCTCGACCTCCCCGGTGACTGGCACTTCTCGATAGACGCCTGGACTGATCGCTGGGCAAGTTGGCGCAGTGGACTGGAGAAGAAGCTGGCGGCCGCCCTGGTGGTCGAGCTGGAACTCCTGGAGGGCGCCGAACTGCTCGAGAGTACGGCCCGGCGGCAACGATTCGGTGCGCATCGATCCCGCTTGCAGGAGGCCGCGAAGATCCTCCGCGATACGACGATCGATCAGGGCGAGCGCGGACGACTGGCTCTCAGCGAGGAACTGGTCGCGCTCATGGCCGCGCGTTTCATTCCCGACGACCTCACCAGCTACCGGATGGAGCTGCCGCTGCGTGTGGACCGGCCGGCCGCCGCATTCGCCAGTTGGTACGAGTTCTTCCCGCGTTCCACCTCACCGGAGCCGGGAGGGCACGGCACCTTCCGCGACGCCGAAGGGATGCTGCCGCGGATCGCCGACCTTGGCTTCGACGTCGTCTACCTGCCGCCGATCCATCCCATCGGCCACACCTTCCGGAAGGGAAGGAACAACAGCCTGACGCCAGCTCCGGACGACGTCGGGAGCCCATGGGCGATCGGCAGCGCGGAAGGAGGCCACGAAGCCGTCGACCCCAAGCTGGGCACGGTGGCTGACTTCGAGCGGTTCGTGCAGCGGGCCAATGAACTCGGGCTGGAGGTGGCGCTCGACTACGCCTTGCAGTGCGCACCCGACCATCCCTGGGTGACCGAGCATCCCGACTGGTTCAACATCCGCCCCGATGGAAGTATCCAGTACGCCGAGAATCCGCCCAAGAAGTACCAGGACATCTATCCGATCAACTTCTGGACCGATGACCGCGAGGCGCTGTGGAATGCCTGCCGGGACCTGCTGCTGCTCTGGGTCTCCCGCGGGGTGAAGAGCTTCCGCGTCGACAACCCGCACACCAAACCGTTCGCCTTCTGGGAGTGGGTCATTGGCGAGGTCCAGCGCGAACATCCGGATGTCGTTTTCTTCGCCGAGGCGTTCACGCGCCCGAACAAGCTGCTCGCGCTCGCCAAGCTCGGTTTCACGCAGTCCTACACGTACTTCACCTGGAAGAACACGGCTTCCGAGCTGCGAGAGTTCATGACCGAGTTCTCCACGCCGGAGGTGCTCGAGTACTACCGGGGCAACCTCTTCGCGAACACGCCGGACATCCTGCACGAGTACCTCGTGCACGGCGGGCGCACGGCCTTCCGGATTCGTCTGCTGCTCGCCGGGACGTTGAGCCCGCTCTACGGCATCTACAGCGGCTTCGAGCTGTCCGAGAACATGCCGGTGCGGCCCGGTAGTGAGGAATACATGGATTCCGAGAAGTACCAGATCCGTCAGCGCGACTTCGACGTCGAGCATGTGCTGGATCCGGACATCCGCCGCCTCAATGCGCTGCGTCGTCAACAGCCAGCGCTGCAGCGTGCCGACAACCTGCGCTTCGTGCCGTCGGACAACGACCGGATCCTCTGTTACCTGAAAACCCGACGGGGGACGCGTGGACCGGAGCGCGGCGCCAACCTGCTGGTTGTCGTCACGCTGGACCCACACACGCCACAGGAGACGATCGTGCACGTGCCGCTGGAGCAGTTGGGCATGGCGCCAGATGCCTCGTACGAGGTGGAGGATCTGCTTACCGGGCTGCGCTATCGCTGGCGCGGCGGCAGCAATTTCGTGCGCCTGGACCCATCGCACGAGCCCGCCCACGTATTTCGTATACTGGATGTCGACGGCTGAGCGGCGTCCTTCAAACCTCCAACAACTTCTCGGGAATGTCTGAGCAATCGCTGTGGTACAAGGACACGATCATCTACCAGATCCACGTCAAGTCCTTCCGCGACAGCAATCGCGATGGCTTCGGCGACCTGAACGGACTGGCGGAGAAGCTGGACTACATCCAGGAACTGGGCGTGACCACGCTCTGGCTCCTGCCGTTCTACCCGTCCCCGTTGCGCGACGACGGGTATGACATAGCCGAGTACAAGGCCATCAACCCGACCTACGGGACGCTGGAGGATTTCCAGCGACTGCTCGATGAAGCGCACCGGCGCGGATTGCGGGTGATCACCGAGCTGGTCATCAATCACACCTCCGACCAGCACGAGTGGTTCCAGCGGGCGCGGCACGCGCCCGCCGGATCGCCGGAGCGCGACTGGTACGTGTGGAGTGACGACCCGACGAAGTACGCGGGTACGCGCATAATCTTCACCGACACCGAGGTCTCCAACTGGACGTGGGATCCGGTGGCGGGGCAGTTCTTCTGGCATCGCTTCTTCAGCCACCAGCCGGACCTGAATTTCGACAATCCGGCAGTGCGCGAGGCGGTGATCGACGCGATGCACTTCTGGCTCGACATGGGAGTGGACGGCCTGCGTCTGGACGCCATACCCTACCTCATCGAGCGTGAGGGCACGAACTGCGAGAACCTGCCGGAGACGCACGAGGTGCTCAAGGAGCTGCGGGCGGCGCTGGACGCACGCTACAAGGACCGGATCTTTCTCGCCGAGGCGAACCAGTGGCCTGCCGACGTGCGTCCATATTTCGGCGACGGCGACGAATGCCACATGGCATTCCACTTCCCGCTCATGCCACGCATGTACATGGCGCTGCGCAAGGAGAGCCGGGCACCGATCGTGGAGATCATGGCGCGAACGCCGGATATCCCGCCTGAATGCCAGTGGGCGATCTTCCTGCGCAACCACGATGAACTGACGCTGGAGATGGTGACCGACGACGAACGCGACTACATGTACAAGGAGTACGCGCGGGACTCGCGGATGCGCATCAACGTCGGCATCCGTCGGCGCCTGGCGCCGCTGATGGACAACGGGCGACGACAGATAGAGCTGATGAACGCGCTCCTCTTCTCCATGCCTGGCACCCCCATCGTCTATTACGGCGACGAGATCGGCATGGGTGACAACGTCTACCTGGGTGATCGCAATGGCGTGCGGACGCCGATGCAGTGGAACGCCTACCACAATGCAGGCTTCTCGGAGGCGGACAGTGCGGCGCTCTACGCGCCGTTGATCGTTGACGTCCCGTATGGCTACACCGGCGTCAACGTGGAGGCGCAGGAGCGCACCTCCACATCGCTGTTGCGCTGGATGCGGCGCACCATAAAGGTGCGTCAGAAGTCGCTCGCTTTCGGTCGCGGCACCTTCGAGGTGATCCATGCCTCGAACGAGCGCGTCCTGGTCTTTCTCCGCCGCTGGGAGGACGACGTGATCCTCTGCGTCAACAACCTCTCGCGCTTCGTCCAGCCGGTGGAGCTGGACATGGCTGAGTTCAACGGCTGGACGCCGGTGGAGCTCTATGGCGAGAAGGCATTCCCGCGCATTGGTGAACTGCCCTACTTCGTCACTCTCGGTCCGCACAACTTCTTCTGGTTCCGCCTCGTGCCACCACCGGAGGGCGAGGACGTGTCGCGCGTGGAAGCGGCGACGGAGAGCAGCGGCAAGCCACACGCCGAGGCGGTCAGCGCGACCGCCAACGTGGCGGCTCGACTCAGTACGGAAGCACAGCCATGAGCGGGTCGGGGGATGAGATTGCGGGCGACGCCGGCGGCATCCCCGCTGAGAGCAGGTGGCCCGAACACCGGGTGCGGTCGCTCGATTCCGCCCTCACCCTGGAGTCGCTACGCACCCTGGGGCAGACGACGCTCGCAGCCTTCCTTGCCGGGCGTCGCTGGTTCGGCAGCAAGCAGGGCACGCCTGCCCGCATGACAGTTCACGACGTCGTCCCGCTAGGCGCTGTGGCCGATGACACGTCAGCGGCGGTGGCGCGCCTGGACGTGGAGTTGCGCGACGGTCGTGTGGAGCGCTACCAGCTTCCGCTTGTCGTGCGATCGGGAGATGGAGCGTCCGACAAGGCTCCCCGCGCGGTGGTTGCCGTGCTCGTCGCCGACGACGGCAGGAGGGCTCTGCTTCGCGACGGACTGGAAGACGAGTCGGTGCTGCGGCTGATCGCTCGTGGCCTCAGCGATGGAGCGCGTTACGCGGGAAGGAATAGCAGTTGGGTTCTCGAGCCGCGCTCGGGCGCCGACCTGGCCGGGTTGGGCGACCTGCCGATGCGCCTGGGCAGCGCCGAGCAGAGCAACAGTTCGGTCATCATCGGGGATCGGGCGATCCTCAAGTTGTACCGGAAGCTGGAAGCTGGTGAGCAGCCGGACGTGGAGATCGCCGAGGCGCTCACCGTGCAGACCGGCTTTCGCAACACTCCGGAGTTGCTCGGTACGATCAGCTTCGAGGACCATGACGCCGTACGGACCGTGGCCGGCATGCTGCAACGGCTGGTTCCGGGAGCGCGCGATGCGTGGGTGCTGGCGCTCGACGCGGCGGGCGCGTTCCTGGATGCTCCGGGCGACAATCCCACCGACCCGTTCGCCGGCGAGATGCGCGAGCTGGGCCGTGTCACGCGCGCGCTGCACGAGGCCCTGGCCTCGCTGGAAGGGCCGGCGTTCACCGAGCGCGTAGCCTCGGCCACGGACGTGGATGAGTGGGCTGGTCGGGTACGCGACATGTTGCGTGACAGCACAGAACTGCTGGCTGATGCGCGCGCCGGAGGCCGCCTGGCCGGTGCTGACGCGGCGGCTGCCGACGCCGTACTACGACGTCGGGCGGGCTTGCTGAGCGACCTGGATGCCCTGGCCGAAGCGGTAGGCGAGCATCCCGGCTCATCCATCCGCATCCATGGTGACTATCACCTTGGTCAGGTGCTGAAGGGAGCCGATGGACGGTTCATGATCATAGACTTTGAAGGTGAACCAGCGCGGCTGCTGGCCGAGCGACGGGCTCCGGCGTCAGCACTGCGCGACGTGGCAGGCATGCTCCGGTCGTTCGCCTACGCTGCCGCCTCGGCGGCAATGGAGGCTGGTGGGGTTGGCATCAGTCCCACCGTCGAGATTCGCAGCGCTCGCTGGGAGCGCGGAGTGAGGGAGAGTTTCCTTGCCGGTTATCTGGAGCGCGGCGACGCCACGTTCCTTCCACCATCCTACGAGGCCGTGCAGAGTCTGCTCATGCTCTTCGAGATGGAGAAAGTGTACTACGAACTGGCCTACGAACTGAACAACCGCCCTGACTGGGCCTGGATCCCCCTGCGCGGAACAGGCAAGATGCTCGGGTCGCCGGCCGTTCCACGCCGGCGGGGAAATTGACCGCCCCGATCGCGCGCGTCGGTGGACGTACGATGCGCGTCTGGCCGGGCCAGCCGTACCCGCTCGGTGCGCACTGGGACGGCGCGGGAGTCAATTTCGCCATCTTCTCCCAGAACGCCACGAGCGTGGAACTCTGCCTGTTCAATCAGGGGAGCGACGCGGAGGAAGGAGCGCGCATACCCCTCCGTGAACACACCGACCAGATCTGGCACTGCTACCTGCCCGACGTGCGGCCCAACCAGCTCTATGGCTATCGGGTGAGCGGGCCGTACACGCCGGAAGAGGGACATCGCTTCAACCCGAACATGCTGGTGCTGGATCCGTACGCGAAGGCGATCAGCGGCACGATCAAGTGGAGCAACGCTCTCTTTGCCTACGACGTTGGTGGACCCAGGGAGGATCTCCAGCCATCGTCGGAGAACAGCGCCGGCGGCATGCCGAAGTGCGTCGTGGTCGATTCGGCATTCACCTGGGGAGACGACCGGTCGCCAGGCACGCCATGGAACCGTACCGTCATCTACGAGACGCACGTGAAAGGGATGACGATGCTCCATCCGGAAGTGGATCCGCGCCTGCGCGGCACCTACCTGGGGCTAGCCTCGGAACCGGTGGTGGATCACCTCCTGTCGCTCGGAGTGACAGCGGTCGAACTTATGCCGGTCCACCAGTTCGCCGTGGATCGCCATCTCGCCGAGAAGGGACTCACCAACTACTGGGGCTACAACTCCATCGGTTTCTTCGCACCGGACATACGCTACTCCACCGGCGGACTGGCAAGCCAGGTCTACGAATTCAAGAGCATGGTGAAGAAGCTCCACTCGGCCGGTATCGAGGTGATTCTGGACGTCGTCTACAATCACACCGCGGAGGGGAATCACCTCGGCCCCACGCTCTCCCTCAAGGGGATCGACAACAAGGCGTATTACAGGCTGGAACCGGACAACGAACGCTTCTACACCGACTTCACGGGCACCGGGAACAGCCTGAACATGCTGCACCCGCGCACCATGCAGATGATCATGGACAGCCTGCGTTACTGGGTGCTGGAGATGCATGTGGATGGCTTTCGCTTCGATCTCGCGCCCGTTCTGGCTCGTGAGCTCTACGAGGTGAATCGGCTGGGCACCTTCTTCGACATCATCCATCAGGATCCGGTGCTGAACCAGGTGAAACTGATCGCCGAGCCGTGGGACGTGGGTCCGGGAGGATATCAGGTGGGGAACTTCCCGCTTCGCTGGGCGGAATGGAACGACAAGTACCGGGACGCCGTGCGTTCATTCTGGCGCGGCGACAAGGGGCGGATACCCGAGCTGGCGTCGCGCCTGTCGGGCAGCAGTGACATCTACCACTGGAGCGGCCGCTCGGCCTATGCGGGCATCAACTTCGTCACCGCGCACGATGGCTTCACCCTGCGCGACCTGGTGAGCTACGAGAAGAAGCACAACGAGGCAAACGGCGAGGACAACCGGGACGGTACCAACAACAACATCAGTCGTAACTGGGGTGTGGAGGGGGAGACCGACGATCCGGCGATACGAGCGATACGCGAGCGCAACATGCGGAACTTCATGGCCACGCTCGCCTTCTCGCAGGGTATCCCGATGATCTCGCACGGTGACGAGATCGGACGGACCCAGCTCGGGAATAACAATGCCTACGCCCAGGACAACGAGACCACCTGGATCAACTGGGATCTGGATGACCGTGCGCGAGAGATGCTCGCCTTCACGCGGCTCGTCTTTGCCCAGCGTCACCGGAACGCCGTGCTCCGACGCCGGCACTTCTTCGCCGGCACGACGGCCGACGGCACCAACGACATCAAGGACCTGACCTGGTTGCGTACCGACGGCACCGAGATGCAGGAGGCTGACTGGGCCAATGCGCAGAATCAGGCGCTCGGCATGCTGGTGGATGGCGAGGCCACTGACGAGGTCGATGACCGCGGTCGGCCAGTGCTTGGAGACACACTCATCCTTTTCGTAAATGCGGGTTCCGACCCCGTGACCTTCACACTGCCATCGCTGAACGGAGGAGGCGGCTGGACGTTGCTGGTTGATAGTGCCGCCGGCATGGATGGGCAGCCGGTGCCGCGTGCGGTCGATGCACCGGAGTTCCGCGTTGATGCACATTCACTGGCGATGCTCCGTTTCGGTATCGAGCAGCTTCTGCTCGGGGAGACCTCGCATGAATGACACTGGCATGGCACTACGCGACCACGATGTGGAGCGGCTGTTGGCGGGCGATCACAACGACCCGCATTCGCTGCTCGGCGCACATGAACTCGTGCCTGGAAGCGCTGGTGGCGCGGCAACCGGTGGTGAAGGGCTGGTGGTGCGTGCCTATCATCCCGATGCCGTAGCCATGGAGTGCCTTCCTGAGACAGGGGACCCCGTGGCGATGGAGCGCCTGGCAGACGGATTGTTCGCCGCCGTGCTCCCCGGTGCACGCTTCCCGTTCCATTACAGGCTCAGGTTGCGGTTCGCCAACGGGGAGAGCTGGGAACGCGACGATCCGTATCGTTTCGCGCCGACCCTCGGAGAGCTGGACATCCACCTCTTCAATGAGGGAACCCACCGTCGTCTCTGGGAGGTGCTCGGTGCACGTCCGATGACTGTGGACGGCGTCGCGGGGACGCGCTTCTCGGTATGGGCTCCGAACGCGCGTCGGGTGAGCGTGGTGGGGCATTTCTGCCGCTGGGATGGGCGGGTGCTGCCCATGCGGTCGCTCGGCATGTCGGGGGTCTGGGAGCTCTTCGTACCTGGTGTCGAGGCGGGCGAACTGTATCGCTTCGAGCTGGTCGGCGCCGACGGCATGCAGCGGCTGAAGAGCGATCCACTGGCGCGGATGATGGAGGAATCACCGGGGAACGCTTCCATTGTCGTTGCTGACAGTCAGTACGAGTGGGAGGATCGGCGATGGATGACGCAACGCCAGGGGCGTACGGCCGACATGATGGCCAGTGAACCGATGTCCATCTACGAGGTGCAGTTGGGCTCCTGGGCACGCGTCCCTGAGGAGGGCGGGCGTACGCTCACCTATCGTGAGATCGCGCCACGGCTGGCGGAACATGCGCTGCGCTACGGCTTCACGCATGTGGAGCTGCTTCCGGTGTCGGAGTATCCATTTGCCGGTTCGTGGGGCTACCAGGTGACCGGCTATTACGCACCCACGTCGCGGTTTGGCAGTCCGGATGATTTCCGCTACTTCGTGGACGTGCTGCATCAGCACGGCGTGGGCGTGATTGTGGACTGGGTGCCGGCCCACTTCCCACGCGACGACTGGGCGCTGCGCCGCTTTGACGGTACGGCACTCTACGAGCACGCCGACCCCAGGTTGGGCGAGCATCCCGACTGGGGTACCCTCATCTTCAACTACGGGCGCAATGAGGTGCGCAACTTCCTGGTTGCCAATGCGCTCTACTGGCTCAAGGAGTTCCACGTCGACGGGCTTCGCGTGGATGCAGTGGCCTCCATGCTCTACCTGGACTACTCCCGGAAGGCCGGCGAGTGGATGCGAAATCGCCAGGGCGGACGCGAGAACCTGGAGGCGATCGACTTCCTGCGGGAGATGAATACGGTGGTGCACGCCGAGGCACCCGGCTGCCTGACCGCGGCCGAGGAGTCCACGGCCTGGCCAGGGGTAACGGCACCCGTGTCGGAGGGTGGGCTGGGCTTCACCTTCAAGTGGAACATGGGGTGGATGCACGACACGCTGGAGTATTTCCAGACGGACCCTATCTACCGCAAGCATCATCAGGGGAAGTTGACATTCGCAATGGTCTACGAATACAGCGAGCGCTTCATCATGCCGCTGTCGCACGACGAAGTGGTGCACCTGAAGAAGTCGTTGCTGGAAAAGATGCCGGGAGACGACTGGCAGAAGTTCGCCAACCTGCGTGCACTGCTCACCTACCAGTACACCAGGCCGGGCAAGAAGCTGGTGTTCATGGGCACCGAGCTGGCCCAGCGAGCAGAATGGAATCACGACAGCAGCCTGGACTGGCACCTGGCCGACCAGCCGCTTCACCGGGAGTTCGGCGTCTTTCTGGAGGCGCTCGGCCGGCTGTACCGGCAGATCCCGGCACTCTGGCGTCATGACCACGATCCGTCCGGGTTCTCCTGGCTCGACACGGCCGATGAGAAGCACTCGGTGCTCAGCTTCATCAGGCATGACCGGGGCGATCACGCGGTGGTCGTACTCAACCTGACGCCGGTGCCGCACGACGATTACCGCATTGGCATGCCCGTGGCCGGGAGTTATGTGGAGCGTTTCTCGAGCGACGATACTCGCTTTGGAGGCAGCTCCGTCCAGACGCTGCCCACGGTGACCACGGAGCCGTTGCCGTTCCACGGATTTCCGCAGTCGGCGCGGCTGAGCCTGCCACCGCTGGGTGTCCTCGTGCTGACCCCGCAGCGCGAGCCAGCGGATGACACTGTGCAGTCGGTCGCGAAGGAATCTGGCGTTGTGGTAGATGTGGCCCCGGAGCCTCTCGCGGCACAGCCTGGCGCGACCCAGCCTGTGGCATCGGCACGGTAGCCGTTGCGTCACGGGATGTTGCGCCAATGACGGAGTCGGCGATGGAGCAGTGGGAGAGCGGGCCGCGTCCGTTGCTGCGACGCCTGGCCCAACGCCTGGGGATCGACTCCGATTACACCGACCAGACCGGGCGTGAGCGGCGCCAGACGTCGGATGCGACATGCATCCTGTTGCTGCGCGCAATGGGCTACGAGGCTGGCACGGAGGCCGACGCCGCCGATGCACTGGCCACGATGGACCGCGCCGCAAGAGATGAACTGCTGCCACCAACACGCGTGATGCGCGAGCAGGTGCAGGATCAGGCCACCGCTCGCCTGCAGCTTCCTGTAGCAGCCACCGGCCGCATCGGTTGGTTGCTCACTCTGGAGACCGAGGACGGGGGCACGGCGAGCGCTACCGGTGAAGTTGACGTCCATGAAGGCAATCGCTTCGCTGACGCTCCACCACCCTTGATCGAACTGCCGCTGCCGGCAACGCTGGAGCCCGGCTATCACATGCTGACGGTGGCCATCCACTGGGACGGAGGTGAGACCTCCGCGGTGCAGCGACTCATCGTCGTGCCGGATGCCTGCTGGCTTCCCGCTGACGTAGCCGACTGGCATGGCTTCGGTCTCACGGCCAACCTGTACACGGTGCGCGAGGAGCACGACTGGGGCATCGGCAACACCACGAGCCTGCGGAAGTTGCTGGAATGGGGAGCGGAGCTGGGTGCCGACTTCGTGGGTGTGAATCCGCTCCACGCGCTGTTCGATCGTGGGAGCGAGATCAGCCCGTACAGCCCCGTCAGCCGTCTCTATCGCAGTCCACACTATCTGGACCTCGCTGCCATTCCTGAACTCGACCACGCGCCGGTGGCTCGCGCGCTCATCCAGGATCCCTCGTTTGTCTCCGCCCTGGCTGAACTTCGTGCCAGTCCCGTCGTGGAGTATGAGCGCATAGTTGCCCTCGAGCGGGGGGTGCTGGAGGAGCTGCACGCCGTCTTCGTGGCACGTCATCGCGGGTCCGATACGGCGCGCGGGTTCGCCTATGCCGCCTATCTGGACGCCGAGGGGGACGCACTGGTGGACTTCGCCACCTTCATGGCCCTGGACGAGGTACAGACTGCTGCGCGCGGGCAGCCTGACTGGTTCAGGCGCTGGCCCGAGGGGCTACGCTGGAGCGGCGACCGCGACGTGCCGGCATTCAGGAGCAGTCACGCCGAGTTGGTGGATTTCCACTGCTGGCTGCAGTTCGAGCTGGACCGGCAGCTTGCCGAGGCGGCAGAGGCCGGGCGGGCCGCAGGCATGCGGCTCGGCCTCTACCAGGACCTGGCCATTGGCAGTTCTGGTGGCGGGAGCGATGCCTGGGCGTATCCGGAGCTACTGTTGCAGGGAGTGAGCATAGGCGCGCCGCCAGACATGTTGGGCCCAGACGGCCAGGATTGGGGCTTGCCACCAATCGATCCGCGGCGGCTGGCGGCCGACGGTTACAGCTACTGGATCCAGTTGCTGCGCGGAGCCTTTCGCCATGCCGGCGCATTGCGCCTCGACCATGTGCTGGGGCTCTTTCGCCAGTTCTGGATACCCGATGGCGCCAGCGCCAGGGACGGCGCCTATGTGCGTTTCCCCAGTGAGGAGCTGCTTGGCATCCTCGCGCTGGAAAGCCATCGTAACCAGGCGCTGGTGGTGGGCGAGGATCTGGGAACGGTACCGCCCGAGGTGCCGCCAGCGTTGGCCCGCTGGCACATTCTCTCCAGCAAGGTGCTCTACTTCGAGCGCGATTGGCATGGCCGGTTCAGGTCTGCCGCGAGCTACGATCGCCATGCCCTGGCTACCGCCAACACCCACGATCTGGCTCCGCTGGCTGGCTACCTGAGCGGTGAGGATCTTCGCCTGCGCGCCGCGGTCACCGACATGCCATCAACCGAACTGGCGACCCAGTTGGAGACGCGGCGGGCGACAGTGCGCCAGTTGGTCGAGCAACTGGTGGCTGAGGGCGTACTGAGCGGGGACGTCGCCGTGGCGGATAGCCTGGAGACACCGGCCGGGAAGCACTTCAGCATGGCCATGCGACGTGCGGTGCACAGCTTTCTCCGTTCGACACCCGCCATGCTGGTGGGGATCGCCCTCGATGACCTCGCCGGCGAGACCCAGCCGGTGAACATGCCCGGATTGAATGCCGCACAGTTCTCGAGTTGGACGCGCCGTATGCAGCGCACTCTCAGCGCGCTGGAGGCGGACCCGACGGTGTACTCGGTGCTGGGCAGCGCTCGGGCACGTGAGTTACGGTCGTGAGCGTGTTCCCGGATGGCGTCGTTCCAGGGGCCGGGTCGGCGGGCCTGAACCCGCCTTCCACATCACTGTCGTCGTCAGAACCGCCGGAGGCGCGCACGGGGCCCTCGAGCCCGGAAGCGCGTGATCCGGTCAGGCCGTCGGCCCAGGTCGAAGCGTCGGGGTCGCTCCGACGGCCCATGCCGCCGCTGCGCGCGACCTACCGTCTCCAGTTGCACGCTGGATTCCCTCTCGCCGCGGCGCTCGGCATCGTCCCATATCTGGAGCGGCTCGGCGTATCCCACATCTATGCCTCACCCGTACTGCAGTCGCAGCCCGGCAGTCAGCATGGCTACGACGTCACCGATCCTGCAAGGCTGGATGAAGAACGGGGCGATGAGAGCGATTGGCGCCGACTGACGGATGCATTGCACGACCGAGCCATGGGGCTGATGCTGGACATCGTGCCCAACCACATGTCCGCGTCGCCGCAGAACCCCTACTGGAGCGACGTGCTCCGTCACGGCCGCAGCTCGGCCTACGCCGGCTGGTTCGACATCGACTGGCACGATCCCGACACCGAGTTGCGTGGCCACGTTCTCCTGCCGGTGCTCGGAATGCCGCTGGGCGAGGCGATCGCGCGCCGCGAGCTGGGTCTGGTCTTCGATGGTGGCGAGCCGAAGGTCAGCTACCACGATCATCGCTTTCCACTGGATCCGAGGACGGCGGCTCAGCCACTCTCGTACGGCCTGGACGAGGCACTGGGGACGGCGACGGGAGCGGAGCGCCTGGCACTCGAATCCTACCGTACAGTGGTCAGGGAGCTTGCCCGACTGCCGACGCGTACGGAGGGCGACGCGCTGACACATTCACGGAGGGTCGAAGATGCTCGCGCGCTGATGACGGAGCTGAACGCCCTTGTCGGAGGCGAGCCTGCAGTGGCGGCTCAGGTGGCGAGGGCGCTGGATCGGTTCGTAGCTGGCGAGGGAGGCCCGGCGCGCTTCCGTCGCCTGCTGGACAGGCAGCCTTACCGCCTTGCCTTCTGGCGGCGGGCCGCTGCCGAGATCAACTACCGTCGCTTCTTCAGCATCAACGAGCTGGTGGCCCTGAACATGGAGGACGCACCCGTCTTCAATGAGACCCACCAACTTGTGCTGCACTGGGTGGCTTCCGGTCGCGTGGATGCCCTGCGCATAGACCATGTGGACGGCCTGCGCGATCCGGCAGCCTACCTGCGGCGGCTGCGTTCCGCGGTCGATGAGCGCCGGCCACCGTCGGCGACCGGTAGTCGGCTCCCTATCCTGGTTGAGAAGATCCTTGCCCGTGGTGAGAGCTTGCGTGCTGACTGGCCGGTGGAGGGAACCACGGGCTACGAGATACTGAATGACCTGGAGGCCGTCTTTATTGACCCTGACGGCTGCGAGCGTATCGAATCGCGCTATCGGAAGATGACGGGGTTGGATCGCCGTGGCGTGGGCTTCCATGACATGGCTCTCACAGGCAAGCGCCGCATGCTCCGCGGCGCCCTGGCCGCCGACGTCGAACGTCTGGCGCGCCTGTTCCGGCCAATCGCGCGCCGGGACCCGCGGACGGAGAAGGTCTCCCATGCTGCGCTGGTGACGGCGATAGTCGAGGTCATGGTGCGCCTGCCGGTTTACCGGACGTACGTGGAGGCCACGATGGGTGGCGACACAGTTCGCGCGCCCGCCACCTCCAGCGACATCGCGCTGGTGGAGGACGCCGTAGCCCTGGCGGCGTCGCGACGTGGCGTCCAGCTACCTGTCCTGGGACTGTTGCGTGAGGTGCTCCTGCTGCGCGACCTGGCCCAGCTCGCGCCCGTTGAGCGACGCGATCGTAATCGCTTCGTTAGCCGCTTCCAGCAGATCAGCGGACCGGCGGCGGCCAAGGGAGTGGAGGACACGGCGCTCTACCTCTACTTCCCACTGGCGTCGCGCAACGAGGTGGGGAGTGATCCCGAGCGACCACTGGCCAGCGCGGTGACCGACCTGCACAGGGCCAACGCTGCCCGCGCCCGGCAGTGGCCGCGAAACATGGTAAGCGTGAGCACTCACGACACCAAGCGGGGAGCCGATACACGATCCAGACTGGATGTGCTGAGCGAGATGCCGGACGTCTGGTGGGCCGCGGTACGGCGTTGGCGTAGGCTGAATGCGCGGTTCCGTCGCCGCACGGGACGGCGCGAGGCGCCGGACGCCAATAGCGAGTACCTGCTCTACCAGACGCTCGTGGGCATCTGGCCGGCGGAAACGGCAGGAAGTGGCGGTTCGGTGTCCGAAGATGCCCTGACGTCGCTGCGACCGAGGGTCGTGGATTACATGCGGAAGGCCGTGCGCGAAGGGCAGTCGCGCTCGAGCTGGCTGCTGCCCGACCTACCCTTTGAAGAAGCACTGGAAGGGTTCGTGACGGCCCTTCTCGACCCGGAGCGCTCGCCACAGTTCCTGGCCGAGCTGAACGAACTGGCCGGGCGAATGGCGCCGGCCGGCTGGCGCAATGCGCTGGCCCGCACTCTCCTCCATCTCACCGTACCCGGCGAGCCGGACATCTATCAGGGTGACGAGATCTGGCAGTTCACCCTGGTCGATCCGGACAACCGCCGCCCGGTGGACTACAGCCATCGTGCTGCCCTGCTGGACGGTATCATGAGCGGCTGGGAGTCCACGCCGCGTGAGGAGCGTCCCCGATGGGTCCGCGGTCTGCTCGACGCGGCCGCTGATGGGCGAGTGAAGCTGCATCTCATCTGGCGAGCGCTCGATGCCCGTCGTCGCTCGGCCGTCTTTTCCGGTGGGGGATACCTTCCACTCGAAGTCACTGGCGACAGGGAGTCGCGATTGCTGGCCTTCGCGCGGACCACCTCGCATGATCACGGCCGGAAACCGTATTCCGAACCTCTCTCCGCCGCCCTCGTCGTCGTCCCGCGGTTCACCTTCGCCTGCCCAGACACTGAGGAATCAATGATGGAGGGCATGTGGGGCGATTGTGAACTCGTCGTCCCGTCCTGGTTGGATGCGACCCGCTGGCGTTGCGTGCTGACCGATCGCCTGCATGAAGGCGTGGGTAGATTGCGCGTCGCCGACATGCTGCGCGATCTTCCGGGAGCACTCCTGCTCCCCGACGCGCTACCGTGACATGGTACTCATGCCCGGCGGAAGGACGGGGAGTGCAGGAGAAATTACAGGCCGCGTGACGCGAGTCACCATCGTCGTCGATGGCTGGGAGCCATCGTGCAGTGATCCGTTGACGTCAGGCGGAGTTCGCTCGTCCACCATCCACATGAGAATCGCGTTGGAAGATCGCTCCGCGGGCAACATCGTCATGGCTGCCCGGAGCCCGTCCTCACAGAACAGCTTCGTCGGCTTTGCCGGGTATCAGACCGGCTATCATCCGTTCGCCGTCACACAGAGATCATGTCTACTGCCACATCAGTAATCGCTTACTTCTCGATGGAGATCGGTCTGGAGCCGGGTATCCCCACCTACAGTGGTGGCCTTGGCGTTCTTGCCGGAGATACGATACGTGCCGCCGCCGACGTGGGCCTTCCGATGATCGCTGTGACCCTGGCGCACAGGAAGGGCTATTTCGAACAACGACTCGACGAGAGCGGCGGACAGCAGGAGCGGCCGTCGCCTTGGGATCCGGCCGGGCGGTTGCCGGCCGTGGAGCAGCGTGTGACGGTGGAGGTGGAGGGGCGGTTGGTGCACGTGGGAGCGTGGCGTTATGACGTGGTGGGCGCACGTGGCCACATCGTGCCGGTCTACCTGCTGGATACCGACCTGCCGGAGAACAGTGACGAGGATCGGCGTCTCACCGATGTCCTCTACGGCGGTGACGTGCAACACCGTCTCTGCCAGGAAGTGGTGCTCGGGATGGGTGGGGTGGCGTTGGTACGGGCGCAGGGCCATGACCACGGCGTGAAGTACCACGTGAACGAGGGACATGCCGCTCTCGCCGCCCTGGCGTTGCTGGAACTCCAGTTGGGTGGGCGCAGTCAGTGGGAGATTGACGACAGCGACGTTGACGCCGTTCGCGCGCGGTGCGTCTTCACCACGCACACGCCCGTGCCCGCCGGGCACGATCGTTTCGAGCGCGGGCTCGCCGAGCGCGTGCTGGGCACCGAACGTGTGGCGCTGCTGGATCGCGCCGGCGCGATGAACGGAGACTGGCTCAACATGACCAGGCTCGCGCTGCGTTTCTCGCACTACGTGAATGCCGTGGCGCGACGGCATCAGGAAGTTTCCGCGGAGATGTTCCCGAATCACGTCGTGCACGGGGTGACCAACGGCGTGCACGCGGTAACGTGGACGAGCGAGCCGTTCAGGGAGCTGTTCGACCGCCATGTGCCTGGCTGGCGCGAAGACAACTTCCTGCTGCGTCACGTGGTGGACGTACCGCTGGATGAGATACGTCACGCCCACAAGCTGGCCCGCGAGACGCTGTTCCTGGAGGTGGCCAGGCGCACCGGAACCCAGCTCGATCCGGACGCGATGACGATCGGCTTCGCCCGGCGCTCGACTGCCTACAAGCGGGCGGATCTCGTGCTCACTGACCCCGAGCGGCTGCGCCAGATCGTGCGCAATGTGGGGCCGCTGCAGATGGTGTTTGCCGGAAAGGCGCATCCGCGCGATGAGGTGGGCAAGGGGTTGATCAGGAGCATCACCGAGACCGCTGCCGAACTCCGCGATGACGTACGTATCGTCTACCTGGAGAACTATGACATGCGGCTCGGCGCACTCCTCACGAGCGGTACCGACATCTGGCTGAACAATCCGCTCAGGCCGCTGGAGGCCTCGGGCACCAGCGGGATGAAGGCAGCGCTGAACGGCGTGCCGAGCCTGAGCGTGCTGGACGGCTGGTGGGTGGAAGGCTGTCTGGAAGGCACCACCGGCTGGTCCATCGGGGACGATGGCAAGCTGCCACAGGATCCGGCGCGCGACATCCCGGAGCTCTACCTCAAGCTGGAGCGTGTCATCCTGCCGATGTTCTATGCCATGCCCTATTCCTTCGCGGCCGTAATGCGGAATGCGATTGCCGTCAACGGCAGCTATTTCAACACCCAGCGCATGGTGATCCAGTACGCCATGAATGCATACGGAGTGAACGCCGGCAGGATGATGCGGGAGAAGGCCGGGGTCTGATACCCCGACGCTTCCGGGATGAGGATCGGGCAGGCACATTGGGATCAGGGTCCGCCACCGCCACCTCAGCCCGGACGCAGATGAGCTCTCAACATTACAATTGGACGATCGACGCGATCGCGGACGACGTTGCCCGCGTGGAAGTGGACAGCGACCAGGTGGTCTCGCTCCCGGCCTGGGTCCTGCCCTCGGCTACGGTCGAGGGTGACGTGCTGCGAGTGAGTCACCAGCGCGAGGCACGGAGATCGGTGATCGTCATCGACCACGATCCGGATGCCACGCGTGTGGATGGCGGACCGACAGACAATGAACGATCGCACCCGGGACGGTAACAGAATGGACGAGAAGGTCATCGAGGCGGCACGGGCGGCCTTCCCCACGTCTGCCAAGCGCGTGACACTGGGCGCCGTCGTACACGACGGAGAGTGCTTTCCTGAACCTCTGGTGGGACTACCGCTGGCCATGATGAACCGGCATGGTCTCATCGCCGGCGCTACGGGAACGGGCAAGACGAAGACGCTGCAGTTGCTCGCCGAGCAGTTGTCGGCTGCCGGGGTGCCGGTCTTCCTCGCCGACGTGAAGGGAGACGTGTCCGGCATTGCCGTACCGGGTGAACCAGGCACCCGGATAGAACAGCGTGCGAGCGACACCGGCTTTGCCTGGACGCCCAACGGCTACCCTGTCGAGTTCCTCAGCCTGAGTGGTCGCATGGGCGCCCAGCTCCGTGCCACCGTGTCGTCGTTCGGTCCGCTGCTGCTGTCCAAGGTGCTCGGCCTCAACGATACCCAGACCAGCGTCCTCACACTCGTCTTCAAGTACTGCGACGACAACAAGCTGCTGCTGCTCAATTTCGCCGACCTGCGCACCGTGCTCCAGTACCTGAGTGGGCCCGGAGCCGGCGAACTGGCTGCGTACGGCGGCATGTCGAAGCAGACCGTAGGTGTGCTGTTGCGCGAGATGGTACAACTGGAACAGCAGGGTGCCGGTGATTTCTTCGGAGAGCCCGAGTTCGATCTGGAAGACCTGACGCGCCAGGCGCCGGATGGGCGTGGCATCATCAGCGTCCTGGAATTGAGCGACGTGCAGGAGAGGCCCGCCGCCTTCTCCACCTTCATGATGTGGATGCTGGCAAGGCTGTACAGCGAGCTTCCCGAGGCCGGCGACCTGGACAAGCCACGCCTGGTCTTCTTCTTCGACGAGGCCCACCTTCTGTTCAATGGCGCAAGCAAGGCATTCCGCAGCCAGGTGGAGCAGGTGGTCCGGCTCATCCGCTCCAAGGGCGTGGGCATCTTCTTCGTCACACAGAGCCCCAAGGACGTTCCGCCCGACATCCTGGGTCAGTTGGGTAACCGCGTGCAGCACGCGTTGAGAGCGTTCACGCCCGACGACGAGAAGGCACTCCGCGCCGCCGCCCGTACCTTCCCGAAGACCGATTTCTACGACGTACAGCGAACGCTGACCACGCTCGGCACGGGCGAGGCGCTGGTGACTGTGCTGCGGTCCAACGGCACCCCGACCGAACCCTTCGCCACGCGGATTCTACCGCCCGCATCGCGTATGGGCCCGCTCACCGAGCCGGAGCTGATGGCGCGATTGGCGGCGTCATATCAGGTGCGCAGTTACGCCCAGGTAGTGGACAGCGAGAGCGCGCACGAGAAGCTCTCGCCGCTGATGCAGGCCTCTCCAGTGGCCGCCGCCGCATCCACAACCGGCCCCAGTCGCTCCACGACCAGGAAGGAGCCGGCTACGAACCTCGACAAGGTGCTCAGGTCACCCCTGGCACGTACCTTTGTAACGGTTGTCACGCGAGGACTGATGGGCGCAATACTCGGCCCGCCCCGTCGTCGTCGTTGACTGCAACGCGGCCCTGACTCGCCTGACGGTCCGTCCGGCTGGCCGGACCAGGGCCGGGCGTGCGCGCGACCGCTATGCGCTGTTCAGCCAGCAGCGGCCGCGGCGTTGCGGGCCATGCGATCGCGCTCGGCGCGGGTGAGCAGCGAACTCGGACTGCCATCGGACAGAGGCGAGCTGGCGCTCGCGATGCTCACGAGTCCTGTTCCCAACCCCTTGAGCTGGTCGTGCCACCTGACCTCGCCAGAAGCGTTGTCAAGGCAGAAGATCTCGCCGCTCAGGGTCGCATAGAGCTGGTCACCGTCCAGCGAGAGGTTGACGAAATCACTCGTCTTCATGCGCACACCAGACAGTTTGGTACGCCAGATCTCGGTGCCGGTGGCTCGGTCGAGCGCCAGGACGTGTCCCTTGATCCCGACGTAGATCATGCTGACCCTGGAGCGTCTCATCATCGTGGGGGTCTGTGTGGTTCGGCGCGGCGTGAAGGCTGAAATATACCAGGGTTGTCGACCGACACCGCCCACCGGCGGACCGAACGCGAGCGAGACGGCAAACCATGATACGACAGCGGGGTGAGAGCCTTGCAGGCACTCTCACCCCGGTAAGCGCTCACCAGCCGACGGTACGCCGAGTGGCCTAACCGGCCTTCTTCCGCGACGAATTGCCGGACTTCCTCGCTCCGGCTGACTTCCCGGCCTTGCCGGCGACGGCCGACCCGGCCAGCTCCTCCTCTCGCATGGCCGCCTGGACATTACGCAGTACCCTTGCCGAGGAGCCCTCGATGAAGCGAGCCATTGCCACTTCCTGATCCAGGTTGGCCTTGAGCAGCTCTGCCACCTCTCGCTGGGCGAGTGACCTGGCGAGGGCCAGCGCCGATCTGTAGGCGGCTATCTCATAGTTCTCCACGCGCAGGCCCGCCCCCAGGTTGAAAGCCTCGAGCACCATCGCGGTGGGGTCCTCGTCTTCCTCGAAATCCTTCTTCTCCTCGATGATGCCGAGGATCCCGGGGCACTTCTGCGCCTTGGGCTTGAGTCCCATGGCCTCGAACGCCTTCTCCAGGTTCTCTACGTGCTGCTCCGTCTCAGTACGATGCTCCTGCAGGCGCTCCTTCAGCTCGGCATCGCTGGTCTGTCGTATCATCTTCGGCAGCGTCTTGAGTATCTGCTTCTCAGCGTAGAGCAGGTCACCCAGATCGTGCTTCAGCAGGTCCTTTGCGGTGTCCATCGACATTTCGGCTTCCCTCGTGACTACGGTGACGCGCGGGGCGGCACGGAGAGTCAGGTTGCCCACGCAGGCACCGTACATGAGCAGGAGGCGTGCCGGTTGTTCGCCCGGGCTGTCGAGCGGAGTTGTCAGCAGTTCGCGTCAGATCTCGCAATGCAGTGCGACGCGCAGACCAGCGAGCAGCGCAACGACGGGCGCGGACATCGTGTCCGCACCCGTCGTGAGCACTCCCGGTTCCCATCGGTCATCGTGCCTGCTATGGCTACCGGATCTTCTCGATCAGGGATGCGCCTTCGTGAGGCCTACCGCCGCTTCCACCACCGCCTCCGCGGTCAGTCCGAGTTCCTCGTAGATCTTCTGGTATGGCGCCGAAGCGCCGAACCTGTCGAGCCCTATCACGACCCCGTTGCCAGCCACCCAGCGGTACCACGACATGGGATGAGCGGCCTCCATGGCCACGCGCGGTACTCCGGTGGGCAGGACTTCGGCCTGATATGCCTCGTCCTGACGGGCGAACAGTTCGTGGCACGGCATGCTCACAACCCGGGCGCGCACGCCGCGATCGGCCAGGCGTCGCCTGGCGTCGAGCATGATCGCCACTTCCGATCCGCTGGAGATCAGTGTCACCTGCGGCGTGCCGCCATCGCTCTCGGCAAGGACGTAGGCCCCTCGGGCAAGCCCCGATGCCGCTCCGTGCGAGCTCCGGTCAATCAGGGCCAGCTTCTGGCGCGTCAGAACCAGCGCCACCGGTCCACCGGTCGTCGAGAGCGCCGTGCGCCAGGCCTCGGCCGTCTCGGACGCGTCGGCGGGCCGGATGACCAGCAGGTTCGGTATCGCCCGCAGCGCCGAGAGCTGTTCGATGGGCTGATGGGTGGGACCGTCCTCGCCGAGTCCGATCGAGTCGTGGGTGAAGACATAGATCACCCGCTGGTGCATCAGGGCAGCCAGCCGGATGGCTGGCCGCATGTAGTCGGAGAAGATGAGGAAGGTCGCGCCGTAGGGTATGATCCCGCCATGCAGCGACATCCCGTTCATCACCGCGCCCATGCCGTGCTCGCGAATACCGAAGTGCATGTTCCGCCCGCCCAGTTGACCGGGGAGCAGGCTCGGCTCGTCCTTGATGAGTGTGTTCGTGGAACCGGCCAGGTCGGCCGATCCGCCAGTGAGTTCCGGCAGGCGGGGCGCGATGGCGTTGAGCACGGCGCCCGATGCGGCGCGGCTGGCGATGTTCCCGTTCTGCGCGTTGAAGACGGGGATGTCAGCATCCCAACCCTCCGCCAGGTCGCCGCGGAGGCGTCGGTCCAGCTCGGCGGCCAGTTCAGGATAGGCGGCGGCGTAGGCGTCCCACCGCCGCTGCCAGTCGGCCCGCTGCGCCTCGCCGCGCACCCTTGCCTGGCGCCACAGAGCCAGCGCCTCCGGGGCCACGAAGAAAGGCTCCTGCGACGGATAGCCGAGGTTCTGCTTGGTGAGCCGTACCTCCTCCACGCCCAGCGCCTCGCCGTGCGCCTTGGCCGTACCCTGGCGATTCGGACTGCCGAAACCGATCTCCGTGCGCACGATGATCAGCGACGGACGCTCTGTCTCGGCACGGGCAGCCTCGATCGCCGCCTCGAGGGAGACCAGGTCGTTCACGTCCGCTACCGTCTGCACGTGCCAGCCGTAGGACTCGAAGCGACCCAGCGTGTCGTCGCTGAAGGTGAGGTCGGTATTACCCTCGATCGTGATGTTGTTGTCGTCGTAGAAGCCGATCAACCGGCCCAGTTGCAGGTGTCCGGCGTAGCTCGCGGCCTCGTGCGAGATCCCTTCCATCATGTCGCCGTCGCTGGCAATGAACCAGGTGTGATGGTCCACGATCGCGTGCCCGTCGCGATTGAACTCGGCGGCCAGGTGGCGTTCGGCCAGGGCGAATCCGACGGCGTTGGCGAGACCCTGGCCGAGCGGCCCGGTGGTGGTCTCGACGCCGGGCGTGTGGCCGTATTCCGGGTGACCCGGGGTGCGGCTGCCCCACTGCCGGAACTCCTTGATGTCCTCGAGCGAGAGGTCGTAGCCCGACAGATACAACATGGAGTAGAGCAGCATGGACGCATGCCCGCACGAGAGCACGAAACGATCGCGATCAGGCCACTCGGGAGCGCTCGGGTCGTGGCGCATGTGGCGCGTCCAGAGCAGATAACCGAGCGGGGCGAGGGCCATGGGCGTGCCCGGATGGCCCGACTCGGCGCGCTGCACGGCGTCCATCGAGAGGACGCGTACGGCATCTATGGCGAGCTGTTCCACGCCGGTGTCGGTTACGCTGGCAGCAGTATGGGCCACGACTATGGATCTCCTGGGAACGACGAGAGACAGAGACGCGCGCCGACAGGTCGGCCGGCGAGCGGTGCCGGAATTGCGAAAAGTAATCATTGAGCCGGTCGCGAGCGTCGGGACTGTCAGCCGGCATGTACCGATCCTATAATTTCGCACCGTCCCGCGCCCACTCCCAATCCGGCAGCCCGTATGTCCCGAATCCTCGCGCGCGAGAACATCCTGCTCCTGCTGCTCGTCTTCCTGCCGGTTGCGCTGCTCATGGAGCATGTATTCCATGCCGGTGCGCTCGCCATCTTCATCACCTCATCGCTGGCGATCATCCCCCTCGCCGCCCTCATGGGCCGGGCGACCGAGCGTCTGGCTGTGCGTCTGGGGGAGGGAGTAGGTGGGCTCCTGAATGCGACGTTCGGCAACGCGGCCGAGATGATAATCGCGATCGTCGCGCTCAGGGCCGGCTACATGGACCTCGTGAAGGCCTCGATCACGGGCTCCATCATAGGCAATATCCTGCTCGTATTCGGACTCAGTGCGCTCTGGGGCGGTCTCCGGTTCGACCGCCAGGTATTCAATCGCACGGCGGCCAGCCTCAATTCGACGCTGCTCGTGGTCAGCGTCATAGCCCTGGTTATTCCGGCCATCTTCCACATTGTCGCTGGTGGGACCCGCGGGATGGTCGTGGAGCGCGAGCTGAGCCTGGAGATCTCGATCGTGCTCTTCATCGCCTACATCCTGAGCCTGATCTTCTCACTTCGCACCCATCGCCACCTCTATGTGGGTCAGGCATCTCCGGAGGACGAGGAGGCACATGGCGCCCAGTCGATGCGCGGAGCAGTCGCACTTCTGCTCGGCGCGACGGTCGGAGTGGCGTTCATGAGCCACCTCCTGGTCGGGGCGGTGGAGGAGACGGCAGCCGTGTTCGGAATGAGCAACGTATTCGTCGGAGTCATCCTGGTCGCGCTCATCGGCAACGCGGCCGAGCACTCGACGGCAATCCTGATGGCGGCGAAGAACCGCATGGATGCATCCCTGACGATCGCCGTCGGCTCGTCGATCCAGGTGGCGCTCTTCGTCGCCCCGGTCCTGGTCTTCCTGAGCTACTGGATCGCGCCGCAGCCCATGGACCTGCGATTCACCACGATGGAGGTGGTGGCGGTGGGCCTGTCGGCCTGGATCATGTCGCTGGTCGCGCAGGACGGCGAATCCCACTGGATGGAGGGAGTGCTCCTGCTGGCCGTGTACACCATGCTCGGCATGGCCTTCTACTGGCTACCCTGATCCGTCCTGTCGGGGAGGGCGGTACGATCGTGATTCAGTAGGGGCCGGTCCCGATGGCCACTGCGCGGTCGCATAACGCTTCCAACTGTTGCCGGGTAAGCGACGACCAGACGCGAGGGTATCCGTTCAGTTTACGAGTACCACGTCGGGAGATGAAGTAGAGCGTCCCGTCGCCGTCGGGGGAGGCGACGCCCCCTTTCGGGGCGACGTCAGCCAGTTCATGCCGCGATGCGAAAGCTCCCTTGTCGCGTCGGGCGTTTGGCGGAGCGTGTGGAGGCTTGTCGTCAAGCTCGCACACTTCCCAGGTCCACCCAGACGAATCCACGTAGCGCACCACAGAGGAGATCCCCCGTCCGGACGCCGGCAAGGCGTCGGTAGAGCACGTCACGTCCGGTCACAGTGCCAGAAGGGTATCAACCCGCCGGCACTGTGACCGTCGCACGCCACCGCCCGCCATCCGGCGTAGCGGCTCCGATCGGTTGAACGATGTCCTCCTACGCCGTCAGATGCTAGTGGTTGACGACGACGCCTGATCTGCGTAGCAGTTCGAGATCGGTTGCGCAGCCCCCGGCTGTCGAGGTCTCTGCAGGCGTGCTCGTGGCTGTCTGGACGTTGAGAATTGCCCTCAGCGGGCCAAGCGGTACGGGCATTTCGGGCGTTATCCGGCACTCCTGGGTTCGCCCATCTCGCCGCCGTAGCTGGAGTTGTGTGTCGCGTCGCGGTGCTCGAGCGGCTCCGAGCCCTGTCTCCTGGAATCGCCCTTCGCTGCCTCCCTGGCGTCAGTTGCGTCGGCGTCGGTGTTGCTCCGGTCGGCGCCGGCCTCGTGTATCCCCTCCGCCGCTTCCGATCCTGCGCCTGTCGGGCGGTGACGGGGACGGGGATCGGAATCGAATATGGCTCCTTCGAGTCCCTCGTCCACGGTGTGCGTGCTGGGGCCGGAACGTCGCGCTGACCTGTCCCCGTCACCGCCAGAACTCCGTTCCGCCTGTCCGGCCTGCGTTCCAGGCTCTTCCCGCCGGTCATTTCTCGCCTTGTCGGTCATCCGATCCTCCCGGTCTCGACGTCCCCAACTCCGGCTCCGCAAAGTGACGGTCCGGCACGGCGCCATTGGATCAGGCATGCCACGTGCCGCACGCTCCTTGCGCCCCGACCCGGTCGGCCGCTGTTGTGCCTTCCCGGTCGCCGCTGTAGGATGGGCCGCATGCCCCGCCTCCCGGCGCGGCGCCACGCTCCGCTCCGTGACCAGGTGGTGACCATGCCCGATCGCTCGCCGGCGCCCGACTCTGCCACGCCTCTGGATCCTCCCGTGCCCTCCGGCCCGGGCGATCGACCGCTCACCGATGTGGCCACCCTCCGTCGTCTTGTGCCGCGCCTGCGCGAGGGCCTCTACGTGACCGATGCAGACGGCGCCTTCCTGGATGCCAATCCGGCCATGCTCGCCCTGCTCGGCATGGGCTCGATGCAGGAACTGCTCACGTACTCGCTGCAGGATCTGGTGGCTGATCCGGAGGGGCGACGGACCATTCTTGCCGGGCTTGCGTCGGACGGCGACATGGCCGAGAGTGAGCTGGAACTGCGGCGGCCCGACGGGCAGCCGTGTATCGTCGTCGATTCCGTGGCGAGGCAGACAGACCCGGTTACCGGTGCTGTCGCCTACCATGGCATCTTGCTCGACGTCACCGGGAGGGTGGGACTGGAGCGACAACTGCACGAGTCCGGCATACGCGACGCGCTCACCGGCTGCTACAACCGACGTTACCTGATGGAACTGGAGCGACGGTTCGTCGACGAGGATGTGGCGACGTGGGGCTTCGTATTCCTGGATGTGAAAGGATTCAGGGAGATCAACGAGCTGCACGGGCGTGAGCGCGGGGACGAGGTTCTCACGCGCATGACGCGTTTTCTCTTCCGCCAGGTGCGCGCCGAGGAGTCTGTGGTGCGGGTGGGCGCGGATGATTTCCTAATCGTCCTCGCCGGCGCCGATGAGGGCCGTACGGAACATGTGGCCCGTCGCCTGCAACTGGCCGCGATGCGCCACGCGCCGGCGTCCTTCTCCATCGGCTGGGCAAGCCGCCGCCCCGGCGAGTCGTTCAAGGATACGATGTCGCGCGCCGAGCAGCAGTTGCTGGACGCGACGGTGATATCGCGGCAGGTGGAGCACAACCGCCGCGGACACTGAAAGCCCCTGGCCGATCCGCCAACGCCGCTCACGTCGGTCAACATCCGCAGGTGTCCGCCCAGGTCCGCCAGCATCCGCCCACGAGTGTCGACACCGGGGCTGCCGGGGTCGTGAAAATGCCTTGGCGTGATCGATTCCGCCGGGCCGTGTGCAAGTAGTCCCGTCCCGTACGTCTCCCCCATGAGCATCACTCTCCTGGGGGTTCAACATGCGCCTTGCTCCTCGAAGTCTCGCCATCCTCGTCGCCGGCCTGATCGGCACACAGTCGATGCCCGCTGCCGTCATGGCCCAGGGGCGGATCATTCCACGGCCGTGCGCGCCTGCCCGGCCCGATCAGCCGCGTGCGGTGCAGCCACCATGCGCGCCGTCGTCCAACAGCCTTCAGCGCACCCGCTCCGATGTTCGGATAACGCTTGCCGATCGCGTGCTCCACTACGAGATCAGCGAGGCGTTCGTCAACAACGGCGGCGCGCTCGCCGAGGCTGATTATCTCCTTCCGCTGCCAGCCGGCGCCGCATTCCAGGAGCTCCAGCTCCAGATCGGAAACGAGATGGTGAGTGGCGAGGTGCTGGACGCGGACCAGGCGCGCCGCGTCTACGAGGACATCGTGCGGCGGCAGCGGGATCCGGCGCTCGTGGAGTGGATGGGACGCGGCCTGTTGCGCGCCCGCATCTTCCCGATCGCCCCGGGTGAGACCAAGCGTGTCGTGGTGCGCTACGCCGTGGTCGCCCAGCGCGAAGGAGATGCGCTGCGAGTGGACTATGACGCCACCGGCACGCTCGCCGAGCCAGAAGTCCGCATTCCCCGTCGCGTTCCGTTGCCGACAGTCCGTCGCCCTGGCGGCCATCCCATCGGCCAGGACGCGGTCACGGATGTCGGTCCCGACGCCACCGATGAACGGCCAGGCACCGGCTCCACGCTCGTCATCCGCATACCGCGTTCGGCACAGTTGGGCACTCCCTACTCGCCAACGCACCGGCTGACGGTGCGCGAGCGCGGCGAATGGAGCGAGGCGACCGTGCGTGGCGCGTCCCCTGGCGCGGTGACCGTCCTGGTACCGGTGCGTCGCGGGAATGCGGCGGCGATCGGCGTGCTCGCCCACCGACCTGCTCGTGCCGAGAATGGCTTCGCCCTCATCACCGTCGCTCCGCCCTCGGTGCGCGCCGCCACGACGCCGCGCGACGTCGTCTTCGTGGTTGACGTTTCCGGATCCATGCGGGGCGAGAAGATGGCCCAGGCGAGGGCCGCCGGCCGTCAGTTGCTCGCCACCCTGGAACCGGGTGATCGCTTCCGCGTGATAGCCTTCGCCAGCGACGTGCGCACCCTCAGCGACGGCTGGTTGGCGGCCACGCCGGCTGCGCTGCGTGACGCTCGCCGCTTCATGGACGGACTGGAGGCCAGCGGCTCCACCAACATCTCCGGCGCGTTGGCCGAGGCGCTGGACGTTCCGGCCGTGCGAGGACGTCTGCCGCTCGTCCTTTTCGTCACCGACGGCGCACCCACCGTTGGTGAGCGCGATCCCGATGTCATAGCCCGCGATGCGGCCAGACTGCGCGGCGGGGCGCGTCTGTTCACCTTCGGCGTGGGTCAGGATGTGAACGCGGCGCTGCTCGAGCAACTCGCGCTGGAAGGAGGTGGCACCGCGCAGTTCGTGAGACCGGAGGAGGATGTGGAGCGTGCGGTGGCCGTTGTCGCCAGCCGTCTCACGAGACCGCTGGTTACCGACGTGCGCGTGACGACCGACGGCGTACAGTTGCTGCAACAGCATCCGCGCGGTACGACGGACATCTTCGCCGGCCAGGACCTGGTGCTCCTCAGTCGCTATAGCGGTAGCGGCACGGCCACGGTGCGCGTGGAAGGCACCACCGCCGACGGTCCCGTGCGCTGGACGACTCGCGTGCGGATGCCGGCGAGTCAGTCGGAGAACTCCTTCGTCGCCCGTCTCTGGGCCAGCCAGCATATCGGCTGGCTCTCCGCCGAACGCCGCCGCGCGGGTCCATCTGCCGAGCTGGACAGTGAGATCCGTGAGCTGGGCATGCGCTACGGCCTGCCCACGGAACTGAGTTCGTACCTGGTGCTCGAGCCGGGAATGACGGTAGCGGCGGGAGGTCAGTTCACGTCGCCGCGAATGGCGAATGCTCCGGGAGCACGTGCATCAGTGAACCGGCCAGTCTCGACCGGAGTGGCCGGAGCGCCGTCGCCTGTCCGGAGTGAGCCAGCCGATCGGGCGTTTGCCGCGGCGAAGATGGCCGCCGAGCAGCGCGCCGTGACGTCCCTGTCGGACATGGTGGTCACGGGGGTTCAGGCGAACAGCGAGGGCAGCCGGGATGGGGGGCTGCGTCAGGTGGCAGGGAGACAGTTCGAGCTGCGCGATGGCGTATGGACGGACATCAGCCATGTAGCGGGCGGCGAGGTGATTCGCGTCAAGCCCTATGGCGCGGCCTATTTCAGACTTCTGGAGCTGGTGCCGGAGTTGCGCGAGCCGTTCGCGATCGGCGAACGGGTGCTGGTGGCTGGCCGGGCGATCTCGGTGGAGGTCAGCCCTGCCGGGGCGGAGTCGCTGGATCTGTCAAGCCTCGCCCGCGTAGGGCGAGACTGGTAGGCTTCAGTATCCATCTCACCCTCGATCTCCAGGCATGCTCGACGAGCAGGACATGGACCGACTCTTCCGCGAATACCACGCCGGGCTGGTGCGCTACCTGGCGCGCCGCCTTGGCGATCGCGATTGGGCGGAGGACGTGGCCCAGGAGACGTTCGTGCGCGCGATGAGACAGGAGCACCTGACGAGCGAGCGTTCATGGCTCTACGCGGTTGCCACGAACCTCGTGCGTGACCAGGCGCGGACCGACGACAGGCGCCGTCATCATCTGGCGATGCTTGCCGACGAGGAACGGGCTCGGGAACTGGAGGCGCCGGAGACGACGGTGCTGGAACGGGCTCAGGATGCTGCCTTCGCCCGACGGGCCCTCGAGCAGTTGGCAGAGCGGGATCGGAGCGCGTTGCTGATGAGGGAGGAAGGGTTGGACTACCAGGAGATCGCCACGGCGCTTGAACTGTCGCCCGGCTCGGTGGGGACGACCCTCGCCCGGGCGAGGCGGCGGCTCGCCGAGGCATACGAAGCGTTGCAAGCGGAGCGGGACAGGAGGGAGAATGCAGCATCCTGAGGATGGCACCGAAGTGACGACCGGGAGCATTCACCCCGACGAGGGAACCATCCACGCCTGGCTGGACGGCGAGCTTTCCTCGGTCGAGGCGGACGCGCTCCGCAGGCACCTGACGGACTGCGCCGATTGTCGCGTGGCCGTCGCCGAGGCGCGCGGATTGGTAGCGGCGAGCACCCGCATCGTGCGGTCGTTGGACGATGGACCCGGAGGCATGCACTCCAATCCGTCCTCCGGCACGCCGACGGACGTTCGGCACGCCAGGGCGGGAGACCGCGGAGGCCAGTTGTCGTCGATGTCCGGTGTCGGCCAGACCGGTGTTCGATCGATGAACGATGCGCGAGTGGGTCAGGTCGACCCGGCAGCGAAGACTCGCGCCGGGCGTCGGTGGCGCCTGTCCGCGATTGCCGCGGTGGGGCTGATGGCCGTGGGTACGACGCTGGTGCTCCAGCGTAGCGGTCCGCTGGCGCCGATCACGGCGGAGTCGTCGAGCGGTCGCGCTGCGGAGGTCCCGCCGACGCTTGCGACGGCCGCCGATTCGCAACTGCCGTTGGCGAATCGGGCCACTGCCAGTGAGACAGAAGCTGCCGAGGGGAGTCCGCTGTCCACGTCGGGAGAGCGCTCCCAGGCCGGACGTGTCCCCACTGCCGCTGGCGCCCCGGCCGACGAGAAGTCTGCTCCCCATGACGAACTGCGAACGGAGGCGCCCCCGCTGGCAGTACCGCCGCGTCCGCCCCAGCCGTCAGCTGCAGCAGTCGCGACAGGCGGCAGGGCAGAGCTGGACAGCGCCGAGGCTCGGGTTGCGTCCGCCTTCATCGCGCCAGCGCCTCCGGCGCCGGCTCGGCTGGCGCCACAGACGCGGGCCCAGGCGGGGGTGGCCGCCGTACCATCGCCAGCTCGAGCCCAGGCAGCGAGCATGGCAGTTGGCCCCGTGCTCGTCGGTCGGGTGATCTCGGAGGACGGCCATCCGGTAGGCCAGGCGCTGGTGACGGTACCGGGTACGAGCAGCGCCGCCGTCACTGATGTCGCCGGGCGCTTCAGGCTGGACGGGATGCCGGTGGGCGAGCACACAGCGACCGTCAGACGTACGGGTTTCGAACCGGCGCGACTGGTGCTGCACGTGGCGGAGACGGGGGATAGCGTCGTGACGGTCGCCCTCGTCCCAGCGGTTTCGAGCCTTGGGGAGATGGTAGCGACAGGTGTGGCGGTCACGCCCAGTCCGCCGACGGCTGAGGCGGGGAGCAGCCGGCGAGCCGCAACCAGCCAGGCCAAGGCTCCTCCCATCGCCAGCCCGCCCGCCCGGCCGCCCGGTGAACCGTCGCCGACGCCCGCCACGGCCGATGCCACCGCGCGCGACAGCAGCGTTCGCTTCGCCTTGACGCGACGTCTGGCGGGCTGCTACCGGTTGGAGGTCGGAGGCGCGCCGAGCGTTGGTCGCGAGGCGGTGGAGAGGGCGCTACCCGGGTGGATACGCCTCCTCGACACGCCGGCACCAGGCCGCTCAGGCTGGATGGAGGCTACCCCGCTGCAGCGTGATCAGCGTACTCCGAGTGGAGGTACAGCCTGGCGTATCGCGACGGGCAGCGAGATCGAGATAGTTTGGCCGACTGCTTCCGGCGCGCGAGAGGTGATATTGCGCCTGTCGGGCTCCGGTGAGGTCCTCACCGGCACCGCGTCGCTGAGGTCGATGGGCGCGGAGGCGACCGAGGAGAGGGACGCAGCGAGCATGGTGGCGGTACGCGGAGTCTGCACCTCGTAGCAGCAGCAACCGTTCAGACATTGTCTCACCCCAAACAAGCGCAGGTACGGCCAATGCCTTCCATGCTGCACAACCTCCCCGCTCCTTCCAACGCTCTCGTGCGAGCGTTGGTGCGCGGTACGGCGAGCATGGCCATGCTCGCCGGCACGCTCGCCGGCTGCCGTGCCCAGACGGTGGCCGTCGTACGGGACGCGGAATTTCGACCAGCGATCGCTGGCAGCACCACGGCTGGCTACTTCGTCGTGGATAACGGGACGCGGGATACGGTGGTGGTGGACTCCGTTACCACTCCGGTGACCCGGGTTGCCGAGTTGCACGAGACGAGTATCGACTCGGCGGGGGTTGCACGGATGCATCCAGTCGGGGCGTTGGTCGTGCCCCCGGGGAGTGTAGTGGCGCTCCGTCCGGGGGGGCTGCACCTGATGCTCATGGATGTGGCGGAGCCGTTGGAGGTCGGTCAGCGAGTTCCGCTGACGCTCTGGCTGCGTGGAGGCTCCACGCTTGTGGCGAGCGCCGCCGTGAAGGCGCGGTGAGGCCGGCCGTCGTCAGTCCAGTGGCACCGCCGGCTCGGTGCTATCCTCGCGCAATGCCCGCAGCACCGTGCCACCTGCGGCCAGGGCACCCAGCAGTATGTACAGGTAGAAGGTGTAGAAGCGCCACCAGATGAGAGCTGACCCGAAATATGCGGCCGGGATCACTCCGCCCAGTGCGGCGCGGAAGACGATCTCCACGGCGCCGCCGCCGCCCGGCGCCGGCGCCACTGCTATCCCGTAGAGCAGCGCCAGGGGCCAGAGTACCAGCGGTGACAACTCGATCGAGGAATCGAGTGACAGCACGATCGCCGGCAGGATGGTCAGCCGGAGCAGCACGTGGAGGATCGAGAAGAAGAAGGCGCCAAACATGAGTGGAATGTTGGCCTGGCGAAGCCCACCGACACTCGACCGGAGTTGGCGCAACGCCCGTTGCACGGCACGCCAGCGTCCGGCGTTGAAGCCGAGCGAACGCGCCCAGCGGGGCGGTGGGCCGGCTGCGCGGCGCCTCGCCAGCATGAGGCCGAAGAGACCGCCCCCCAGCACCACCGCGGCATACCCGCCCACGAGCCCGATGAGACCTCCCACGACCGGCCCCGAACCCTTGAAGCTGAAAGCCAGGACGATCGCCAGCACGCCCAGGGAGAGCATCTCGAGGAAGAGTTCGGCGAACAGGATGAGCAGCACGTTCGCGGCACCCACACCAGCCTGCACGAGGATGAAGAACCGCGCTGGCTCGGCGCCGGATCGTGCGGGGGTGATTGCCGCGCCGAAGTCGCCGCCCAGGCAGGTGCGTACCGATGCACCCAGCTTGAGGGGGATACGCAGCGAGGCAGCACTGAGCTTGATCTTGATCGCCCGCGTGAGGATCTCGAGCGCGACTGCCGACAACGCCACCAGATGCGCCAGGGGTGGCAGGGCGACTGACGCTCCACCGCGCGGCCAGCTGGACACGACCAGGTAGAGCGACACGCCGATGGCCGCGCCGAACGAGAGCAGGACGGCCAGCCAGCGCTTGAAGGTCAACGGCGATCGGTGTGAGACATGTGAGGGTATGCCATGAAATCGCCGGACGACGCACCCGCGGTTGGGCGCGTCGTCCGGCGCAGGTCAATTCTAATCGTTTGCGAAGACTGCTGGTACAGCGTATTCAGGGCTGGCGAGCCGTATGCCTGCCCGGTCGAGCAGGCAGACGGCTCCCACCTCAATCGCCCTTGGGGTCGAGGATGTTGTCGATACGGTGGATGGCGCCCTGGAAGTGCAGACGAGTGGAGCGATCGGAGGTACGCGGTATGGCGCGCTGGATGTCCGCTCGCAGCGTCGTCAGGCTACCACGCAGTTGCGACTTCGCATCGTCGGAGAGCGGGTCGGGGCGCCGGCCGAACGGTGATGCGGTCTGCGCCGGAGTGGCCGGCGGCGGGTTCAGCTTGCGGTCCATGAGGGTGAGGAAACTGCCCTGCAGTTCGCGACGGTATGCATCGGCGCGCGGAGCGTTGCTGTAGACCTCCGACCAGACGCCACGCCGAACGTCGTCGAGCATGTTCGAGAGCGGGTAGGCGGCATTTCCCCTTAGCGCTTCCTGCTCCAGGAGGCGATTCATCCGGCTGTCGTCAAGCAGGTTGTTCATCACCCGCGACTGAGCACCGTTGATGCGCCTGAGCATACCATTCGCCTCGATGCGACTCGCAATGTCGGGGCGGATGAGATAGGTGGGAGTGGTGAAGACCCTGTCATTGAGGAACTTCACGGCCTCGCGCTGGCGCTCCACCGACATCGGCTCGTAGACAGGACCGGTCTGACTGCCCGCCTTGTACTGTACGGTGCCGCCGGCCACTACGGTCGCGACGTGGTTGGCTTCGGTAGCCCACTGACCGACCGTCCGATTGTAGAGCTCCTCGAGGTCGCTGTTGTCTTCCAGCGGGCTCGTGGCGGCCGAGCTGATGTAGCCCATCACGCGCTCGATGTTCCTGAATCCGAGCCCGGTGGACTTCACCGGATCGGCGTCGCCCACTGCCTCACTCTGCGTTCCGAAGGCACCGAAGGCGTTGTTGGCGGAGAAACGGTACCACGGGATGGTGTCCTGCATCCGCGCCCAACGATCCAGGGTGGGCCGTTCGGCGTCCGGGGTCGTCGCGCCAGGAATGGGCTTGTAGCCCCACATGATGGCGTACCTGTCGTACGGCCCCACCGTCGGGACGAGGTTCTGGACGGGGATGGAATCCTCGGGCTGGGCGACGTAGTTGAAGCGGGAATAGTCCATGATGCTCGGACTGTGCCCCATCTTCTCCACCCAGCTACGGCTCCGGACGCTGTCCGCGGGATAGGTGGAACTGCCGATCTGGTCGTGCTGCAGGCCCAGGGTGTGGCCGATCTCGTGGGCAACGACGAACTGCAGCAACCGGCCCATGAGCGAGTCGGGCATGGGAAGTACGCGAGCCCGCGGGTCGAGAGGAGAGGCCTGGGTGAAGTACCATGCACGCTGCAGGTTCAGCACGTTGTGGAACATGCGCACCGAACCGTTCAGTATCTCACCGGTGCGCGGGTCGTGAACGTGCGGGCCGACGGCGTTCTCGGTCGTGCTGGGAAGCCAGCGGATCATCGTGTGCCGCACGTCTTCCGGCGACCACTCCGGATCGTTGGCCGGAGCGTCCATGGCCACGATGCCTTCCTTGAAGCCGGCCTCCTCGAACGCCGGCTGCCATTCCTCGATCGCTCGTCTCACGTAGATCTTCCACTGCTCAGGCGTGGCCGGATCGACGTAGTAGGTGATGGGCTTCTTCGGGTAACAGAGGTCGCCGGACATGCGCTCCGAACACTCGAGCCGGTAGCGGGTGATGTACTGTCGCTGGGCCGCTCGCTGTTCCCTCGTGCCGAAGTCCACCTGGCGGATGGAGAAATAGCCGACCCGCTCGTCGAAGCGACGCGGCATCATCGGGTTCTCGGGAAGCTTGACGATACTCCAGTGGGCCAGCACGCTCTGCGCGGGGCGAGGCGCACCGGCACCGCCGCCGCCACCCGCGCCGCCTGCTCCGCCCGTGGCCGCCGGGACGCCCGTCTGTGTGGCCTCGATCTCCACATTGTTCGGGAACGCCAGCGCGCTCTCGATATACGAGCGGGACGCGTCTATGGTGCCGCGGATGGCGGCTATCTCGGGCACGGCTGTCGTGAACAATCGTGTTACATCCACCACCGCCGCGCTATCCGGTCCGAATGTCTCCACGTTGAGGACAGCGACCACGGGCGCGTAGTTGGATGCCACGACCGCCTGCCAGACGGAGAGCGTGCTGTCGGCGGTTATGTCGAAGGATGGGGTGCGCAGTATCACCCGGTTGCCGTTGCGTTCCCAGCGCAGTGTTCGCTCCGCGAACTGGTCGCCGCCGTAGGCGCCGAAGCCGCCGCCGGGCAGGTTGGGATTGGCTGCCGCCGCGCGAGCGTAGCGCCCGATGAGCAGCATGTCCTTCTCCAACTCGTTGTCGGGGATCTCGAAATACAGCTTCTCACCCACCTGATGGACCGTGAAAACGCCGCGGCGCGTCTTGGCCTTGTCGGTGATGACGCGATTGTAGGGCTTGGGTGCTGGAGTCGCGGTGGCACCTCCCCGAGCGGCTGAATCCCCTCCGGCGCCAGCGGTGGCGCCGCCAGGACGCGCGGCCGCATTGGCGGCTGGTGAGGGGGTGGTGCTGGGAGGCGCCATGCAGGAGGCGAGGGCGCCGAGCAGGGCGAGCGATGCGCTCACCGGGAGGACGGAGCGAAAGGCGGTCATTGCGTCTCGCGAGGGGAAATTGGGGGCGGCAGCACTGTCGCTGGTCGGGTCATCGCACCCGATCGGGTAACGAGTGGGCGCGAAGTGGGGGCAGAGCCCCGACGGCCACCTGTTCTGGCTGGTGGGCCGGGGCCAGGAGAACGTTGCGCCCGGCGCGAGTTCCGTCAAGCACAGGCTGTCGGCACAACCTTCAGCTCGGCCCCAAGCGCCGGCCGCGATGCCGGAGCCGACGCTGTGGGCGGGGGTGACGAATGGGGACATCCGTCATTCCCGCGAACGCGGGAATTCAGGTTCGGTGCGCAGGTCGATGGGCCCCCGCTTTCGCGGGGGTGAGGAGTGTGGCGGGGGTGAGGGCGACGACCGGGTGCGAGGCGACGACGGGGCGCCAGGGCGGCGAGTGGCGGGGCCTAGTGGTCTGTAAGTAAAGTGCCAATAGCACGAATCTTGCACTGCATGACGGC